>JAWKRT010000001.1:601343-902015 GCA_041389495.1 Myxococcota bacterium | reverse complement strand
GAAGTCGTAGAACTCGCCGCGGTGCTCGACCCAGTCGCCGCTCCACAGCTTGCGCATCACCTCGACCATCTCGTCCGTGCGCCGGCCGCGCGCGCGGAACTCCTGCCCCGCCATCTCGAACTCGACCTTCGACCAGCCGACGCCGATCGTCAGCGTGACGCGCCCCTTCGAGAGCAGCGACGCCGTGCCGATCGTCTTCGCCGCGATGAACGGGTTGCGCATCGCGAGCACGAACACGTTGTTCGTGAAGCGCAGGCGCTTCGTCACCGCCGCGAGCGCGCCGATCGCGACCCACGGGTCGGGGAACGGCGACGTCTCGTCGTAGCGGCGCGAGCCGTCCTCCGTATAGGGATAGGGCGTGTCGATCACCTCGGGATAGGCGACGTGGTCGGAGAAGGCCATCGCCTCGTAGCCGTGCGCGTCGGCGGCCTGGGCGATCGGGGCCAGCTCGTCGAGCGGCTGGAAGGCGGCGGAGAGGACGAACTTCATGCGGCGTGCGGGCTCCTGCGGAGTGGGCCCGGCATTATGCGCCAGATCGCGGGCCCCCGGCGTGCTCGTCGACGCGCACGTCGAAGAGCGGCTCGCCGCGCGCGGCGACGCGCACGCCCGCGAAGCGCCCGAGCGCGGCGGCGAGCCGATCGACGCGCGCCTGCAGCTCCGCCGCGGCGACGGGCGGGAAGCGGTGCGCGTGGTGGGCCGCGCTGCGGCGGTGCCCGGGCCGATCGCGGTCGCGCTCCTTCAGCCAGCGCCGCCCGACCGCGTTGATCGCGCCCTTCGCCGCGAGCAGCGCGTGGCGCGCGCGCCGCGGCCCTTCCCGGTAGCCGGCCTCGACGAGCACGTCGACGATGCGGTCGCACGCGAGCGGGCCCCGCAGCGAGGCGATGTGGCGCTCGACGTCGACCGGCGCGCACGGCGCGGCGCGCGCGGCCGCGCGCGCGACCGCCGCGACGACCTCCTCCTCCGTCGACGCGCGCTCCGACACCGCGTCGGGAAGCGCCGCGTCGAGCCCTTCGCGCGCGACCGGCTGATAGGCGACGACGCGTGCGCCGGCGAGCGCGGCCTCGAGCCCGGCCGTCGAGCCGTTGTGGACGACGGCGCGCGCCGCGAGCGCGGCAGCGAGCGCGCTCCCCGACTCGTCGACGACGACGCCGTGCGCGGCGCGCGCGAGCGCATCCCAGCGCGCGCGGCTCTCGGCCGGGTGCGGGCGCACGACGATGCGCACGCCCGGCAGCGCCTTCGCGAGCGCTGGCGCGAGGGCCTCGAAGCGCGCGAGCAGCTCCGCGCGGTGGCGCGCGCGCGCCTCCCAGTAGGCGCCCGTCGGCACGTCGCCCAGCGGGTCGACGCGCTGCTGCACCGCGGCGAAGCTCGACGCGACGAGCACGAAGTCGCCGTGGCGCGCGCGCAGCGCGCGCACGTCGGGCTCGAGGTAGGCGCGCAGCTCCGGGCGCAGCAGGTCGGCGCGCGCGTTGCCCGTGACGTGCAGCGGGATGCCGCGCGCGGGCGCGTAGCGGCGGAGCACGTCGGCGTCGTCCTCGCCCCAGCAGAGCAGGTGCGACACGCGCCGCACGGCGCGCGCGTCGAGCCGCCGCGCGACGTACTCGGGCTCGGGTGGGCGGACGAGTGCCTCCTCGTCGAACGCGACGACGTCGTGCCCGAGCTCGCGCGCGATGCGGAACACGACGCGCGACGGCTTGCGCACGCTCTTCGCGAGCATCACGCCGCGCGGGATGCGGTGGAGCGCGTAGTGCAGGTGCGGCCGCGACCCGAGCACGACGGGAAAGCCGCGCTCCGCGGCGACGGCCGCGAGCAGGAGCTTCGCGTCGAGCTCGCGCGCCGCGTTCTCGACCGGAATCATCAGCGTGCAGGCGGTCACGCGACGTCGTGCTCCTCGCCTCGGTGGCAGCGCGGCGCGAACTGCGCCGATCGCGCGGCGCGAGGCTAGCTCCCGGTTCGCGGAGGGTGATACAAGGCGCGCATGCCCGACGCGCCCGTGATCCCGCTCGCCGACGCCGCGTTCTGGCAGGACCCGTACCCCGTGCTCGCGCGCCTGCGCGAGGAGCACCGCACGGCCGCGACCGACGCCGGCACGAAGGCCGTCCTCCGGTTCGCCGACTGCGAGGCGCTGCTCAAGAGCGGCGACTTCGAGAACGAGGGGCTCGAGTTCATCGCCGCGCGCGGCTTCGCGCCGGGCGACCCGCTCTGGGAGTGGCGCAGGAGTTCGCTCGGCGCGCTGAACGGCGCGCCGCACGCGCGCCTGCGCGCGCTCGTCTCGCGGGCGCTCACCCACCGCAGCGTCGACGCGCTGCGGCCGCGCATCCGCGCCCACGCCCGCGCGCTGCTCGACGCGCACCGCGACGCCGGCCAGCTCGACGTCGTCGCCGACTTCGCGCGCCGGCTCCCGTTCCTCGCCATCACCGACTTCCTCGGCATCGAGCTCGGCGAGGCGCTCGAGGTCGCGAAGCGCATGGGCAGCGGCGCCGTCGACGCCTTCGGTCCGAACGTCACGCCCGAGGTGCGCGCCACCGCGAACGCCACGTTCGCCGCCATGATGGAGTTCGTCGGCGAGCTCTACGAGCGCCGCCGCGCCGAGCCGCGCGACGACCTGCTCGGCCACCTGATCGCGGCCGAGGACGGCGGCGACGCGCTCTCGCACCACGAGCTCGTCGTGCTCTTCTCGAACCTGTTCGGCGGCGCGATCGAGACCACGGCGAGCGTCATCGCGAGCGGCGCGCTCGAACTAACGAGGCACCCCGAGGCCGCCGACGCCCTCCGCCGCGACCCCGAGCGCTGGAAGCGCTCGACCGCCGAAGAGGTGCTGCGCATGCGGCCCGGCTTCTTCGCGATCGGCAAGAAGGCCGTCCGCGCCCACCGCGCCTTCGGCCTCGACTTCGCCGCCGGCGAGCCCGTCGCGATCCCGATCGGCGCGCCCAACCGCGACCCGCGCCGCTACCCCGACCCCGACCGCTTCGACCCCGCGCGCGACCCGCGCCAGTGGTCGCTCACCTTCTCCCTCGGCGACCACTTCTGCCTCGGCCAGGCCCTCGCCCGCTGCGAGCTCCAGGAAGCCCTCGCCACCCTCGTCGCCACCTGCGACGACCTCGAGCTCCTCGCCGAGCCCCGCTGGACCCCGCGCGTCACCGTCCACAGGATGGAAGCCCTGCCCCTGCGCTTCGCCCCGCGCACGCCCGCGTGACGCGCACCGCCGCGTGACGCGCAGGCCCGCGCCGCTATCCTCCGCGCCACCTCCGCGCGCCGGTAGCTCAGCTGGATAGAGCATCAGGCTTCGAACCTGAGGGTCGGGGGTTCGAATCCCTCCCGGCGCACCAATGAATCCGAAGAGCCGTGCGTTTCGCGGCTGTCGCTGCGGGCGCCGACTGCAGCCATTGGCTGCCTGGTGCAGCACTCGGGCACGTGGGAACGCGTGCTTGACCTGGGGTACCGAGAGCACCGCGGCTGCGGGCTCGCCGCGAAGCGCCGCAACGTCGCAGAGCGCAAGGCCCGGCAGCCCGCTCGTTTGCCGCGCCCAGGCCCTCCGCAGTTCGGCGCGGAGCCGGGCCGGCGGGACCCCGACGGCGCGGCGCGCGGACGAGAGACGGGCTGCGCGACGTTGGCAGCGAACGGTTTCCGCGGCGGCTCGGCGTGGCCAGTCGAGTGCGCGGCTCGTCTCGGCGTGCTCGCGCAGCTCGTCGACGGCGATCTCGACCCACCGAAGAAGGACTTCGTCGGGCAGGCCGCGCGCCTGCGACGGATGCACCCACTCGGTCACCAGCGAGTCGGCACGTCCGCCCCGTGCGCCGTCACCGCGATCGAGCGGCAGGCTTCGCGTGGCCTCGAGGTGCTCGTCGGGCAGTCGGTGCCGAACTCTATCGGCTGCATTCGCGCGCCAGTCGTCCTCTTCGTTCGGCTCCTGCGGCAGGCGATCGTGACGTCGTGCCGGTTCGCCGCGTGGCCGCGCCGCCCGAGGCGGCGTCAGGAGCGCGCCGCGAGCTCGGGGCGGAAGCCGAGGTAGCCGAGCATCGCGCGCACGAGGCCTTCGCAGATCTCGCTCTCGGCGATGTCGGGCAGGCGTTCCTCGGCGGTCGCGCGCGCGAAGCCGTCCGCCAGCAGCACGAGCATGTGGGCCGCCACCTCGGGATCGGAGACGCCGGTCGCGTGCCGGTTGTCGGCCACGAGATCGACGAGCCACGCGACGGTGATCTCCTCGTACGTGCGTCCATCGGGCGAGCGACGGGAGGGGAGCTCGAACCGCGTGCCGAAGTCGCGAACGAACTCCCGGTGGATGTTCGCGAAGCGCCGCCGGTGTCGGAACACCATCGCGACGTACTCGGAGAGCGCGCGCGGGAGCGGTAGATCGCTCAGCTCGACGCCGTGCGCGAGGTCGTCGATGTCGCGCTGGAGCGCCTGCACCTCCTCCTCGAAGATGTCGGCGACGATCGATTCCTTGTTCGCGTAGTAGTGGTAGAGGGAGCCGATCGAGACGCCGGCGCGATCCGCGACGCGGTTCGTCGTCAATGCGTCGGGGCCTTCGGCCGCGAGGATCTCGCGCGCCGCCTGGCGGATCGCCGTGATGAGCACGCGCGCGCGGCCTTGCGTCGGCTGGCGGCGCGGGGTGAGGTTGTCGCCACGCTCGTTCGCCACGGGACCCCCGGCGCGCGCGGATGGCACGGCTCGGGAGGGGCGCGCATCCCGGTCCGGCTCCCCGATCCGGCCGGGCGATTCTGCATGCACCTCGCGGGCGGAACAAGCGGGATCCACCCCGCCCTCCGCGCCGCTCACGCCATCCACTCCCCCGAGTTCACGAACAGCGCCTGTCCCGTGATCGCGCTGGCCCGGTCCGAGAGCAGGAAGGCGATGGCCTCCGCCGTCTCGGCACCCGTCGGCATGCGACCGAGCGGCATGTCGGCCGAGAACCTCGCCTTCACGTCGTCGAGCGAGCAGCCCTGCTCCTTCGCCATGTGGCTCGCGAAGCCTTCGAGCGTCGGCGTCCACATGGTGCTCGGCACGACGCGGTTCACGCGAACGCCGGCGGGGCCGAGCTGGCCCGCCATGTAGATCACGGCCGCGTGCATCGCGGCCTTGCTCGCTCCGTAGGCGATGAACGTCGGCGCGGGCTTCGGCTGCACCTCGGACTGCGAGCCGACGATCACCACCGCGCCGCCGCGTTGCTTGAGCGCGGGAATCGCGGCCTGGAGCATCTGCACCGTGCCGATGACGTTGGTCTCGATCACCGCGCGCCAGCCGTCGATCGCCGTCGTCTCGATCGAGCCGTGGACGTCGATGCGCGCGGCGACGCAGGCGAGCCCGTCGACGCGGCCGAAGCGCTCGAGCGCGGCCGCCACGAGCCCCTCGCAGTCCGGTGCGCTCTCGATGTCGCAGCGAAGGGCGAGCGTGCGCGCGCCCTCCGGGTCGAGCGACCGCGCGATCGCGCGGACGCGCTCCTCGTCGCGCGCTCCGAGGACGGCGTTGCCGCCCTCGCGGAGCACGATGCGCGCGACCTCCTCGCCGAGGCCCGGCCCCGCGCCCGCCACCACCACCGTTCTTCCGTGGAACATGGCTGCTTCCTACCACCGAACGCCTGCGCAGGCCGACTCGCTTGCCGGCGCGCCGCCGCGGGCGACCGGTGCGCCGCAGGTGCGCGAACCTGGTGCGGAATCTCGCGACGCGGCGCCGCGTCGGCGACGCCGACCGGGACGGGCTCGATTTCCGGCCCGGTGCGCGCGCGCACCGTCCGAAAGTCGAGCAGGCCCCGGCGACGCGCCGACGGAGCGCCATTTCCCCTGCAACCGCGGGCGACTCGTTCACCGCGGGCGACGCCGGGAAGCGAGTGGAGGCGCGCCGACGCGGCGTGCTGCACTGCGCGTCCGCAGCCGCCGGGATCGGCGCGCACGCGGAGGACTTCGCATGACCCGCACGACGCGACTCGACGACCTCGCGGAGCCCCGGCACGCGCCCGCGGTGCGCGAGCAGCTCGAGGCCGCGAAGTCGATCGCGCCGACGCTCTCCTTCGAGATCGATGCCCTGTGCGCGCAGGCGGTCGCCGAGACGGGCCTGTCCGACTTCGGGAGCGATTCGTTCCGACCGGGCCTCGAGGCGTTGCTCGAGTCGCTGCGCAGCGAACGGCCGTTCTCCGCCTTCGGACGGGTGTCGAAGCACGCCGAGATCCTGCGCTTCCTCAGGAACCGTCTGTGCGTGGAGGACCTGTTCGCGCGACATCCCGAAGCCGAGGACGTCGAGATCGCCCGGCCGATCGTCATCACGGGCTTCCCGCGCACGGGCACGACGCATCTGCACAACGCGATGGCCGCCGACCCGGCCCTGCGCACGCTCCCCTACTGGGAGGCCCTCGAGCCGGTCCTGCCCGGCGAGGAGCCGGCGCCCTTCCGCGAGACCGATCCGCGGATCGCGCGCTGTCGCGCCGCGCTCGAGTGGGTGAACGGCGCGATGCCGCACTTCCCCAAGATGCACGACATGACGTGGGACCACGCGCACGAGGAGATCGACCTGCTCGCGCTCGACTTCTCGACGATGTACCTCGAGGCGCCCGGCCCGCTGCGCGCGTACAGCGAGTGGTACGAGGAGAGCGACAAGACCGCGAGCTACCGCTACATGAAGCGCGCGCTGCAGGCGATCACGTTCCTGCGCGGCGGCGACCGCTGGGCGCTCAAGACGCCCCAGCACCTCGAGCTGCTGCCGGTGCTCGCGGAGGTGTTCCCGGACGCGACGCTCGTGATCAACCATCGCGACCCGCTGCCCATCGTCGCGTCGTACCTGACGATGATGACGTACACCGCGCGGCTCGCGCAGGATCACCCGGACCCGCACGGGCTCGGCGCCTTCCTGGTGGATCGCGTCGGGGACATGCTCGACGCCTGCGTCCGCGACCGCGACGTGTGGCCGGCGACGCAGTCGATCGACATCGCGTTCCACGAGCTCGTCGCGGACGGCGACGCGATGGTGGCGCGCGCGTACGCGAAGGCGGGCCAGCCGCTCGACGACGTCTCGAAGCGGGCGATCGCCGACTACGCACGCACCCATCCACAGGGACGGCACGGACGCATCGACTACGACCTCGCCGACTTCGGCCTCGACGCGGGCCACCTGCGCGAGCGGTTCCGGAAGTACACGGACCGGTTCGCGGTCCGCCTCGAGATGGAGGCCTGAGACGACTCCCGCCGCGGGCGCCGCCTCAGTAGACGCCCGGAACGATCCGCCACGGAACCCGCTGCTTGTAGCGTTCCCAGTCGTCGCCGTACTTCGCGGCGCACCAGCGATCGTCGCGCCGCTCGCGCGTGACGAGCAGGACGGCGAACCACGTCGGGTAGAAGTACGGGATCCACGATCCGAAGCCGGCCGTCAGCCCGAACGACAGCGCGATCAGCCAGTCGCCGAGATAGTTGACGTGCCGCGCCATGCCCCAGTAGCCGGACAAGAGCAGGCGCGTCCCGCGCTGCGTCGGCATCGACTCCGCCGGCCTGCCCCAGATGCGGCAGCCGTCGGGATCGCGGCGGAAGCGCGCCTTCTGCAGGTTCGAGTCGATGAAGATCGCGAAGCCCGCGACGCCGACGAAGAGCGCCATGGGCGCGTGCCACGCGGGCGGTGCGAGGAAGTGGTCGACGAGCCAGTAGGCCGAGAGGCTGTACGTCATGGGCACGAGCACGAGATCGCCGAACACGAGCATCCACCCGAAGCGCTCGCTCTGGATGTCGATCGTCGTCAGCAGCCACGCCTCGTTGCGGAAGTTGTTGAGCACGTAGGCCGCCTGGAGGACGACGATCGCGACCATCGGCGCGGTCACGAAGCCGTGGCGTTCGTACTGCGACGCCGCCATGGCCAGATCGATGACGATCCAGCCGATCAGGCCCGGCCGGCACTCGCAGAAGAACTTCCAGTCGAAGCCCGTGCGGGCGGGCGTGCGCGGGTTCAACGCGACGCCGTAGAAGTAGTCGCGCGCGAAGGCCCCCGACTCCTTGCTCGGCCCGCCCGGGCTCCTCCTCCCGATCCGCCACATCCACCACGCGAGTGCGAACGAGAACAGCGTCGTCACGCTGATCAGCGAGCCGAACTCGCGATGGATCCACGGCAGGTCGAGCACGCCGGCCGCGTACCCGGCGCCCACGCACGCGAGCGTGACGAGCATCGCGGCGAGCCCGTTGATGCGGTAGTCGAGGCGCGAGCCGTCGGGAAGGGGCGTCCCCTGGACGATGCGCGCCGGGAGCGCGCGCTCGAGCACGACCTGGAAGGCGAACCAGGCGACGTAGACGGCGGCGGCGCCGAGCGTCGGAACGATCGCCGCGAAGAATCCGCGCCAGTCCGACCCGGAGCCCGGAATCAGCCCCCCGCCGTTGAACTCGATCCCGAAGTAGAGGTAGTAGACGATCGCCGTCATCACGACGACGTTGATCTGTGCCACCGGCATCCGACGCGCGCTCATCGCATCCCCTGTCTGCTAGTGCGGCCCGGAGAGGGCGGCCGGTGCGTTCACCCCCTGCGCGTCGGGCGCCGAGGCCGGGCGCACCGACACCGGGATGCCGGACAACACCGCCATCCCCGAGAGCGGGCACGTCGCGTCGCGTCCATCGGGCGCGAGGCGGTTCACGTTCACGCCGGGCCGCGTGCGCGCGAGCGAGAGGCCGTCCGCCGTCTCGTGGCCCCAGCCGAACGGGAGCGCGACCGTGCCCGGCATCAGCTCGTCGGTGATCCGCACCGGCGCGACGACCGTGTCCACCGCGGACTGCACGCTCGCCCAGCCGCCGTCCTCGAGGCCGAGACGTCCCGCGTCGACGGGGTGTACGTGGAGATGGTTCGTCGCCGGCGCACCGAGCTCGGGGTTGTTGTGCATCCACGAGTTGAGCGACTTGAGCTCGCGCTTCGAGATGAGCTTCAGCGAGTCGGTGCTGGCGCGCTCGCGCGCGTAGCTCGCATCGAGGTCCGCGGCCGCTTCGACGAGCTCGCGCGGCGCGAGCTCGATGCGTCCGTCGCCGGTCAGCACGCGGTCGGTGCCGAGGAACGTGCCCGGCCGGTTCGGCTCGAGGAGCACGCCGTGCGGGTGCTCGCGCATCAGCCGGCTCGCGGAGCGAAGCCCCGCGCCGCGCAGCATGCCCGAGATGAGCGTCTTCGGACGCAACGCCAGCCGGCCGAGCACGGGCGTGGCGAATGCGCGCGCGTTCCACTGCAGCAGGCGGTGGAGCCAGGGACGATCGAACAGCGTGAGTCCCGCGGCGTCCGCGAGCCGCAGCCAGATCCACCACTCGGGCCGCACGCCCGGCGGCGCCTCCAGCACGGGATCGGTGTAGGTCACGTACGGGACCGGCATGTTGCCGGCCATGCTCTGGATCGCGTACGGGATGTCCTCGCGCTCGAGGAACGTCGTCGCCGGCAGGATGTAGTCGGCGAGGTTCGCGGTCTCGTTGCGGAACAGATCGATCGAGACCACGAGGTCGAGCGCGCGGATCGCCTCGGTCAGGCGGCCGCCCGGGTTCGGCGCCACGATCAGCGGGTTCGAGGCCTCGATGAACAGCGCGCGCGGAGGCGTGGGGCCCTCGAGGACGTCGGCGGCGAACATCGCGCTCGGGTAGGACTCGACGATCGACGGAAGCCCGTCGTGCCGGTGCGTGCGTCGGACGAGCTGCCCGTTCTTCCTTCCCTCGGCGGCGAAGTCGACGAGCCCCGACGACCCCATCAGGCTGCCGCCGCGTCGATCGAGATTGCCGGACACGGCGTTGATCGCTTCCTGCAGCCAGAAGCACAGCGTGCCGTGGCGGCCCTGGTTCACGCCCGTCGACATGTAGAGCGCGGCGCCGTCCGCCCGGCGGTGCGCCTCGACGAGCTCGCGCAGCGTATCGGCCGGCACGCCCGTCACGCGCTCCTGCCGCTCGGGCGTCCACGGCGCGACGACGCGCTCGAGTCGATCGAGCCCCTTCATGTGGCGCGCGACGTGCGCCGCATCGAACGCGCGCGCGCGAAGGATCTCGCCGAGGAACGCCGCGAGGAAGAACACGTCGGTGTCCGGACGGATGAAGAGGTGCTCGCCCGCGATCGACGTCTCCGTCCGCCGCGGGTTCACGAAGACGACCCGCCCGCCCTGCTTGACGATCTGGCGGAGCCGCCGCACGGCGTGCGGGAGATGGAAGAGGGACGTGCCGGACACGGCGGGGTTCGCGCCGAGGAACATCAGGAAGCCGCTGTGGTCGACGTCCGGGAACGGGAGCCGGAACGGCGAGCCGTACATGTCCTCGCACACGCGGAACTTGTTGGCGCAGTCGAGCGACGAGTTGCCGTACATCGCGTGCGAGCCGGCGGCCTCGAAGAACGCGCGGCGCACGAGCGGCGTGACGACGTTCACGCCCGCCGCGGCGCCGACCCAGTGCGCGATCGCCTCGCCACCGTGCTCCGCGCGGATCGCGCGCAGACGCTCCCCGATCTCGCGCAGCGCCTGCGTCCACGAGATCGCCTGCCAGGTCGATCCGCTGCGCTTCATCGGCTCGACGATGCGATCGGGGCTGTGCTGCGTGCCGGCGAAGGACGTGCCCTTCACGCAGACATAGCCTTCACTGGCGACGTGCTCGCGATCGGGCCGGATCGCCTCGATCCGGTTGTCGCGGACGTCGACCTCGATGCCGCACATGCACTCGCAGATCCGACAGAAGCTGTGGTGGGTCCGGGTCGCCGGCACGGTGGGGCCCCCTCGGTCGTCTCGAGCGACGCACTTCGCGCGACGCGCTCGTTCTACCGGACGCCCCCGCTCCCGCACTACTCGCTTTGCGACCGACGCGTCGGACGCCCGCGAACCGCTCCGCGGGCCACTCAGCGCGGCGACATCGCCGCCCGCGCCGGTGCGCGCGCGACGCGCGGCGGGCGTGCTCGATTTCCGAGGGCGACCCTCAGCGATCCACTCCCGGACCTGGCTGCTCCATCGCGGCCCCCGGCTCGGCGCGTCGGAAGCGCGCGGTGCGGGCCGCGAGGGACGGCAGCACGAGCAGATTGAGCGCGGTCGAGCTCGCGAGTCCACCGAGGATGACGATCGCCATCGGCCCTTCGATCTCACGCCCCGCGGTTCCGGTGCCGAGCGCGAGCGGCAGGAGGCCGAGGCCCGTGACGAGCGCCGTCATCAGGATGGGGACGACGCGATCGGTCGCGCCTCGAACGACCGTCGCAAGGTCCCAGGACGCGCCCTCGACCTCGACGAGGTGCCGATAGTGCGAGATCAGCATGATCGAGTTGCGCATCGTGATCCCGAGCAGGGTGATGAACCCGACGAGCGCTCCCATGGTGAGTCCGGCGCTGTCGGGCGCGACGAGCCCGACGAACAGCACGGCCGCGACTCCGCCGACGAGTCCGAACGGAACGTTCGCGAGCACGAGCGCGACCAGACGTGTGCTTCGGAACGCCAGCCACAGGAGGAGCGCGACCGCGATCGCGGCGACTCCGCACTCCGCGAGGAGCTCGTTGCGCGCCTCCGTCTGGGCCTGCGCCGTGCCGCCGACCTCGACGTACGTGCCGGGTGGGAGTGAGACTCGTTCGCGGATCGCGCGCTCCACGTCTGCCGAGAACGACACGACGTCGCGATCGCGCGGAACGCACGTGACGCTCTGCCTGCGACGCGCGCCCTTGTGCAGGATCGAGGCCCGGCCGCTCTCGGGTCGGATGTCGGCGAGCGCCCCGAGCGGAAACGACGCGCCGTCGATCGTTCGCACGAGCAGCGCACCGACGGCCGTCGGGTCGCCGCGCACGTCCGCAGGCAACGTCACGACCACGTCCTCGGTGCGGTTTCCCGCGTGCGTCTCGGCCACGACCCTCCCTTGATAGGCGAGCGCAACGGTCTCGAGCACGTCGACCGGCAACGCACCGAGCTCTGCGAGCGCGTCGCGTCGCAGCTCGATGGCGAGCATCGGCGACCCCGCCGGTGACTTCACCTGCACCTCGGAAGCGCCGGGGATGCGTTCGATGACTGCCGCGATCTCCGCGGCCTTCGCGTCGAGTGCGTCGAGGTCGGGTCCGACGACGTCGACGACGACCGGTGCGGTCTCCCCCGTCAACGTCTCGCTGATGCGGTCGCCGAGGAACGTGAGCACCTCGAACGAGATACCCGGCTGGTGGGCGAGAAGGTCGCCGACCGCGTCCGCGATCTCGCTCCCCCGCCCGGCAAAGTCGGACCTGAGCTCGACGTGGAACTCGCTCCGATTGGGCCCCCAGGTGTCTTCGCCCTGCTCGGCTCGCCCGATCTGCTGCTCGACCGTCGCGACGTCCGGCAGGGCGAGGATCTCGCGCGAGACGTCGACACCGACACGCCGCATCTCCGCGATCGACGCACCGGGGACCTCCGAGACCTGCAGCACGAGGTGGCCTTCCTGGAAGTCGGGGAGGAATCCGCCTCCGAGGAAGGGGAGAACGAGCAGTGCGGCGACGGAGGCCGCCAGCGCGGTGCCGCGCAGCGCTCGGGGGTGCGCGAGCAAACGCGAGAGGAGCCGCTGGTAGCGGCGCTTGACCCACGTCTGCAGGCGGGGCTCCCCGTCGTCCATCGAGGCATCGTTGCCCATTACGACGAGACACAGAGCCGGGGTGAGCGTGAGCGCGACGACGAGCGAGACCAGAACGGCAGCGAGATAGGCCAGGCCGAGCGGCGCGAAGAACCGGCCCGCAAGCCCCGACAGCGTGAGCAGCGGGAGGAGCACGACGGCGATCACGAACGTCGCGTAGACGACCGCGCCGCGGACCTCGAGCGACGCCGATGACACGACGTCGCGAGCCGGATGCGGGTGTGCGAGTCGTCGGTTCTCGCGCAGACGGCGGACGATGTTCTCGACGTCGATGATCGCGTCGTCGACGACCTCGCCGATCGCGATGGCGAGGCCGCCCAGCGTCATCGTGTTCAGGGTCAGGCCGCATCGCTCGAGGACGATCACGGCGCCGAGCAGGGAGATCGGGATCGCGGTGATGGAGATCAGCGTGGTACGCAGGCGGCCGAGGAATGGGAACAGCACCGCGACGACCAGCACCGCGCCGGCCACGAGCGAGAAGCGCAGGTTCGCCAGCGCCCGCTCGATGAAGGTCGCCGGGCGGTGCAGCCGCGAGAACAGCTCCACCCCGCTCGCCTCGAGGAGCGGTGCGAGCTCGTCGAGGGCGCGCTCGAGCGCATGCGTGACCTCGAGCGTGTTCGCGCCGTACTGACTCGAGATCGTCAGCAGGACGCCCGGGCGACCCTGCACGAGCGCATCGCCGTACGGCGGCGCGACTCCCTCCACGACGCGCGCGACATCGCGCAACCGCACCGTCGACGTCGATGTCCGTGCGACCGTCGCAGCGCCGAGCTCCTCCGCGGTGAGCGCCTGCCCCTCCGCGCGCAGGACGATCCGCTGGTTCGGCGTGTCCACGAAACCCGCGCCGAGCACACCGGTCGCGCGCTGCGCGGCCGTCACCACCTCCGCCATCGTCAGGCCGTAGGCGATGAGGTCTTCCGGGCGGACCTCGATCCTCAGCTGCCGGACGTCTCCGCCGAAGACGTTGACGCGCGCGACACCCGGTACCGCCAGGAGCTTCGGCTGCATCGTCCATGCCGCGAGATCGCGAAGCTCGGCCGGCGACAGCCGCTCCGACACGATGCCGATCTTCAGGACGTCCATCGTCGAAGACGTCAGCGGCTCCATCTTCGGAAGCCCGACGCCCTGTGGCAGACGCCCAGCGACGGTTCCGAGCCGCTCGGCGAGCGCCTGGCGCAGGGCCAGCACCGAAGTGTCGTCGGCGAACGTCGCGGTGACGACCGAGAGCCCTTGAATCGACTCGGAGCGGAGTGACGCGAGCCCGCCGACACCGCCGATCGCCGACTCGACGGGGATCGTCACGAGCTGCTCGACTTGCTCCGGCGCGAAGCCGGGTGCCTCCGTCTGGATCACGACCTGCGGCGGGACGAAGTCGGGGAAGACGTCGAGCTTCGCCCGCATCGCGGCGCGGCCGCCGAGCAGGAGTGCAGCGCACGCGAGCGCGATCACGACGCCACGGTGACGGAGCGAGAGCGCGACGAGCCAGCCGAGCACGAGTGCGTTCGCGCCTCCCTCAGTCGCCGTCGGAAGCCGCGTCCGCTCGAGTCGCAAGGCTCTCCGCGGACAGGAGCTGCTGCGCGCCCGCCACGACGACGCGTTCCCCGGTCTCGAGCCCGGCGCCGACGAACCACTCGGTTGCGCTGCGGGGTTCGGCGGAGACGCGGCGGAGATCGAACGCATAGGGTTCGCGCTCGACGAAGACCAAGAGCTCGCCGCCACGCCGGACGACCGCGGCCGCGGGCACGTCGACTCCATCGCGCGCCGCGCCCGCACCGCGCAGGAGCGCGCGCACGGGTGCACCGACCGGAAGCGCATCCGACTCGACGACGAACAGATAGGACGTGCCCGGCAGCGACGGGTCGACGTCGGGCGCGGTGCCGGCGAAGCGCGTTGCGCGCATCGTGTCGCGCTCCGGAAGGGCGAGAAGCTGCGCGCCGTCCTCCGCTTCGACCGGCGGTGACCCCGGCGGCACCGCGACGCGCACGAGCACCGCCTCGCGCCGTGCGAGGCGACGAGACAGGGCGTCGAGCCCGGCGTCGTGCGCGAGAACCGTGCCGAGCGCTCCGACCACACGCGCCTCGGCGCCGGCGAGGTCGGCCTGTGCGCGCGCGGCCGCCACTCGCGCCGCCTCGACGTCGCGCAGCGACGCGTTCTGCCTGTCGAGCGAGAGCGCCTCGACGCGAGCCCGCTCGCGCGCCGCTGCCTCCGCCTCGACGCGCGCGGCCGAGCGTCTCGCCACGGCCTCCACCGCAGCGGTCGGATCGAGCACGCGTCCGTACGCTTCGACGCGCTTCTCGAGGTGGCTCGCCGTGGCGGGGGCGACCTCGATGCCGGCATGCGCGACTCCGACCTCGTCGAGCACGACCGAAGGCGCGACGTGCCCGGCGTTCGTGGGCACTCCGTCGGGACCGTCGCCGTCGATGCGGTCCGGCGCGTTGCAGCCCGCAGCGAGTGCAGTCGCCAGCGACAGCATTGCGAGCGCGAGGATGGCCGCGCTCCTCGCCGGACGCCCGTTCCGTGTCATCGCCGCTCCGTGAAGAGCCGAGCCGGCTCGACCGCCCGCTCGAGCTCCGCCGCGGCCAGGTGGAGATGCTCGCGCGCGTCGACGCCGAGCGCCCGCGCGCGTTCGACCTCGAGCTCTGCGTCGAGGAATGCGACGCGATCGGAGGCGCCGAGCTCCACGGCCTCCGCGGCCGCACGCTCGCGCCGGCGTGCCTCGGCGAGCAGGAGCTCCGCGGCGAGGGATTCCTCGGTCGCTCCGTCGATCCGCGCCGAGGCGAGGTCGAGCTCCGAGATCACGCGCGCCTGGAGCGCCTCGAATCGAGCGGCGATCTCCGCACGCCGTGCGAGTGCCTCGTCGATCGCACCCTCATTCCGGCTCAGCACTGGAAGCTCGAGCGCAAGCAGGAGCCCCCACTTGTTGCTTCCTTGGTCGAACTCGTAGCTCGGCCCGATGTGCAGGTCGGGGACCTGCCGGGCGAGCTCGAGTGCGAGATCGCTCTCTGCCGCCGCATACGCCTCGAGCATCGCGCGCACGTCGGCGCGGCCGGTCAGCGCAGCGCGACGCGCCGCCCCCGACGAGAGCCGAGCGATGTCGACGGGAGGATCGTCGATCCGGAATGCGACGACGACGCCATCGAGGGTTGCGCGAGGAACGCCGATGGCAACCGCGAGCCGTGTCCGGGCCTCGAGCAGCTGGCGCTCGGCCGACATCGCGTCGGCCCGCGCTCGAAGCAGCGCGACGTGGTGCTGGGATGCGTCGCTCTCCGCGAGGGCGCCCGCCGTGATCCGTTTCGCGAGCAGCTCTCCGAGCTCTTCCTCGAGATCGCGCACCCGCCGGCGCGACGCGAGCCGATCCTCGGCCGCACTGAACGACACGACCGCGCTGTGGACGGCGGCGCGCACGCGCCACACCGCGTCGGGGATCGCGAGCGCGGCGGCGCGGCTGCGTGCGCTCTCGGCGTCGCGTCGATGCGCTCGCTTGCCGGCCGTCTCGAACGTCCAATCGAGCTGGAAGACGGCGAGCCAGGGCGACACGCCCGCCGTCGGCGTCGCGACACGCTGCGGTGCGAACGAGAGCACGGGGTTCGGGAGCTGTGTCGCCGCGGCGACGTGCGCGCGCGCCGCCGCCGCGGCGGCTTCGGCGACGCGCACGTCGGGCTGGTAGAAGAGGCCGACGGCGGTGAGATCGTCGAGCGTCCACGCGGACCGGGGCCACTTCGAGACGTCGAGTGCGACGTCGTTCGCGAGAAAATCGCGCAGGGCGGGATCGTCGAGCGAGCGCGCCTCGAGGTGCGCGGCGGCGGTGTCAGGCGCGAGCGGCTCGGGTGCCACGTGGCGACAGCCCGCCGCGACCGCGATGGAGACGAGAACCGGCGTCGTGCGCGCGAGGATGCCCAGTGCGCGTCTCGCACACGCGGCCAATGAAGGGCTCGCACCCAGCGGAGGCCGCGATCCAGTCGAAGGGAGCGGAGCACACGTCGCCCGGAACGAGTGCAGGTGCACCGCGTACGCGGCGCTTCTGCGGGAGATGGATCTCGTCATGTCGAGCATGTGTCTCCTTTAGAGGGTGCCTCAGAACGGAGAAGTTCTGCGAAAGTCGCCGCTCCCGCGACGAGGCCCCGGTGCATGCGCACGGGGAACGCTGGCCGCCGTCAGCGAGCGACGTCCTCGATCGAGTCGACGCGCTCGTACCTCCAGCCGCCGACGTGGAGCGCCGCACCCAGCACGAGAAGCGTGGCCATCCGTACGAGCGGGTCCGCCCAGGCACCCGCGATCATCGCGCCGCCCGACAGCGGGAGCTCCACGCGACGCGGTGCCGGGAGCTCGACGAAGCGCACGCTCGCGCGCTGGCCAGCGCGATCCACGGTACGCGTGCCGGCAGCTGGCCGTCGAGCAGCTCGTAGTGCGGGGCGTGGAAGGTCCGGAGCTGCGGAAGATGCGCGATCGCGTCGCACCGATCGATCGGCCGGGTACGGAGGATCGAGTCGCCGGCCGCGCCACCGAGGCAGATCTCGAACTACCAGGCCTGGAAGAGCAGCGCGCGCTGCCACGCGGCGGGCGCGATGTGGCGCCACGGGACGTCGAACGCGCGCCGTGCGAGATGAGGTCGATCACCTCGCCGTAGAGCGCCCGCATCGCCGGCCTGCGGCGCCTGCGCCTACTCCCCGCTCCGCGCCGGCTCGAACGCGAAGCCCGCGTACTCCTTCGCGGCGACGTCGGCGAGGCGCTGGTAGTAGATCGCGCCGCCGAGATAGGCCGTGAAGTAGCGCGGCTTGCCGGGGATGTTGGCGCCCGTCCACCAGGAGTCGGTGCGCGGGAAGAGCGTCGCGTTGGCGATGCCGCTGACTTCGGCGCCCCAGGCGTCCTCGCTGTCGCGCGTGGGCTCGACCGCGCCGAGGTCGTGGTCGCGCAGGTGCCGCACGAGGTCGGCGATCCAGTTCAGCTGGCGCTCGGCGCCGAGCGGCATGTTGTAGAAGACGCCGGGCGAGCCGGGGCCGTGGATCATGAAGAGGTTGGGGAAGCCGGCGATCGCCATACCCAGGTAGTTGTGGAAGCGGTCGCTCCAGCGCTCGCGCAGGCTCTCGCCGCCGCGGCCGACCGGGTCGAGCCGGAGCATCGAGCCGCTGATGGCGTCGAAGCCGGTCGCGAGCACGAGCATGTCGATCGGGTGCTCGCCCGAGCGCGTGACGACGCTCGTCGGCGTGAAGCGCTCGATCGGGTCCTCGCGCAGGTCGACGAGCGTCACGTTGTCGCGGTTGTAGGCCGCGAAGTAGCCGTCCTCGAGGATCGGCCGCTTCGTCATCACGAAGTGGTCGGGCATCAGCTTGTCGGCGACGGCGGGGTCGCGCACGATCGCGCGGATCTTCTTGCGCACGAAGTCGGAGAGCGACTCGTTCGCCTCCTCGCTCACCGCGATGTCGTTGTAGCTGTCGAGGAAGAACTTGAAGCTGCCGCGCTGCCAGAGCTTCTCGTAGAGCGCCTCGCGCTCCTCGGGCGTCGCCTCGAGCGCCGAGCGCGAGTGGCCGGCGTGCGGGAAGCCGCCGCCGTTCGCGAGCATCATCGCCTTCGTGGCTTCCCAGTTGGCGCGCGCCTCCGCCATCTCCTCCGGCGTGATGGGCCGGTTGCCGGCGGGGAACGCGAACTGCGCGGTGCGCTGCAGCACGAGCACGTGGTCGGCCTGCTTCGCGATCTCGGGAATCGCCTGGATGCCCGACGAGCCCGTGCCGATCACGGCGACGCGCTTGCCCGCGAACGAGACGGGCTCGTGCGGCCACTGGCCCGTGTGGTACGTCTCGCCCGCGAAGTCGTGGATGCCCGGGATGTCGGGCATGTTGGTCGTCGAGAGCGCGCCGACGGCGCAGACGAGGTACTGGCAGGAGGCGCGCTCGCCCGCGCTCGTCTCGACCGTCCAGCGCTGCGTCGCCTCGTCGTAGCGCGCCCCCTGCACCCAGGTCTCGAAACGGATGTCGCGGCGCAGGTCGAAGCGGTCGGCGACGTGCTCGAGATAGGCGAGCACGGCGGACTGCTCGGACTGGGTCTCCGCCCAGTCCCATTCCTTCATCAGCTCGTCGGAGAACGTGTAGCAGTAGTAGGGGCTGCCGGGACCGTCGACGCGCGCGCCCGGATAGCGGTTGTACCACCATGTGCCGCCGACATCGCTCGCGCCGTCGTACACGCGCACCGAGTAGCCGAGCTCGCGGAAGTGGTGCAGCGCGTACATGCCGCTCACGCCCGCGCCGATCACCACGACGTCGAAGTGCTCGATCTCCCCGCTCGTCCGCGGGGCCTGCTTGCCGGTCGCCATCCGAACCTCCTGCGCGCTCTCCGGGATGGGGCCGCCGGGCGACGGCCCCGACGACGATGGACGCGACGCACGCGTCCGCGGTGTCCCCGACGTCGCCGCACATACTAGAGCGGAAGGCGCGGCAGCTGTATCCGGAAGCGCGAGACGTGCCCGGGGCCCGTCCGCGGCGCGCCGCCTCGGTGCGCGCCGCATCGGTTGACGCTCCCGCGCCGCGCTGCGAGCCTGCGCGCCCCCTGTCTCGCACCGGGAGCACGCCCATGCCCGCCTCGCGCCGCGCCTTCCGCGACCTGATCGAGCTGCTCCGGGCCATCGACGACGGGTACATCGGCGACGTCGGCGAGACGAAGTCCGCGCTCGACGTCGCGGACGGCCACCGGCTGCTGCTGCACGGGCTGCGGCGCGCGCTCGGCGCGCAGCTCGAGGGCGACGTCCATCGCCCGGCCTTCCAGCGCGCGGTCACGCCGACGATGAAGTTCGGCGGCGACAGCCCCGACGCGATCTACCACGAGTGCAACGTCAGCGACGCGGTCGCCTATCGCGTGCGCGGCCACATGGCCGGCGCCGTCTACGTGTCGCTGTCCGTGCAGGCGGGCGGCGGCGAGGGCGAAGGAGTCGGCTCGAGCATCCACAGCGACCAGTTCGCGGTCGGGCCCGATGGCTCCTTCGAGGTCGAGCTCTCGCGCGCGGCGCCCGCGGACGGGTGCGACTGGGTGCGCATGCCGGACGGCGCGCTCAACGTGATCGTGCGCCACTACTTCGAGGACGCGGACGGCCCGATGGCCGTCGCCCGCCGACCCCTCGCACTCGAGATCCGCGCGCTCGATCCGCCGCCCGCGAGCGGCGAGCCCACGGCCGAGGACGTCGCCGCCGGCATCGATCGCGTCACGCGCTGGCTGCGGAGCCGCACGCTCGACGAAGCGAAGGGCCGCGGCCGCCTGCCCGCGTGGGTCTCGGTGGTGCCGAACCAGTTCAACGACGCCGAGAAGCCCGGTGCCGACCTCGCCTACGCCGCACTCGACATCGCGTACGCGATGGCGCCCTTCCACGTGCCGCCCGGCAAGGCGCTCGTCGTCCACGGGCGCTTCCCCGCCTGTCGTTATGCGGGGCTCGTGCTGTGGAGCCGCTTCCGGCAGAGCCTCGACTACCGCGCGCGGCGCGTCGCGCTGAATCGCGCGCAGACCGTGACCGACGATGCCGGCCACTACCGCATCGTCATCGCCGACCGCGACCCCGGCGTCCCGAACTGGCTCGACACCGGCGGGCGGCAGAGCGGCATGATGTACTGGCGCTTCCTGCTCCCCGAGGAGCCGGTGCCGACCCCGCGCTGCGAGCTCGTCGACCTCGACTGATTCCCGCCGCGCGCGGGCCGCTCACTTCGCCTGGGGCGGCACGTGCAGCAGGTGCGCGCGCACGTCGCCGGCCATGTGCCCGAAGCCTCGCCGGTGCGCATAGCGCCAGCGCCCGTCCCGGCGCACGAAGCGGTCCTCGTACCGGTTCGCCCAGACGGGCTGCAGCGGGAAGTCGTCGGTCCGCTGGAAGACGGTGACGTAGTAGCGGACGACGGCCGTGCCGTTCGCCTCGTCGATCTCGACGATCGGGTTGTGGATGCAGTGGCGCGTCTTCGGCGTGCCGTCGTCCGGGTAGCGGCGCGTCCAACGCTCGAAGCTCTCCTGCACCTCCCGGCTCCCGGTGAGCTTGCCCCCGCCCTCGGTCTCGAACACCGCGTCCTCGAAGAGCGCGCCGACGCCCGCGAAGTCGCCCGCGTCGATGCGCTCGGGATACGCGTAGACGAGGTTCATGATCTCGATGTAGCTCTCGGTGATCGCGGTCATCGCTCCGCTCCCGCCCGCCTCGCCTAACGTCCGAGGTCCGTGATCACCGCCCGGCCGAGGTAGCGGGCGGCTTCGAGGTCGTCGAAGACGGCGCCGAGCTCCGAGAGCGCGGCGGTGCGGCCGACGTGGCTCTTCACCTTGCCCGCGGCGGCGAGGTCGACGAGCTCGCGCATGTCCTGCACGGTGCCGACGGCCGAGTAGACGAGCGTCGCGCCCTTGAAGAAGAACTCGAACGGGTTGATCTGGATGGGGCCCTCGCTCGTCGCCGGGAGGCCGACGCCGACGAACAGGCCGCCGCGGCGCAGGAGCTGCAGGCCGAGCTGGAAGCCGGCGATGCGCGCGGTGAAGACGAGGCTCGCGGCGACGCCGCCGAAGCGCTCCTGCACGAGGCCCGGCGCGTCGTCGGGATGCACGGCCACGTCGGCACCCATCCGCTCGACGAACTTGAGGCGCTCCTCGCCGACGTCGATGCCGACGACCGTGTACCCGAAGGCCTTCGCGATCTGCACGGCGTAGTGGCCGAGCCCGCCGGCCGCGCCGAGGATCGCGACGGCGCTGCCCGGCCGCACGCGGTGGTCGAACAGCTTCTTCACCGCGCCGTAGGCGGTGAGGCCGCCGCACGCGAGGGGCGCTTCCTCGTCGCCGACCGTGTCGGGGAGCTTCACGAGCGACTTCGCGTAGACGCAGAACTCCTCGGCGAACGTGCCCATGATGCCCTGCGCCTGCGCGCAGTGGCGCGGCTCGCCGCCGAGGCAGTACTCGCACGCGCCGCACCAGTAGCCTCCGCCCGTTCCGCCGAGGCCGAGGATGACGCGGTCGCCGACGGCGATGTAGCGCTCGGCACCGGGCCCGAGCGCCTCGACCGTGCCGATCGCCTCGTGCCCGACCGGCATCGTGTCGGGCACGCCCGCCCAGTCGCCGCGCACGATGTGGAGATCGGAGTGGCAGACGCCCGCGCTGTGGATGCGCACGCGCGCCTGCTCGAGGCCGGGCTCGGGGGTCGGGAGGTCGAGGACGCGCAGCGCGCCCTCCTGCAGCATGGCGGCCTTCATCGCGTCTCCTCTCTCGACGTCGCCCGCGGCGACGATGCTAGGCGTAGAACTGCGCGTACCAGCGGCGGAAGGTGGCGATCGCCGACTCGGCGTCGTTGAGCGCGGGCGCGGCGCGGTGGACCTTGTGCTCCCAGATCGGGACGTCGTACTCCCACTGCTGGAACACGGCCTCCGCGAGCGAAGTCGCGTAGGCGCGCGTCGCCGCGTCGCTCTCGAGCCGCCCGACGTTCACGACGCCGCGCAGCTCGACGTGCTCGTCGTCGACGGGCGTGACGTAGAGGCGCTGCATGGCGACGAGCCCCGAGCCCTTCGGAACGATGTCGGCCGCCGTGAGACCGGGCCCGAAGCAGTAGCCCGTGCCGGCCGTCGGCGCGTCGTCGACGCGGAGCTCCGGGACGACGCCCTCCGGATCGGACTCGAAGGGCAGCGCGAAGAACGGCCCGTCGAGCTTCGGCTCGCTCGTCGCCTTCATGACGTGCGTGCGGTGGACGAAGCGGAAGTGGCCGGTGTCGGCCGAGTTCTCGCACACCTCCTGCGCGTGGCCGCGGATCGTCCAGGTGCGCGAGACGGCGGGCGTCCAGCGCGCGTCGTCGAACACCGGCATCGCCCAGGTCGGCTCGGCCGCGAGCGCGCCGGCCGCGTCCGGGGCGTCCGCCTCGTTCGGCCCGCCGTACCACGCGAGCACGACCTCGTTCTGCTCGACCACCGGAAAGGCGCGCGCGCGCGCGGCCGCCGGGATGCGCGACCCGTACGGCATCGCGCTGCAGCGCCCGTCCGCGCCGAAGCGGAAGCCGTGGAACGGACACACGAGGTCGTCGCCCGCGACGCGCCCACCGTGCCCGAGGTGCGCGCCGAGGTGCGGGCAGTGCGCGTCGAAGAGCCGCGCCTCGCCGCCCTCGCTGCGGAACAGCACGAGCTCGCGGCCGAAGTAGCGCACGGGGCGGACGTCGCCGGGCGCGAGGTCGGCCGAGCTCGCGACCGCGAACCAGCCGGTCGGATACGGCGGCAGGTCGATGCGTCGGGGACGGGACATCGCCTTCCATCCTACTACCGGCGCGGGTGCGCGTGGGCTGGCGCGGGCGCGCGTGGGCCGGCGAGGGGCGCCACATCCTCCCCGTTTCCGGCGATAATCGCGCCATATGCCCATGCACGACGAAGCGCACGCGACGAAGGACCAGGACGACCTCGAGGCCGCCCGGAGGAAGGGAATCGCCGACTGGGTCGCGGCGCACCTCGGCGGCGAGGTGCGCGAGATCGAGCGCATCGAGCGCTGGCGCCCGTGCTGGAAGGTCGCCTACGCGAAGGACGGCCGGGTCGACACCGTGTTCGTGCGCGGCAACCGGCCGAACGCGGGAGCGAACGCGCTGCGCTTCGAGATGGAGGTGATGAAGACGCTCGAGGCGAACGGCATCCGCGTGCCGCACGTCCACGGCTGGATGGATTCGCCGAAGGCCTTCGTGATGGACTGGATCGACACCGAGGATCGCGCTCCCGGCATGCTGCACTTCGCGATCGCGAACCCGACGCGGATGAGCGACGAGCGCTGGCAGGCGATGCACGACTACATGGGCCACCTCGCCGCGATGCACGCGCTCCCGATCGAGGAGTTCACGCACATCCGCGGCATGTTCGTCCCGAAGACGCCGGCCGAGATCGCACTGCACGCGACCGAGCGCATGTACCAGTACGGCGTGCACACGGGGAACATCGATGCGCCGCTCGAGTTCCTGCAGTCGTGGCTGCGCCGCAACGTGCCCCGGCACCGGACGCAGCCGAGCTTCATCACCGGCGACGCCGGGCAGTTCATGGCGGCCGGGCCGAAGGTCGCCGCACTCCTCGACTTCGAGATCGCCGCGATCGGCGACACGCACTGGGACCTCGCGTGCTTCCGGGGTCGCCATCCGTACGAGGACATGGGCGACATCCCCGCCCTCTACCGGAGCTATGCGAAGGCGAGCGGCACCGAGGTCGACCTGCGCGTCGTCGGCTACCACACGGTCGCCTTCATGCAGCTCTCGTCGATCGCCGCGCTGACGTTCCAGGATCCCGACACGCTCGGCGCCAACTGGATCGAGGGCATCCTCGAGTACTGCAGCATCACGCGCCGCGCGCTCGAGGCGATCGCCGAGCTGCAGGGGCAGGAGCTCGACCGCGACCTCCACCTCCCCGAGCCCGAGATCCGCCGCTTCGAGGACACGGGGCTGCGCAAGCTCGTCGTCGACATCGGGCGGCTCCCGACGTCGAGCGCGTTCGCGCCGTGGGAGCGCGACCTGCTCGGCGACATCCCGCGCTTCCTGCTGAACCACGCGCGCTACCGCGGCTGGTTCGAGGCCGAGACGGTCGCCGACGTCGCGCGCATGACCGGCGGCACCTACGCAGGCATGGCGTCCGCCGACGCGGCGCTGCTCGACATCGTCGCGGCCGGCGACCCCGGGCGCGACGAGGAGCTCGTGCGCATCCTGCACCGCCGCCTGCTGCGCCTCTCGATGATCACCGCGGGCACCGACCCGACCGACGACAACCTGCTCTTCTACCGGCTCGATCCGATCCTCGATCGCTGAGCGCCGGACGACGCCGAGCGACACCGTGACCGAAGCTCCCCGCAGCCCGCACGCGGGCACTCCGTTCCGCGACACCGACGCCGACATCGCGCGTGCGCTCGAGGACGCGAGCGTTCCCGCGCTCCTCTGCTCGCTCGTCCACATGACGGGCGACCCGTCGTGGATCCGCGGGCCGCGGCGGCCGCGCATGGCGGGGCCGACGTCGCTCGACGGCGGGATGCCGGAGGACGAGCAGGCGGCCGTGCGCGCGGACGCCCTGCCGGTGATCGCCGCCTATCGCGACGCCGGCTGCCGCCCGCACGACCTCCCGCGCGACGTGCTCGTCGAGATGATGGAGCGGCTCGCGTGCCGCGCGATCCCGGAGCGCCAGCGCGACCTCTTCTTCTTCGACCTCGAGCTCGACACGGGCGACGGCGGCGCCATCGGGTGGGGCGACGAGATCGACGACGCCGTGAAGCGCGACGCGCACGTCGTCGTGATCGGCGCGGGCATGGCGGGCATCCACGCCGGCATCCGCCTCTCGCAGGCGGGCCTCCCGTTCACGATCGTCGAGAAGAACGCCGGCCCCGGCGGCACCTGGTGGGAGAACCGCTACCCCGGCGCGCGCGTCGACGTCGCGAGCCACCAGTATTGCTATGCGTTCGAGCCGGCGGACCACTGGAGCGAGTACTACTGCCAGCACCCCGAGCTGCGCGCCTACTTCACGCGCGTCTTCGACGAGCGCGGCCTGCGCCCGCACTGCCGCTTCGAGACGGCGGTGACGGGTGCCGCGTGGGACGAAGCGACGGCGCGCTGGCGCGTCTCCGTGCGCGACGCGAACGGGCGCGAGGAGGTGCTCGACGCCCGCTTCGTCATCTCGGCCGTCGGCTCGCTCAACATCCCGCGCATGCCCGACATCGAGGGCATCGACACGTTCGCGGGCCCGTCGTTCCACTCGACGCGCTGGCCCGACGGCTTCGACCACCGCGGCCTGCGCTTCGCGCTGCTCGGCGCGGGCGCGAGCGGCTTCCAGATCGCCCCCGCGATCGCCGACGAGGTCGAGCACCTCTCGATCTTCCAGCGCACCGCGCAGTGGGTGATGCCGAACCCGATCTACCACGCGCGCGTCCCCGAAGGCGAGACGTGGGCGATGCGCCACCTGCCCTTCTACGGGCGCTGGCTGCGCTTCCTGATGACGCAGTCGGGCATCGGCAACGGCGCGTCGTCGTTCCGCATCGACCCGGACCACCACGACCCCGACAACCGTTCGGTCAACCCCATCAACGCGAAGATCCGCGACGTGCTCCTCGACTTCATGCACCGCCACCTGGCCGACCGGCCCGACCTCGTCGAGAAGGTGCTTCCCGACTATCCCGCGATGGGGAAGCGCATCCTGCAGGACGACGGCAGCTGGTTCCGCTGCCTCGCGAAGCCGAACGTCGAGCTCGTGCGCACGGCGATCGAGCGCATCGAGCCCGAGGGCATCCGCACCGTCGACGGCGTGCTGCACCGCGCCGACGCCATCTGCTACGCGACCGGCTTCCGGCACAACGACTTCCTCGCGTTCGACGTCGTCGGCCGCGGCGGCGCGTCGCTGCACGCGCAGTGGGGCGACGAGCCGACGGCCCACCTCGGCATCACCGTCCCGCGCTTCCCGAACTTCTTCCTCTGCTACGGGCCGGGAACCAACCTCGCGCACAGCGCCGGGCTCTTCTTCCACTCCGAGTTCCAGACGATGCACGCGATGGACGCGATCCACCGCGTGCTCGCGAGCGGCGCGCGCGCGATCGAGGTGCGCGAGGACGTGCACGACCGCTACGTCGACGCGCTCACGCGCGAGATCGCGACGCTCGTGTGGGCGCACCCGACCATCCGGCACAGCCACTACAAGAACCCGGACGGCCGGATCTACACGCTGTCGCCGTGGACGATCGACCAGTACTGGGAGATGACGCGCGAGGTCGACCCGGCCGACTACCGGATCGCCTGAGCGCCGCGCCGCGCACGCGCGGCGGGAGCCGGCCTCACATCCCGTAGCCGACGGGGCCGACGCCGGGCACGGAGACGTAGCCCGCGGAGTTGTCGGCGTTCGAGTTGCCGGCCGAGAAGCGCGACGTCCAGAGGTTGTCGCCGCCCCCGGCGCCGTCGACGTAGCCGCCCGCCTGCATCCGCGCCGCGACGACCCGCAGCAGGTTGCCGGTCGGGAACGGCGAGCCCTCGACGCCGTAGCTCGCGTCGCCGTCGAGCCAGTAGCGCCCCGGCGCGATCCCGCTGCCGAATAGCATCGACCAGCTCGCCCACTCGGCGGGCGGCAGCTCGCGCCCGTTCACGAAGACGCCCGTCCCGCCGCCCGACGCGTCGGGCGCGAGCGGCCCGAAGTCGTGCCCGGGGAGGAGGAAGCCCGCGGCCGCGCCGCCCTGCGGCCCCCACAGCCCGCTCGCCGCGTCGTACCAGTAGGCGCCCTCGGCGGGGCGCACCCCGTAGGCCGCCTCCATCTCGTCCTTCTGCGGCTCGCCGAGCTCGGCGCCGTTGATGACGACGGTACCCGTGTCGCCGCTGCCGCACGCGGCGAGCCAGAGAGCGAGCGCGAAGGACGCGCCGACGAGCGGACGGAAGTGCATGGCGATCTCCTCGGATGGGGCGTCGCAGCGCTGCGACGCGAGCGCGAGCTGGACGCGGGTGCGAGCTGGACGCGGGTGCGCGCGCGCCGCATTCTGCCACGACGGCGCCGGGCGACGGAGGTCGCACGCGATTGCGCGGGTATACTGCGCCGCCAGGCCGTCGCGGTCGCGGGAACGGCGGGCGACGAGAGAAGAGCGAGCGAGATCGAGAGATCGACAGATCGACAGATCGAGAGAGGGGTTCGAACGATGATGCGAGCGACTCTGGTGACCCTGTCCCTGGCTTCCCTGCTCTCCGCGGCCTGCGCGAGCGGCCCGCCGCCCGAGCCGGCCGATCGCCTCACCGTCGGCAAGGTGCAGGGCGAGATCAAGGTCGGGATGTCGGCCGCCGAGGTCGCCTCGATCCTCGGCTCGCCCAACATCGTCACGACCGACGACCAGCGGCGCGAGGTGTGGATCTACGACAAGGTGTCGTCCGACAGCGTCGACACTGCGAGCGGCATCTCGGGCAGCATCATCATCCTCTCGGGCGGCCGGAGCAGCCGCTCGAGCTCGAGCACGCAGCGGACGCTCACCATCATCATCAAGTACGACGAGAACAAGCTCGTCCGCGACTTCGCCTACAACTACTCGCAGTTCTGAGCGGCGCGGCGCGATGCGCGAGGCAGGCAGGCGCGGAGTGGCCCACCGAGGGTCGCGCAGGCTCGCGATGGCGGTCGCGGCCGCCGCGGTGGCCGCGACCGCATCGGGCTGCATCGCGCGCACGCCGGCCGGCACGTTCTTCCAGCTCACCGAGGAGAGCGCCGCGCAGCGCGCCATGCAGACGCGCGAGGTCGAGGCGCCGAACGCCGACGAGCTGCTCTCGGCTTCGGCCGCCGTGCTCCAGGACCTCGGCTTCCAGGTCACCGAGAGCGAGCGAGCGCTCGGCTTCCTCAAGGCCGCCAAGGAGCGCAGCGCGCGCGAGTACTGGCAGGAGTTCGTGCGCGGCTTCCTGCTCGTCGTGTCCGCGCTCGGGAGCAACAACCAGAACAACGTCCAGATCATCCCGGTCGACCTGCACCAGCAGATCAACGCGTCGCTCGTGGCGCTCCCGGTCGACGACGGCGGGCGCCGCCACCGCGTGCGCATCGTCTTCTACCGCCTCGTCTGGCAGAGCGAGGGCCAGAACGGCAACACGAACATCCCGCCGGGCCGGCAGAAGATGGAGATGATCCACGACGCCGGGATCTACCAGCAGTTCTTCGCGAGGCTCGCCAAGTCGGTGTTCCTCGAAGAACAGAAGATCTGAGGTCCGGGATGGAACGACGCCGCGCCACGAGGTCCCGCCGGAGGGCCGCCGCCCTGCTCGCGCTGATCGCGCTGATCGCGGTCGGCTGCGCGTCGCCGCCCGCCGAGCCCGAGCAGCTGCTGAGCCCCGAGGAGCAGCAGATGCGGCTCCGCAACATGCAGACGCGCACCGTCGACGTCGCCGACCGCGCGACCGCGATGCGCGCCGTGATCGCCGCGCTGCAGGATCTCGGCTTCATCCTCGAGCGCGCGAACGAGCCGCTCGGCGTCGTCACCGCGTCGCGCTTCGCCGAGAAGCAGTGGTTCGACGTGATGGGCGTGACGGTGACGGTGCGGATGCGCGGCGAGGCGAGCGCCGAGGTGCGCATCAACGCCGTCTACAACAACCAGCCCGTCACCGACGCCGAGGTCTACCGCAACTTCTTCACGACCCTCGAGCGCTCGCTCTTCGTCGAGCGGAGCTGAGCGCGGTGCGGTCGATGCGCGCGCGGGCCGGGCTCGTCGCCGTCGCGCTGTGCGCGCTCGCCGGCTGCGTGGCCGAGCGCTCCGTCACGATCCAGCGCGACTCGCTGCAGCAGGTGTACGCCGCCGAGGCGAGCCAGGTGAAGCTGCGCAACGCGCAGAGCCGCGTCTTCGACACGACGGATTCGGCGCGGCTGATCGAGGCCATCGTCTCCACGTTCCAGGACCTCGGCGTGCAGGTCGAGGTCGTCGACGACGTGCTCGGCATCGTCTCGGGCAAGCTCTACCTCGACCGCAACCGCCCCGGCTCCCGCGAGCTGCCGAGCTACGTCCTCTACGAGGAGGACGCGCTCGTGCTGCTGAGCGGCACGCGCGGGTTCCGGACGTGGGGCCCGTTCCGCAAGCGCGCCGACCTCGTGCGCGTGACCGCGACCGTGCGCCGCCGCAACGCGAGCCAGCTGCTCGTCCGCACCTCGGCGCAGTTCCACCTCCGCCCGGTCGAGTCGCCCGAGGCGTACCAGCGCTTCTACGCGGCGCTCGAGAAGACGCTCGCCGTCGAGCGCGCTCGCTAGGCGACGCGCGCTAGGCGACGCGCCCGAGTGCGCCGGCCACGATCTCCGCGATCGGGAGCGGAGCGCCGAGCTCGGACGCGCGCGCGCGGATCGCCGCGAGGTCCTTGCGCATGACGTCGTCGACGTAGCGGGCGAGCTCGGGAGCCGGCGGCGGCGCGCCCGGGTCCATCGCGGCCGCCTCGCCGCCCGCGGCGAGCGAGCCGCGCGTGTTCGCGCTCAGCACCATGGTGTGATCGAGCACGCGCGTGATCGTGTCGATGCCGATGCCCATCGCGCGCGCGAGCGCGAACACCTCGCGCATCGCGCCGACCATCGAGTACGAGGCGAGGTTGCGCAGCAGCTTCGTGTCGAGGCCGCTGCCGAGCGGCCCGACGTGCAGCACCAGGCCCGCGAACGCATCGAGCGCCGGGCGCGCGCGCGCGAGATCGCTCGCCTCGCCGCCGACCATCACGCACAGGTCGCCCGCCTCCTGCTGCTCGGCCGTCCCGCCGCTCACGGGTGCGTCGAGCAGCGGGAAGCCGCGCGCCGCGGCGAGCTCCGCCGCGCGGCGCAGCGCGGGCATCGTCACCGTCGAGTGGACGAGCAGCACGGGCGGCTCGCCCCCGGCCGCGAGGAGTCCGCGCTCGCCCTCGAGCACGTCGAGCACCTGCGCGTCGTCGAAGACGACGATGCCGACGACGTCGGCGCCCTCGGCGACCTCGCGCGGGCTCGACGCGACGCGCACGCCGGGGTCGGCGGCCCAGGCCGCCGTCGCGTCGCGGCTCGCGTCGTGGACGACCGCCTCGAAGCCGCGGCGGCGCAGGCACCGCAGCATCACGCCGCCCATCCGCCCGACGCCCACCAGGCCCGCTCGCTGCATCGCCGCGTCTCCCCGCGCGCGAGGCGCGTCGCGCGTGCGCGCGTCGAGTATACGCGCGCGCCTTCGCCGCTCGCGCTCCGGACGGCGCGCAGCGGGCGGTGCACGGCGGGCGAGCACGGCAGGCGAGCACGGCGAGGCACTTCGTACGCGATGCGCCGCGCGCCCGGACACGCGCGGCGTGCGCGCGTGCGCGCGTGCGCGCGACTAACAGCCACCGCGCGCGGCGCGCCCACCGCAGGAGCGACGCGCGCGCACGCACGGCCGCCCGCGGGTCGATCGACGATGGACAACGCGCGCGCGCTGCCTCTACGATCGCCCCGGCGCGCGGGTCGCGCGGGTCGCGCGGGTCGCGCCGAAGCGGAGGTCGCATGCGAGTCGAAGTCGTCGCCACCGACGTCCCGCTCGGCGAAGGCCCCGTCTGGTGCGAGGACGGCCGGCTCGTCATCACGCGCCTCTCGCCCGGCGGGCTCCAGCGCATCGATCCCGCATCGGGCCGCAGCGAATGGGTCGCGCGCTTCGCCGGCGGCGCCAACAGCGCGCAGCGCGCGTCCGACGGCGGCTTCGTCGTCGCGAACAACGGCGGCATCGACTTCACGCGCTTCGCCGACGCGCTCGGCATCGACGCGTCGCTCGTTCCGTACACGCCCGGGCCGCCCGGGCTGCAGCGCCTCCACCCCGACGGCCGGCTCGAGACGCTCGCGAGCGAAGGCCTGCAGGCGCCGAACGACCTCGTCGTCGCGGCCGACGGCACGATCTACTTCACGGACCCGCCGCCGCACGGCGGGACGGAGAGCGCGGGCGGCGAGGGTCGGCTCTGGGCCTACTCGCGCGACGGCGCGCTCCGCCGCATCGCCGACGGCTTCGACTACGACAACGGCGTCGCGCTCTCGCCCGACGGGCGGCTGCTCGTCGTCGAGGCGCGCGGGCTGCTGTGGATCGATCCGGCGAGCGGCGAGCGGGACTGGCTCGTCGAGCAGCTCCCGGGCGAGTCGCCGGGCGACGGCTTCGCGTTCGACGAAGACGGCCGCATCTACTGCGCGTGCCCGATGGACCACTGCATCCGCATCCTCGGCCCGGGCGGCGAGCCGCTCGACGCGATCGACCTCGGGCCCGGCGCCTATCCCACGAACTGCTGCTTCGGCGGCGAGGACGCGCGCACGCTGTTCACGACCGAGCTCGCGCCCGGGCGCGTGTGCGCGATCGAAGGCCTTCCCACGCCGGGGCTCGCGCTCGCGCCCTGGCCGGCGGGCCCTGTGCGATGACGGCGCGCGACACGGCGCGCGCGAGGAGACACCGATGAACGACGTACTGGGATACGCGGGGAAGCGCGTGGTCGTGACGGGCGCCGCGAGCGGCATGGGCGCGGCGGCCGCCGAGCTGCTCGTCGACCTGGGTGCCGAGGTGCACGCGCTCGACATCGCGGACGTGAAGGCGCCGGTGCACCGCTTCGTGCGCACCGACATGGCGAGCCGCGAGTCGATCGACGCGGCGCTCGCCGCGCTGCCGGCGGAGATCGACGCGCTGTTCAACTGCGCGGGCGTGCCGCACCCGCCGTTCCCGGCGGTCGACACGGTGATGATCAACTTCGTCGGTCTGCGCCACCTGACCGACGCGGTGATCCCGCGCCTGCGCGCCGGCGGCTCGATCACGTCGATCGCGTCGACCGCCGGCATGGCGTGGAAGGGCAACCTCGATCGCGTCCGCCGCTTCCTCGCGCTCGAGACGTTCGACGCGGCCGCCGCCTGGCTCGCGGACGCGCCCGACCTCGGGCCCGTCGACCCGTACGGCTTCTCGAAGCAGTGCATCATCGTCTACACGCAGGAGCGCGCGGGCTCGCTCGCGAAGCGCGGCGTCCGCATCAACTGCATCAGCCCGTCGCCGACCGACACGAACTTCATGACGCAGCTGACGAAGGACTTCCCGCGCGACGCGATCGCGCCCTTCTGCCCCTCGAACGGGCGCTTCGCCGAGCCCGCCGAGATGGGGCGCGTCGTCGTGCTGCTCGGCAGCGACCTCGCGGGCTTCGTCTCGGGGCTCAACATCCCGGTCGACTTCGGCTACTGCGCCGAGGTCGCGATGGGACAGCGCGAGAACCTGCTGCGCATCGAGTGACCGCGCGGGATCGAAGCGGAGGCGTGCGGCGATGATCGAGGGCCGGAAGATCCTGGTGACGGGCGCGACGGGCCAGGTCGCGCGCCCGATCGCAGAGAGCCTCGTCGGCGCGAACGAGGTCTGGTGCACGGCGCGCTTCACCGCGCCGGCGCTCCGCGCGGAGCTCGAGGCGCTCGGCGTGCGGACCTTCGCGTGGGCGCTCGGCTCGGACGAGCTCGACGGCCTCCCGCGCGACTTCGACTACGTCGTCCACGCGGCCTGCCACATCTTCCCGGTCGCCGACGACTACGACGGCACCGTCGCGACGAACGCGGAGGGCACGGGCCTCCTGATGACGCACTGCCGCGACGCGGAGGCGATGCTCTACGTGTCGTCGCTGGCCGTCTACACCGTGCCCGACGATCCGCGCCACCCGTGCCGGGAGCGCGAAGCCGCGCTCGGCAGCCACCCGCCGTACGCGCACAGCTACGGGGCGGGCAAGGTCGCGACCGAGGGCGTCGTGCGCGCGCTCGCGCGCACGCTCTCGCTGCCCGTGACGATCGCGCGGCTCGGCATGGCCTACGGAACGGCGGGCCACGGCGGCGTGCCCGCGCTGCTCTTCGAGCAGCTGCGCGCCGGCGTCGAGATGGACCGCCCGTCCCCGACCGCATGCTATTCGCTCATCTCCGAGCGCGACATCGTCGCGCACGTCGAGCCGCTGCTCGGCGCCGCCGCCGTGCCGGCGACGATCGTGAACTGGGTGAGCGACGAGGTCGCGACCGAGCGCGAGATCCACGAGCTCGTGATCGCCGCGTCGGGGCTCGCGCCGAACTACCGGCGGGGCGAGGCGGCCGCCTATCAGGCCGCGCTCGGCGACCCCACGCTGCGGCGCGCGATCACGGGGCCCACGCGCACGCCCTGGCGGCAGGGCGTGCTCGCGGCGCTGCGCGCGAAGTACCCCGACCACGCGTTCGCGGACGTCGCCTGACGGCGCGCGCGCGTCCGGTGGCCCGACGGCGCGCCGTCGCGCCATCCGGCGCGCCGTCCGCGCGAACGCGCATCCAGGCCCCCCGGACCGTTCCGATGGACGCCGCCGCACCGCGCGGAGTACGGTGGCGCGCTCCGTACCGCGACGACGCGCGAGCCCGGTGCGCACGAGGAGCCGTTCATGACGCCGTTGCCCGCAAAGCCGTCCGAGCTCACCCCCGAATGGCTGAGCGATGCGCTCGGCGCGCGCGTCGCTTCGGTCGAGGTGCTCGACCACGCGTTCGCGACGAACCAGCGCGCGCGCATCGCACTCCGCTACGAGGAGCCGGGCGCGGGGCCCGCGTCGCTCTTCGTGAAGCTCGCACCGCTCGACGAGGGACACCGACAGATGGTCGGCGCCATCGGGATGGGCGAGCGCGAGGCGCAGTTCTACCGCGACGTCGCGGGGACGCTCGACCTGCTCGTGCCGCACTGCCCGTATGCCGCCGCCGAAGGCGACCTGTTCGTGCTGCTGCTCGAGGACCTCGCGTCGCGCGGGTGCCGATTCTCGGACGGGTCGTGGGGCGTCGGCGCCGACGCGGCGGCGCGCGCGCTCGAGGACCTCGCGCACTTCCACGCGCGCTTCGAGGGCCAGGCGGCACGCGACGCGGTCGCGCCGTGGCTGCGCGCTCCCGAGCGCGGGCCGGGCAGCGCCGCGACCTCGGGGCTCATGCGCTTCGTGCTCGACCAGAACGCCGACGCGCTCTCGCCCGCGTACCGCGCGGTCGGCGAGCTCTACGTCGAGCACCACGCGTGGTTCCACGAGCTGTGGGACACGGGCCCGCGGACCTACGTCCACGGCGACCTCCACATCGGCAACGTGTTCCTCGACGCCGATCGCGTGGGCTTCCTCGACTGGGGGCTCTCGCGCACGAGCACGCACCTGCGCGACGTCGGCTACTTCCTCACGATGAGCGTCGACATCGAGGCGCGCCGCGCGAACGAGCGGGAGCTCCTCCGCACCTACCTCGACGCGCTGCGGAGCGCGGGCGGCGCGGACATCGCCTTCGACGACGCGTGGCGCGCGCACCGCCTGCAGGCCTCGTACACCGTCGTCGCGACGTTCCTCGCGTACATGCCGACCTACGCGTCCGGCGACGGCGTGAAGCTCGGCGACGCGCTGCTCGCGCGCGCCGACGCGGCCCTCGCCGACCTCGACGTGGTCGACGCGCTCCGCGCCGCGCTCTGATCGCGCGCCCGGCGCGCACGGCCGGTGATAGAGTCGACGCGCACCGGGAGGACGACATGGGCGACGACGACGGCGCGCGGCGCGCGCGGAACCAGGCGCTGTACGAGCGGATGACGGCGGCCCAGAACGCGAAGGATGCGGCGGGCTTCCTCGCGTGCTTCACGGACGACGTCGTGTTCGAGGCGCCGGCCTACACGAAGCACGGCGAGCCGATCGCGGTCGGGCGCGACGCGATGGGCGCGATGTTCGAGGTGCTGAAGCAGAAGTTCGACACGATGGACTACCGCGTGAAGCGCTTCATCCCGGCCGTCGACCCCGACCTCGTGATCGTCGAGGTCACGGGCGACAACGCGGTCGCCGGCACCGACAAGCGCTATCGCAACCAGTACCTCTTCCTCGTCGGCTGTCGCGACGGGAGGATCGCGTCGATCTACGAGTACTCGAACCCGCAGGTCTACGCCGACGCGGTCGACTAGGCGGCCCCGATGCAGCTCGCGAAGCTCTCCCCGGCCCTCGGCGTCCGCGTCGACGACTTCGACCCGAACACCGCGACCGACGAAGAATGGGCGACGCTGCGCAGCGAGCTCTTCGAGCGCGCGCACCTGCTGCTCTTCCGCGGCCGCCGCTACAGCGACGAGGAGCACGTCGCGCTCGCGCGGCAGTTCGGGCCGCTCGCGGCGGAGGGCGCGGGCGGGCCGCTCCCGCTCGGCTGGGTCTCGAACGTCCTGCCGGGCGGCGCGCTCGGCTCGATCGCCGCGAGCTGGCACATCGACTTCGGATTCTTCCCGCACCCCTACGAGGCGATCGCGCTCTACGGCAGCGAGATCCCCGCGTCGGGCACCGAGACGTGGTTCGCGAACGCCGTCGCGGCCGCCGCCGACCTGCCCGCCGACGTGAGCGCGCGCCTCGCCGGGCTGTCCGCACGCCAGGTCGCGGACGTGCTGTCGCCGGCCGCCGAAGCCGGCGTGCGCGTGCGCCTCGGCCGGCTCGACGAGACCTTTCCGCACTTCGTGCGCCCCGTGCTGTGGCCGCACTGGAAGACGGGCGAGCCCATCCTCGGCGTCTGGGAGCAGCAGACGGACGCGATCCTGCCGCTCGACGCGGATGCCAGCACGGCGCTCATCGAGGAGCTCTTCGCGCACCTCTACCGCGACGAGCACGTCCACGTGCACCGGTGGGAGCCCGACGACCTCGTCGTGTGGGACAACCACGCACTGCAGCACGGCCGCCCCGCAGTCGGCGTCGACCACGCGCGCACGCTGCGCCGCGTGTCGATCGGCCAAACCCAGGACGTGTCGATCTTCGCCGAGTACGTCGCGCTCCAGGCCGAGCGCGAGACGGCCGCGCGCTCCGGTGCGGGCGGGCCGGCGTGACGCGCGTCCATCGCGTCGTCCAGTGGACGACGGGGAAGACGGGCGCCGCTGCCGTGCGCGGGATGGTCGGTCGCCCCGACATCGAGCTCGTCGGATGCTATGCGTGGTCGGCCGACAAGGTCGGGCGCGACGCGGGCACGCTGTGCGGCATCGCGCCGATCGGCGTCGTCGCGACCGACGACGTCGACGCGCTCCTCGCGCTGCGGCCCGACTGCGTCGCCTACATGCCCTACCGCCCCGACTTCGACCACGTCGAGCGGATCCTGCGCGCGGGCGCGAACGTCGTGACGACGATGTACATGCTCGCCGGCGAGGGCTACGGCGAGGACGTCGCGCGCCGCATCCGCGAGGCCGCGCTCGCGGGGGGCGCCTCGCTCTACGCCGGCGGGATCTACCCCGGCCACGCGCCGAACGTCGCGCTCGCGGTGAGCGCGATGTGCTCGCGCATCGACCGCCTCACCGTCCGCGAATCCGTGCAGATGGCCGGCTATGCGAACGAGAGGATGTTCCGCGCCATGGGGATCGACCTGCTCCCCGACGACCCGGCCGCGCGCGCGACGGCCGAGGCGTCGTGCGGCTCGTTCAAGGACCAGGTCCGCGTGCTCGCGCGCGCGCTCGGCGTCGCGCTCGACGGCATCGGCTTCGACGTGCACTTCGCGACCGCGAACGCGGACATCGAGCTCGGCTTCATGACCGTTCGCAAGGGGCGCGTCGCGGCCTTCCAGGGCGTCGTCTCGGGCGTCGTCCGCGGTGAGCCGCGCATCGAGCTCGAGTTCGTGTGGAAGCTCGGCCAGGGCATGACGCCGGAGTGGCCCGTCGAGGACGGCTATCGCATCGAGCTCCACGGCGAGCCCGGCGTGCGCTGCCGGCTCGAGCCGCTCGGCCCCGCGCATCTCGACGGCGCGGTCACGACCGCGATGCCGCTCGTCCACGCGATCCCGCGCGTGTGCGCGGCGCCGCCCGGCATCGTGAACGCGATGGATCTGCCGTTCGTGGTCGGAGCGCACGCGGTCGGAAGGCCGGCGCCCGCGCGCGCCTGACGCGGCCGCGCGCGGCGCGGCGCGACCTGCCGCCGCCGTCGCGCCGGTGGTACCGTCGGCGCGCCCCGCATCCCGCCCTTCCGAAAGGATCACCCGATGCTCCGCTCGCGCCCCGCTCTCGCCCGGATCGCGTTCGTCTCGATCGCCTTCTTCGCATCGCTCCCGCTCGTCGCCTCGGCCCAGGACGCGAACCCCGATCGCTGCCGCGCCAAGAAGGTCGCGCTCGCGGCGAAGCACTTCGCCGCCGTCCACAAGTGCCTCGTGAAGGCCGAGAGCAAGCAGGAGGATCCGACGCCCTGCCTCGACAAGGCCGAGGCCCGGCTCACGAGCCAGATCGAGAAGCTCGACACGGCGCGCAAGGCGTGCGCGTCGACGATCGACGCCGCGGCGCTCGTGGCACTCGTCGACGCGCAGGTCGGCGAGCTGCTCGACGTCTTCGCGAGGCGCGTGTTCCGCACGAGCACGATCGGAGGCGCGACCTTCGGCGGGCTCGCGGGCGCCGACGCGCAGTGCCAGTCGCTCGCCGACGCCGCGGGCCTCGGCGGCCGCTTCATCGCGATGCTGTCCGACTCGACGACCGACATGCGCGACCGCATCGGGCCGGCCCCCGGCGGCTTCGTGCGCATCGACGACGTCGAGGTCGCCACGGGGCGGCTCGACCTCTTCGACGGCACCCTCCTCGCCGCGATCCAGGTCGACGAGAACGGCGCGACCACGTCGGCGACGGAAGTCTGGACGGGCACGTCCCCGAGCGGAACGAGCGGCGCCGGCACCTGCTCCGACTGGACGAGCACGAGCGGCACGACGCAGGTCGGGGTCGACAACCAGACGGGATTCGGCTGGTCCTCGATCTACCTCCAGTTCTGCGACCGCACGAACGTCGCCCTCTACTGCGTGGAGCAGTAGGCGCGGGGCGAGGAGCGAAGAGGAAGGGAGAGGCGAAGTGTCGATGCTCGCGAGAGCGCGACGCGCCGCGGTCGGCATCGCGGCCCTCACGTGCGCACTCACCGCGCCGCTCGCGGCGTCCGCGGCGCCGCGCGCCGTGGCGCTCGTCGGCGACCCCGCGCCGGGCACGGGCGGCGGCACCTACTCCTTCTTTCCCGAGACGCCCGTCTCGATCAACTCCGCGGGCGAGGTCGCGTTCGCGGCCTCGATCGCCGGCGGCACCACCACCTCGGGGCTCTTCGTCGCATCGTCGGCGACGAGCGCGGCGGTCGCCGTCGCGGGACAGGTCGCGCCCGGAACCGGCGGCGGCACCTACGCGATCCTCGAGCACGCGGACATCAACGACGCCGGCCAGGTCGCGTTCACGTCGACGATCTCCGGCGGCACGACCACCGCGGGTGTCTTCCTCGACGATGGCGGCCTCCACACGGCGGTCGCGGTCGCGGGCGACACGGCACCCGGCGCCGGCGGAGGCACGTTCGTCGCCTTCACGGGGCCGGTCGTGAACGAGTCGGGCGAGGTCGCGTTCTTCGCGACCGTCACCGGCGGGACGAAGTCGAGCGGGATCTTCCTGGCGACGACGGGCGGCCTCGTTCCGATCGTCTTCGTCGGCGACACCGCGCCCGTCGTCGGCGGCACCGTCTCGCTGCTCGGGAGGCCGGCGGTGAACGACGGCGGCAGCGTCGCCTATCAAGCCGTCCTGTTCGACGGCATGGCGAACTCGACCGCGATGTTCGTCGGCTCCGGCGGCACGCCCTCGCTCGTCGCGGCGCCGGGCGACGTGCCGAGCGGCGCGGGCGGACTGGCCTACTTCGCGTTCGCGTCGACGCGGCCGTCGATCGATGCGTCGGGCGACGTCGCATTCATGGCGACGCTCGGCGCGACGGGCTCGATCGACGCGATCGTCGTCGACGCCGCCGGCGCGACGGGCACCGCCATCGCGCTCGAGGGCGATCCGCATCCGTCGCCCGGCGGCGGCACCTTCTTCTCGCTGAACTCGAAGCCCGTGCTCGCCGCATCCGGAGACGTCGCCTTCGGCGCGACGTCGACGAGCGGCAACCCGTTCTCGGGCCTCTTCCTCGCCGACGGCACCGGCGTCGCCGCGGTCGCGCTGCGAGGAGACCCGGCCCCCGACACGGGCGGCGGCACGTTCGGCAGCTTCGACAACTCGCCGGCGCTGAGCGACGCGGGCGACGTCGCGTTCGCGTCGAGCATCGCGAGCGGAACGGCGAGCTTCGGCGTGTTCGCGCTTCCCGAGCCGGGAGCCGCGGGCGCGGGCGCGGCGCTCGCGACGCTCGCCGCGCTCGCGCGCGGCAGACGGGCGCGCGCCGCGCGGCGCTCCGCTCGCAACGGGAGGACGTCATGACGACCGCCAGCCGGATCGAGCGCGAGATCGCAGCGGAAGAGCTCGCCTGGCGCGAGGCGTGGAAGCCCGCGCCCGACGAGCGCAGCTACGCGGTCGCGAAGATCGAGGGCGAGATTCCGCGCGAGCTGCACGGAACGCTCTACCGCAACGGCCCGTCGCAGGCCGTGCTCCCGACGGCGGGCTACGCCGCGCTGCATCTCTTCGACGGCGACGCGCTCGTCCACGCGTTCCGCTTCGACGACGGGTCGCTCCACTACACGGGCCGCTACGTGCGCGACGCGGGCTTCGTGCACCGCGCTGCGCACGGCGCCGCGTCGACGGGCTTCTGCAACTTCCCGGCGGCGGAGCCCGACCCCGATGCGCCCCTTCCCTATCCGCCGAACACGAACGTCGTGTGGCACGCGGGGCGGCTCATGGCGATGGTCGAAGCGGCGTATCCGATCGCGCTCGATCCGCGCACGCTCGCCACCGGCGAGACGATCCGCTTCGCCGACCCGATGCTCGGCATCAGCACGTCCGCGCACCCGAAGGTCGACGGACGCACGGGGCAGATGTGGGTCCACGGCTACCAGCCGATCGAGCCCTACGCCGCGCTCTACTGCGTCGAGCCCGACGGCCGCTGCAGCCTGGCCGAGCCGCTCGACCTCCCCTACCCCGTCATGATGCACGACCTCGCGATCACCGAGCACCACGTCGTCGTGCTGCTCGCGCCGGTGACGTTCGATCTCTCGCGCGGCGCGTGCCTGCGCGACTGGTTCCGCTGGGAGCCCGAGAAGGGCCTGCGCTTCGGCGTCCGCCGCCGCGAGCCGGGCGCCGCGCTGCAGTGGTTCGACGCGCCGTCACCCGGCTTCGTGTTCCACCCGGGCAACGCGTTCGAGCACGACGGGAAGATCGTGATGGACGCCTGCACGTACCCCGACGGCGGCGCGCTGCTCGAGCAGCTCGCCGTGTACCGCAGCGGCCAGCGCATCCCGGGTGCCGGCGCGCACCCGTTCCTGTACGAGCTCGACCTCGCGCGCGGCACGTGCAGCGAGCGCCAGCTCGACGACCGCGTCGCCGAGTTCCCGCGGCTCGACGACCGCCGCGTCGGCCACCGCAACCGCTTCGGCTACGCGGTGATCGGCAGCGACGGCCTGGTCGGCCCGGGCACGAGCACGCTCGTCAAGTACGACCGCACCGGCGGGCCGAACGCGCTGCACGACTTCGGCGCGCTCTGCTACCCGGGCGAGCCCGTGTTCGTCCCGCGCGCGCCGGACGCCGAAGAGGACGACGGCTTCGTGCTCAGCGTGGTCTACGACGGCGGCTCGGGCCGCAGCCGGCTCGTCGTGCTCGATGCGCGACGCTTCGACGGGCCGCCGCTCGCGACGGCCCACCTCGAGCACCGCGTGCCGCTCGGCTTCCACGGGAACTTCGCACCCGGCGTCGTCTAGGGCGACGTCCGCGAGCCCGGGCTCCGCCTAACGAGATCGCTTCCGCCGGCGCAGCGCGAGCGCGCCGAGCGCCGCGAGCGCGCCTCCCGCACCGACGGGCGCGGCGGCGCCCCAGACGCCCGGGACGCCCCAGACGGGAATCGACTGCGCGGGGACGGGGAACGCGGCGAGGCCGCCCGCCGTGTAGGCGTCGAGCCCGCGCACCTCGACGCGCGTGCCTGCGACGGGGTCGACGACGTCGTACAGCGTGCGGTCGCCGAGCGGAGCGACGCCCGACTGCGCGCCGACGACGTAGAGCATGCCGGTGTCGGGCGAGTAGGTGAGGCTCGAGCCGAAGCGCGGGATGCCGAGCCCGGCGATCGCGTTCAGCCCGCAGAAGAACGGGCACGTCGAGAGATCGACCGCGTAGATGCCATCGGTGAACGGGCTCGAGACGTAGAGCTGGTCGTGCGCGTCGTCGTAGGCCATGCCGAGGAAGCCGTTCGCGGCGCCGAACGCGAGCCCGCCGACGAACGTGAGCGTCGCGGGCGACGACGGGTCGATCGTGTGGAGGTCGTCGAACGTGCCGTCGGATTCGAGCACCCAGAGCGTGTCGTCGGTCGGCGCGCTCGTCGGGCCGGGGTCGTAGGCGAGCGCGGTGAAGTGGTCGCTGCCGTTGGCGTAGCTCTGCACGACCGAGGTGATGGCGCCCGTCGCGCGGTCGATCGTGACGAGGTCGTCGTCGCCGGCCGGGTTGCCGACGACGCCGTACAGCGTCGACGAATCGCGCGCATAGGCGAGGCCGGTCACGATCTCGCCGCCCGTGCCGAGCGCACCGAGCACGTCCCAGCCGCCGGTCGCCCCCGAGAGCGCGAGCGCGTCGTCGGCCGCGGCGCCGCTCCCGCCCTCGGGCCCGCCGCTCGCGAGCAGCGCGACGCCGGCGTCGCTCATCGGGTCACCGCAGATCGCGCCCGAGCACACGCCGCCCGCGACGCCGCTGCACGTGGCGCCGTCGGCCGCCGGCGGGCTCGCATCGTCGTGGCACGTGCACGTGCCGCCCGTCGTCGTGCGACCGGCCTGGAAGTTCGCGCACTCGCCCGCCGACAGGCACGCGCCGCCCGCCGCCGGCCGCATGATCTGGCACTCGTCCACGTTCACGTGCACGAGGCACGCGTTGTGGCCGCGCTCGTGCGCGACGACGCCGCCGAGCAGCCCGGAGTCGGACGCGTCCATCGTCACGACGAGCCACAGGTTCGGGTCGTCGTTCGCGTTGCCGTCGCACGCGGGCGTCTGCGCACAGCCGATCGACGAGGGCGAAGGGCCGCCGCAGTAGGTGATGCTGTCGACGAGGAAGCCGCGCGACCCGGGCAGGCCGATCGCCGCGAGCGCCGAGAGGTCGGCCGCCGAGTCGATCACGTCGAGGCCGTCGCCCGTGGTGCCGAACGTCGCGACGCTCACCGCGCGCTCGATGCGCGTGCAGCACGGCGTGTCGAACGGCCCGTGGTCGCCCTCGAGCTGGTCGCTCGCGCTCGCCTCCGCGGCGTCGAGGAGCGACTGGTAGAACGCGAGGTCGCGGCCCGCGCCGGCGTCGATCAGGTCGACGTGCACGTACCAGGCGAGCGCGTGGACGTCGGCGGTGGGCGGCGCGGCGAGTGCGGGCGCCGCGAGGAAGGCGCAGGCGGCGAGGAGCGCGGCCGCGAGCGCGGCGGGCGCGCGGCGGGCGAGCGCGCGCGACGGGCGAGCGAGTCGCGACGGGCGAGCGCGCTCATCGCGCACCTCCCGCTGCGCTCGCGCGCTGCGCGTGCAGGGCGCGCGCTTCGGCGATCGCGTCGCGCAGCGCGGCGTCGGCGGACGGCGCCGCGCGCTCGACCTCGTCGAGCACCGCGCTCGCCGCGGGGCGTCCGCTCAGCGCGAGGCCGTGCACGGCCGCGCGCTGCTGCATCCGTTCGAGCCGCGCCGCGTCGAAGCGACCGAACGCGAAGGCGGGGCGCTCGCCGAGCGCCTTCGCGCGCAGCAGCGCGAGCGCGCGCGGGTCGCGCGCGGCGAGCTCGCCGAGCGCGTACGGGAGCACCTGCCAGGCGCGGAACGCCGCGCGATCGAGCTCGCCCGTGCGCGGCGCGGCCGCCCAGTCGCGGATCGCGACGAAGGCGACGGCGTCGTCGGACGCGGCGAGCGCGAGCAGCGCGTTGGCGTGGACGGCGGCCTCGTTCGGGTCGCCGAGGAGCGATGCGAGGTGCGCGGCGGCCTCGGGCCCGATGCGCGCGAGCGCGTCGGCGGGCAGCCCCTCGTAGTACACGGCGCGCACGAGCGCGTCGGCCTCCGCGGCCGTCATCGGCGCCGCGCCCGCGCCCTGCGCGCCCGCGCCCTGCGCGCTCGCGCGCGGCGCCGCGAGCATCGCGAACGCCGCGAACGCCGCGAACGCCGCGAGGAGCAGCGACCGCACGCGCCGCATCGCGCTCCACCGACTCACGGGGCGCCGGCTCCCCGGGCCGCTCGCGAGCGGGGAATCGAAGCGGAGGGGCGCCTGCACTCGGAGTTCTCCTCGCATCGCATCCATCCTATTCGACGCGGGCGCCGAGGGGAACCCGCTGCCGCGCGCACGCGCGCCGGTTGCGACGGCGCGCCGAGATGGTGTTGGATGCGCCGCCGCTGCGCTGCGCGCGCGCCGTGAAGGCGCGGCGAGCGCGCGAGGAGGATCCCGTTGCCGAGCCCCACGACCACGCGATTCGCGATCATCGGCGCCGGCGCCGGCGGCCTCTGCGCGGGCATCCGGCTGCGCGAGTCGGGCCGCGACGACTTCCTGATCTTCGATCGCGAGCCGCGCGTCGGCGGCACGTGGCAGCGCAACACGTACCCGGGCGCGGCGTGCGACATCGCCTCCCATCTCTATTGCTACTCGTTCGCGCCCAATCCGGACTGGACGCGCCCGTACGCGCCGCAGCGCGAGATCCTCGCCTACTTCGAGCGCGTGGCGCGCGAGTACGGGCTCGAGCCGCACCTGCGCCTCGGGACGGGCGTCTCCTCCGCACGCTGGGACGAAGGGAGCGCGCGCTGGCGGCTCGAGCTCGCGTCGGGCGAGACGGTGGAGGCGCAGTTCGTGATCGGCGCGGTCGGCATGTTCGGCGAGCCAGCGCGTCCCGACATCCCGGGCCTCGACGCGTTCCGCGGCGCGATGTTCCACTCCGCCGAGTGGGACCACGCGCACGATCTCGCCGGCGAGCGCGTCGCCGTGATCGGCAGCGCGGCGAGCGCCGTGCAGCTCGTGCCCGAGGTGGCGAAGGTCGCGAGCGAGCTCTTCGTCTTCCAGCGCACGCCGAACTGGGTGCTGCCGAAGGACGACGTCCCCTACACGCGCGAGCAGATGGACGCCTTCCGAAGCCGCCCCGAGCTCATGGCCGAGCGGCGCCAACAGCTCTTCGACGTGGTCGAGGTGAGCCTCGCCTACGACCGTCCCGACTTTGGGAAGCTGCCCGAGGAGTTCGGGCGCAAGGCGCTCGAGGTCGTGCGCGACCCGCGGACGCGCGCGCGGCTCACGCCCGACCACCCGTTCGGCTGCAAGCGCCCGCTGCTCTCGAACGACTACCTGCAGGCGTTCAACCGCGACGACGTCGAGCTCGTCGTCGACCCGATCGAGCGCGTCACGGCGGACGCCGTCGTGACGACGGACGGGAAGGAGCGCACGGTCGACGCGATCGTGCTCGCGACGGGCTTCGCGACCACGCGCTACCTGAGCGCGATCGAGGTGCGCGGGCGCGACGGCGTGCGGCTCGACGAGGCCTGGAGCGACGCGCCCGAGGCCTACCTCGGCCTCACGACGAGCGGCTTCCCGAACCTCTTCCTGCTCTACGGTCCGAACACGAACGGCGGCAACTCGATCATCCTGATGCTCGAGTACCAGGTCGAGTACATGATGCGCCTGCTCGACGAGGCCGAGGAGACGGGCGTCGACTGGCTCGACGTGCGGCGCGACGTGATGGATGCGTTCAACGCGACGCTGCAGGAGCAGCTCGCCGGCATTCCCGTCCTGCAGGCGAGCTGCAACGGCTACTACCGGAGCCCGTCGGGCCGCATCGTCACGCAGTGGCCGTTCAACTTCGCGGCCTACCGCGAGCGCGTCGACCGCGACGGCCTCGCCTCCTTCGAGACGGGGCGCGTCGCCTAGCGAGTCACGTCGCCGTCAGAGCGAGCGTGTCATCCGGAACTCGATGCGGTCGCCGGTGCGCGCGTGGCGCCACAGGCTGCGCATGCCGTGGCTCGCGGCCATGGCGTCGACGAAGCCCTCGGTCGCCCACGCGAGCGCGTCGGGGTAGGCATCCGCGCCGGCGACGACGACGCGGTAGCGGTCCGCGTGCTCGGGGTCGACGACGATCGACCACTCCGTGAAGTTGAGCAGGCTCTTGCTGAGCGTCACGAACAGGCGGAGGTCGCTTCCGTAGGCGCGGAAGCGCTCCTCGGGCGACATCGCCTGTCCCACCTGGGGCCGCTTCGCGTACTCCATCTGCTGGTAGAGACCGGCTTCGATCAGCGCGCGCCCGCGGTCGAAGCCGCGCTGCACGAGATAGCCGTCGTCGCCGTCGCCGAGCGCGTCGCGCAGCAGCTCGGCACAGCGCGCGTAGAAGCGCACGTCGTACCAGCCCGAGACGGCGATCTGCGAGTCGAGGAGCGCGAGGTCGTCGCGCGTCAGGCGGCGCTCGAGCTCGGCGCGCGACAACGTCTGGTCGTCCACGAGCTTGCGGATGTCGCCGACCATGTCGGCGATCAGGCTTCCCTTCATCGAAGGCGTGCTCGAAGGCGTGTTCGCGGACGCGTCGGTCATGGTGGGCTCCTCGGCGGGATCGCGCCGAGCGATCGGTTCGCGGCGCGGGCCGCTTGAGGGGCGCCGGGGAGAACGGCGGCGCTGCTAGGATCGCCGCGCCCGGCCGCGCGGCGCACGGAGCCTCGATGCGCATCCTCCACACGTCCGACTGGCACCTCGGCCGCCAGCTCCACCACGCGTCGCTGCTCGAGGACCAGCGCCACGTGCTGGCGCAGATCGTCGCGACGGTGGAGGCCCGCGCGGTCGACGTCGTGCTCGTCGCGGGCGACGTGTACGACCGCTCGGTTCCCTCCGCCGAGGCCGTCGCGCTGCTCGACGAGACGCTCGACGCCATCACGCAGCGCCTCGGCGTGCCGGTCGTCGTCGTCGCGGGCAACCACGACGGCGCCGAGCGGCTCGCCGCCTTCGCGCGCCCGCTCGCGCGCGCGGGCATCCACCTGCGCGGCCCGCTCGCGGACGCGCTCGCGCCCGTCGTGCTGCGCGACGCGCACGGCGAGGTCGCGTTCTACGGCCTCCCCTACGCCGAGCCCGTCGCGGTGCGGCACGCGTTCGGTGCCGAGGTGCGCTCGCACGAGGACGCGATCGCCTTCCTGACGCAACGCATCGCGGAGCGCGAGGCGAGCGGGCGGCGCTGCGTCGTGCTCGGGCACTGCTTCCTCGCCGGGAGCGAGGAGTCGGCGTCCGAGCGGCCGCTCTCGGTCGGCGGCGTCGCCGCCGTCGCGCCGCGGCACTTCGAGCGCTTCTGTTATGCGGCGCTCGGCCACCTGCACGCGCCGCAGCACCGCGGCGCGCGGCACGTCCGCTACTCGGGCTCGATCCTCAAGTACTCGTTCTCGGAGGCGCAGCAGGCGAAGTCGGCGACGCTCGTCGAGCTCGACGGCGACGGGCGGGCGACGATCGAACCCGTTCCGCTCGCGCCGCTGCGCGACGTGCGCGTCGTCGAGGGCGAGCTCGACGCCGTGCTCGCGCAGGGGCGCCGCGACCCGCGGCGCGACGACTACCTGCTCGTCCGGCTGCTCGACCGCCACGCGATCCTCGACGCGATGGGGCGGCTCCGCGAGGTCTACCCGAACGTGATGCAGCTCGAGCGCCCGGCCCTCGCGCAGGGCGGCGAGCGGCGCGCGCCGAGCCGCGAGAGCATCGAGCGCGGCCACCTCGCGATGTTCCGCGACTTCTACGCGCAGACGAAGGGCGAGCCGCTCGACGACGCGCGCGCGAGCGTCGTCGCCGACCTGCTCGGCCGACTCCTGCGCGAGGACGCCTGACGCATGCGGCCCCGGCGCCTGCGGATGAGTGCGTTCGGCCCGTTCGCGGGCACCGAGGTCGTGCGCTTCGACGACCTCGGCGACGACCCGCTCTTCCTCATCCACGGCCCGACGGGCGCGGGCAAGACGAGCATCCTCGACGCCATCGCGTTCGCGCTCTACGGCGTCACGACGGGGGGCGAGCGCGCCGCGCGCGAGATGCGCTCGAGCCACGCGGACCCGGCGACACTCACCGAGGTGGTGCTCGACTTCGCGCTCGGCGACCGGCTCTACCGCATCCGCCGCGTCCCCGAGCAGTCGCGCCCGAAGGCGCGCGGCGAAGGCACGACCGAGCAGAAGCCCGAGGCGCAGCTCTTCGAGCTCGCGCCGGGCACGCCGCTCGAGGACGAGCTCGCGCCCGAGGCCGCGCGCCCGCTCGTCGAGCGCAAGGTCGGCGACGCGACGGCGAAGGTGCAGGAGCTGACCGGCCTCACCGCCGACCAGTTCCGCCAGGTGCTCGTGCTTCCGCAGGGCCGCTTCCGCGACCTCCTGCTCGCGGACTCGAACGACCGCGAGGCGATCTTCGGCGACCTCTTCCGCACCGGCATCTACCGCCGCCTCGAGGAGGTGCTGCGCGACGAGGCGCGCGCCATCGAGGCGCGCGGCCGCAGCCTCGGCGAGCGACGCGCCGCGTGGCTCGAGAGCGCGAACGTCGCCGACGCCTCGGCGCTCGCCGCGCGCATCGAGGAGGTGGCGGCGCAGAAGCGCGAGGCCCTGGCCGCGATGGCGGCGGCCGAGCAGGCCGCGCGCGAGCGGGCGCAGGCGCTCGCGGACGCGGAGCGCCTCGCGCGCGCCTTCGCCGAGCTGCGCGCGGCGCGCGAGACGCTCGCGCGCCTCGACGCGAGCGCGCGCGCGATCGACGCGAGCCGCGCGACGCTCGCCGACGCGCGCCGCCGAGGCGATGCGCGCGCTCGACGACGCGCGCCGCACGGGCGAGCGCGAGCTCGCGGACGCGGAGGCCGAGGCCGAGCGAGCGCGGCTTCGATGTGCCGAGCTCGAGGCGCGCGCGCGGAGCGCGCGAGGCCGCGCCGCGCGCGCTCGACGCGCTCGGCATCGAGCTCGACGCCGCGAAGCGCGACGTCGACCGCCTGGTCGAGCACCGGCGTCACGCGGAGGCGCTCGCGCAGGCCGAGGCCGAGGCGCGGCGCGCGCAGCAGGCGCTCGATGAAGCGACCGGGCAGGACGGCGAGCGCCGCGCCGCGCTCGAGCGGGCGCGCGCGGAGATCGCGGCGGCCGACGCCGCGCTCGAGCGCGCGCGCACCGCGGCCGCCGCGCTCGGCGAGAAGGAGCGCGACCACGCCGCGGTCGCGGCGACGATCGCGCGCGTCGACGAGCTCGCCGAGGGCCGCGCGCGACACGCGCGGACGGCGCAGCAGCTCGAGCGCGCGGCGGCCGAGCGGGCCGAGGCCGAGAGCGTCGCGCGCGCCGCGCGGCGCGTGCACGAAGCGGTGGCCGACGCGTGGCGGCGCGGCCAGGCCGCGATCCTCGCCGCGACGCTCGCCGACGGCGAGCCGTGCCCCGTGTGCGGGAGCGCCGCGCACCCGCATCGGGCGCACGCGGAAGAGGAGCTCCCCACGCAGGCCGACGTCGACTGCACGCGCGCCGACGCCGAGGCAACCCGCGAGCGCCTCGCGGAGCGCGAGCGCACGCACGCCGCCCTCGAGGCCGAGGCGCGCACGCACGCAGGCGCCGTCGCCGCACTCGCGGCCGCGCTCGGCGATGCGGCCTCCGCGGATGCCGCCGCGCTCCGCGCGCGCGAGGCCGCACTCCGCGAGGAGCTCGCCGCGCTGCGCGACGCGCGCGGCGGCCTCGACGCCGAGCGCGCGCGCATCGACGCGCTGCGCAGCCGAGCGGAGCGCGACGAGCGCGCGCTCGAGGACGCGCGCGCCGCGCTCGAGGCACTGCGCAGCGCGGCGGTCGAGAAGGAAGCGCACCGCCAGCACGCGCTCGCGCGCCTCCCCGAGCCGTATCGCGCGGCGAGTGCGCGCGAGGAGGCGATCGCGCGCGCCGAGAAGACGCGCGACACCCTGGCCGCGCGCATCGAGGCGATCCGCACCGAGGAGCGCGCCGCGGCCGAGGCCTCCGCCAAGGCGGAAGCCGCTGCCCAGGCGGCCGCGCGCGTGCGCGAGCAGCGGGCGAGCGCGCTCGAGCGCGCGCGCGCGCGCTGGCGCGACGCGCTCGCCGCGAGCCGCTTCGCGGACGACGCGGCCTTCGCCGCCGCGCGCGAGCACGCGGGCCGCATCGAGGTGCTCGCCGCGGAGATCCAGCGACACGACGACGAGCGCGTCGCGGCGCAGGCCCTGCTGCGCGACCGGGAGGCCGCGATCGGCGGATGCGCCGAGCCCGAGCTCGCGCCGCTGCGCGCCGCCGCCGCTGCCGCCGACGAGGCGAGGAGCGCCTCGACGAGCGCCTATCACCGCTGCGCCTCGACACTCGAAGCGCTCGAAGCGGTGCGCGCGAAGCTCGACGCCTCGGCGCGCGAGCAGCGCGAGATCGACGAGGCGTATGCCGCGGTCGGCACGCTCGCCGACGTCGCGAGCGGCCGGAACGCCCACAACCTGAGCCTGCAGCGCTTCGTGCTCTCGGTGCTGCTCGACGACGTGCTGATCGAGGCCGACCACCGGCTCGCGCTGATGAGCCGCAGCCGCTACCGGCTGCGGCGCGCCGAGGGCGTCGCGGACGGGCGGCGCAAGGCCGGGCTCGACCTCGAGGTCGAGGACGCGTGGACGGGAGCGACGCGCCCGGTCTCCACGCTGTCGGGGGGCGAGAGCTTCATGGCGGCGCTCGCGCTCGCGCTCGGCCTGTCCGACGTCGTGCAGGCCTACGCCGGCGGCATCCGGCTCGACACGCTGTTCATCGACGAGGGCTTCGGCAGCCTCGATCCGGAGTCGCTCGAGCTCGCCATCCAGGCGCTGCTCGACCTGCGCGCGTCGGGCCGGATGGTCGGGGTCATCTCGCACGTCGCCGAGCTGCGCGAGCGCATCGACGTGCGGCTCGAGGTGCTCGCCTCGGAGCGCGGCAGCCGGACGCGGCTCGTCGTCCCCTGAGCCCGAGGGCGCCCGCGCCGCCGCCCGCTCCCGGACAGAACGGCACAGGCCTCGCGGGACCGCTGGGACAGCCTGTCGCCGGCGCGGACGCGAGGCGCCGCTCTCTTCGCTCCCGCCGGTGGCATGCGTCGTGCACTTGCGCGCCGGCACGCCGTCGCGGCGGGGCCTCGCCCTCCGCGCGGCCCGTGCCCGTCGCGAGACGGGCGCCACCACGAGCCAGTGCCACCGACGCCGTCCCCGCGACCGCGCCGGCGGGCGGGGAGAAGAAGGTTGGTCCAGTACAGCCCGCTGATGCCGGAGATCCTCGAGAACCCGTTCCCCATCTACAAGCGGCTGCGCGACGAGGCGCCCGCCTACTACTGCGAGGAGTTCGACTGCTGGGCACTGTCGCGCTTCCAGGACATCTGGGAGCAGTCGTCGGACAACGAGTCGTACTCGGCGGCGGCGCGGGGCACGACGCCGCTGCACCTCATCACGAAGCAGCTCTCCGTCTTCCCGAGCGTCAACATGATGGACCCGCCCGAGCACGTGCGGAACCGCGCGCTGATCAGCGGCGCGTTCAAGCCGAAGCGCGTGCAGGAGCTGGCGCCGGTCGTCGAGGAGATCGTCGAGCGGCGCGCGAAGGTGCTCGACACGGACGCCGAGGTCGACCTCGTCGGCGACTACATCGCGAAGGTGGCGATCGAGGTGTCGTGCGTGCTGCTCGGCCTGCCCGTCGAGGACGGCGACACGCTCTACGGCTACGTGAACCGCTTCTTCGACCGCGAGCCCGGCAAGCCCGGCATCACCGAGGACGGCATCGCGGCGATGGCCGACCTCGGCTCGCACCTCGCCGACCTCGTCCGCTACCACCGCAAGCACCCGCTCGACGCCGACGTGCTGATGAACGCGTACCTGAACGCGCGCTTCGACGGCGAGCCGCTCTCGGACGCCGACATCGCCTCGCAGATGTCGACGCTCGTGATCGGGAGCACGGACAGCTTCCCGAAGATCTTCGCGTCGTTCGTGCTCGAGCTGTTCCGCCACCCCGCGCAGCGCGCCGAGCTCGTCGCCGACGGGTCGCTCGTGCCGAACGCGTTCCGCGAGGGGCTGCGCTACGGCATGCCGACGCAGTTCCTCGGCCGCACGGTGACGAAGGAGGTGCACCTGCACGGGCAGACGTTCACGCCCGGGCAGGCGGTGATCTTCCTCTACCCGTCCGCCAACCGCGACGAGCGCGAGTTCGAGGACCCGGACCGCTTCGACATCCACCGGCGCTCGAAGCGCATCCTCACGTTCGGGCACGGCAACCACGCCTGTCTGGGCACGCACATCGCCGCGCTCGAGGGCGAGACGTCGATCCGCGCGCTGCTCCGCCACATGCCCGAGTACGTCGTCGACGAGAGCCGCATCGCACGCCTGCGGAGCGAGTTCGTCGCGGGCATCACCGGCATGCCGGTGCGGCGCGCATGAGCGGCGTCGCGCTCGCAGCGGCCGACGCGGCGACGGCCGAGACGCTCGGCGAGGTGCTCGCCGCCATCGGCGAGCAGGAGGAGGCGTTCGCCGAGCGCTTCTACGAGATCTTCCTCGCCGCGTGCCCGGACGCTTCGAAGCTCTTCGGCGCCTTCGCGTTCGCCGAGCAGGAGGCGATGTTCCGCGAGGTGCTGCGCTCGCTGCTCGCGTGGGTCGAGGGCGAGGACTGGCTCGCCGGCAACCTCGAAGCGCTCGGGCGGAGCCACCTCGAGTACGGCGTCGAGCCCGCGATGTTCGACGCCTTCGTCGACGCGGCCGTCGCGTGCGCGCGCGAGCGCCTGCCCGAGCTCCTCGACGACGCCCACGCCGCGGCGCTCGAGGCCGGCGCGCGCGCCATCACGGCGCCGATGCGCGAGGCGGTGGCGGCGGGCTAGGCCGAGCGCGAACGCTGCGAAGCACGGCGTCGGCCGCGCGCGGACGCCGTCGGCGCTTGCGGCGCGCGCGGCACTCCGCGCAGAATCCCCTCGCCGCCCCACCGGGTGCGCGCGAGGAGACGAGCCCGATGCACCGCCCGAGCCTTTCCGTTCGCCTTTCCGTGGCCTCCGGCTCTCGGCTTCGTTCGACCCGCGGCTCCGTCAGCGGCAGCGGGCGCGCGCGGAGCGCGGCGCCGGTCGTCGCCGCGGTGCTCGCCGTCGCCGCGCTCGCGTCGCCGGCGTCCGCGCAGATCGCCTGCGGCGACACGCTCGGGCCGGGCGGGAGCTTCGTGCTCGGCGGCAGCCTCATGTGCGCGACCGCCAGTGCGCTCACGCTCGTCGGCCCCGTGAAGGTCGACCTCGGCAACCACACCCTCACGTGCACGTCCGGCGGGCTCACCGGCCTCGACCTCGCGGGCAAGGGCGTGAGCGTGCGCAACGGCGCGATCGAGGGGTGCGACACCGGCGTCGCCGCCCTCGGCCAGGGGCGCCACAAGATCGCCGAGCTCTCGATCGCGGATGCCGACGTCGCCGGTGTCCTCGTGTCGAGCCCGGGCAACCGGATCTCGGGCGTCGACGTCGTCGACTCGGCGGGCGAGGGCTTCAGCGTCGTCGCGGGGCTCGAAGCGGCCGACAAGCAGCAGCTCGATCGATGCACCGCGACCAACGTCGGCATCGGCGTCAACCTCGACGCGAGCACCGCGGGCCACCGGCTGCGCGACATCGCCATCCACACGACGTCGGACTCGGGGCTCGTCGTCGCCTCGAACGCGACGCGCCTCGAACGCGTGAACGTGAGCGGCACGACGCTGCGCGGCATCGACATCCCGGCCGACGACGTCCGGATGAAGGGCGCCGCCGTCGCCGAGACGGGAAGCCACGGCATCGCGGTCGACGGCGCGCGCGCCCAGATCCAGGCCGCGCACGTCGCCGCGGCCGCGGGCCGCGGGTTCGAGCTGGGCGGCGCCGACGCGAAGCTCAAGGACGTCTCCGCGCGCACGAGTGGCTCGCAGGGCTTCCTCGTCTTCGGCGCGCGCGCGAACCTCGCGAAGGCCCGCGCGATCTCCAACACCGGCGCGGGCATCGCGCTCAGCGGCGCGACCGACGCGAGCATCCAGCAGAGCACGGCGCGCGCGAACGGCGGCTTCGACGCCTCCGACGGCGCACCCGGCTGCGGCACGAACGTCTGGAAGAAGAACTCGTTCGGGGCGACGAACGACGCGTGCATCCAGTAGCAGGCGCGGGTCGCACTTCGAGATCAGACGTACCAGTCTTCTACGCGCAGGCCCTTGAAGCGGCGGAAGTCCGAGACGTTGCGCGTGACGACGACGAGCTCGTTCACGACGGCGATCGCGGCGATCTGGCCGTCGGCCGCAGCCGGCGGACGACCGCGCCGCCCGAGGCGAGCCCGCTCGATCGCGTGCCAGGTCGCCGCCTGTTCGTCGTACGGGAGGAGTGGAAGGGAACCGCGCACGGCTTCGTCGAGGTAGGCCTCGATCGCGCGGCGCTTGCGCGAGGTCGAGGGAAGACGCGCTGCCCCGTACCACAGCTCGTGCCATACGACGGCGCACGTCGCGAGCTCGCCATCGTGCGCACCGAGTGCCTCCAGCACGCGCTCGTTCGGCTCCGACTCGATCGGCTCCGAGAGAACATCGGTATCGAGCAGATACCGGATGCTCAGAACGACACCTCACGCCCGGCCGAGCGGTCGCGAAGCTGCTCGAAGTCCTCGTCTCCAATGGCGAGCTCGCCCACGCGATGCTGAGCACGCAGCCGCTCGATGGTCGCGACGAAGGACGGCCTCTCGCCTCGGAGCGCGAGGTATTCGCTCGCCGAGAGCAGCACCGCGACCGGCTCGCCGCGGCGGGTGACCACGATGGCCCGGCCGCGCTGCGCCCGCTCGATGAGGCGCGCGAAGTTCTGCCGAGCCTCTGCGACGGAAACCTTCGTGTCGGCCATGCTCGACCTCCTCACGTGCACGAGACGATGGACAGGATGGTGCTCGCCAGCGATCCCGCCACCGGAACCCGCCCCGTCTCGTCGTCGGGTGGCCGCTCCCCGCTACAACCTCGCGTCACGGACGCCGGCACCACACTCGTTCCCTGAGGTGGCCATCGCGCGGTCTCTGTCGACATCGCGATCGACCCACCGACCGGACGACACCCGACATTCTCGGACGCAGACAGCAAAGAGGGGCTCATCGCATGCGGCGACGCACCGAGGCAGCATGATCGGCCGAGTCGACAGGCCCGCGGTCGCCGGCGGGGCGGACCGTCGCGGGCCGCGGCTGTACGTACCGCGCGAGCACGCGGGCCGCACACGAACGAAGGGGCAGGCCATGACATCCCGGCTCTGCGGCGCGCTCGCGAGCCTCGCCGTCGCCATCGGCGCGGGGGTCTGCACGACCTACACCAACGTGACGGCAGCCGCGCTCGCGGCGCCCTAGCGAGCGCACCTTCGGCGTCGCAGCGCGCAACACCTCCGGCGCTGCCGCGCCACCCCGAGCCACGACGACGCGCACCGGGCCACGACCGGACGCCTAACGACAGGCCCGCACCGAGCCACGCGCGCGACGCTCGCGGCCTGCCCCTTCGCCGCCGAGCGCCGTGCGCTCGCTCGCCCGGAGGCCGTCGTGGCCCGCCCGCCCTGACCTGCACGTGCCGCGCGCGCCCGGCTCGGGCCGCACGCCCACGCCGCCCACGCCCCTGCCCCACCCCGCCCGGAGACCGGACGACACCGGACACTTTCGGACGCGAACGGGGCAGAAAGCCCTCTAGAATCGAACCCTTCCGCGGAGCCCGCCTTGATAGGTTGGGGCCGCTCAGCCTGGAGAGCCCGACGTGCCCACCGCCACCCGCGTGCTCGTGGTCGACGACCTCGACCGCGCCCGCCGCGCCCTCGCCCACGAGCTCGCCGACGCGGGCTTCGACGTCCTCGAGGCCGCCGACGGCCTGCAGGCCTGGGAGCAGTTCCGCACCCACCGGCCCGACGCCGTCGTCACCGACATGGTGATGCCGCACTGCGACGGCATCGAGCTGCTCGCGAAGATCCGCTCGCAATCCGACGTGCCCGTCATCGTGTTCACCGCGCGCGGCTCCATCCAGCGCGCGGCACAGGCGTTCAAGGAAGGCGCGGACGACTTCGTCGCCTCGGACGAGGTGGGCGTCGACGCGCTCGTCGCGACGATCGAGCGCGCCGTGCACGGCGCGAGCTCGAACACTCCGAACGACGCGCTGCGCGACCGAATCGCGGGCGACAGCCCCGCGATGCAACGGCTGCGGGAACGCATCGCCGGGCTCGCGCCGCTCCGCCACCCCGTTCTCGTCCGCGGCGAACCCGGAACGGGACGCGATGCCGTCGTCGACGCGATGCACGCCGTCGGCTCGAGCAGCCACGGCACGCTCGTGCGCGTGAGCGCGACGGAATCGGACGCGAAGCTCACCGTCCCGAACTGCTCTGCCATCTACCTCGACGGCGTCGATCGCTTCGGCGGCCGCGCCCAGTCGTTCTGGCTCAAGTACGTCGAGGACTGCGCGGCGCGCGCGTTCCAGGGAAGCCCGCGCATCCTCGCCTCCACCGACGAGCTCGTCGGAGATCTCGGCGACGACCACGCCGACCTGCGGCTGCGCAACGGCATGCTGCGCTACGTCATCGAGCTGCCCGCGCTGCGTCACGTTCCATCCGACATCGGTGTCATCGCCGAGCGCCTCGTCGAACGCCTCGGCGAGCGTGTCGGACGGCGCGTGCGGCTGTCGCCCGCGGCGCGGGACTTCCTTTCCGCCCAGGCGTGGCCCGGCAACACGCAACAGCTCGAACAGCTGCTGGAGCGCAGCATCGCATTCACGCGCGGACGTCAGATCCGCCGCGACACCGTCCACGACGTGCTCGCCGATCTCGAGGAAAGCCTCGACCGCATCCGCCGCCAGCACGCCCATCTCGAGCGCGAGCGCCTCTTCCGCGCGATCCGGGAGACCGGCGGAAACGTCAGCAGGACGGCGGAGCTACTCGGCAAGAGCCGAGGCGCGATCTACCGCTTGATCGAGAAGCACGACATCCCGCTCCGGAGCCGCAACGACTCGCAATGAACCCGATGTATCGCCTGACGAAGCTCACGCTCGACCATCGCGGGCCCGCCGCCGCGATCCTGGCGACCGTGACCATCGTCCTGGCCCTCGGTCTCCCCAAGGTCCGAACCGTTCACGGCTTCCGGATCCTGATCGGCGAGGATCATCCGGTCGTCCGGACCCTCGACGAGATGACCGAGCGGTTTGGCGGGAGTCGCCCGCTCGAAATCGGGTGGTCTTGTGGAGACGGCGCGCCCTGTCGACACGCACTCGACCGTTCGTCACTCGAAGTAGCGCGCGACCTCACCTCTGCGCTGGAAGATCTGCCGCAGGTGCGGCGCGTCCTATCACCAGCAAACGCTGCACTCCTAGTCCCGTCCTCAGAGGGATTCGTCGCGCGGAGACTCGTGGAGCACGGGCAGATCATTGATGATCTGGAGTCGCTCCTCCCCGTCGCGAGACATGACACGCTCTGGAAAGAGCGCCTGATTTCGCCCGATTTGGCTTCCGCGATAGTAATCGTCGCCCCGGCGGATGCGACCATTGAAACCGAGGACGCGCTCTTCGACGAATTGAACGCGATTCTCGCTAAGTACGAACAGCGCGGGTTCTCGTTCAATCTGAATGGAGCACTCGTTCGAACAATCGAGTCCGGACGCGCCCTCCAGCAAAGCACGGCGCGAATTCTTCCCTCCCTCGTACTCGTCATCGCTATCGTTCTGCTTGCAGCGTCCGGCTCTCCGAGAAGCGTCGCGCTCGCGCTCGCGACGATGGGCGTCGCAGTTCTCTGGACGATCGGACTCATGGGCTGGCTCGACTGGCCACAGGACGGCATTCACCAGGTACTCGCCCCATTAATACTGATCGTCGGCTTGTGCGATGCAGTCCACCTTCTCACACGAGCGAGCGAACTCCGGGGCACATCGAGAGACCGCCTACTCAGCGCAACTCGTTTCGTTGGAGCTCCGTGCATTCTGACTACGGCAACTACCGCGGTTGCACTTGCTTCGTTCACCACCAGTGATCTTGAGGCCTTCGTTCGCTTCGGAGCGATCTCGGCCGCTGGTGTGATCTTCTGCCTGGCCCTGACGTTCTCCCTGCTTCCATTGGTCGCGACAGTAGTGCCAGTCGAACATCGTGATGGTCACAGTCGCAGTGGCTCGTCGTGGGCCGACTCCCTGCTGCGATTCTCCCGATATGCTGAGCGTCGACCCATTCGGATCCTGTGCGCATGTGGGTTGCTCGTTGGATATGGAATCCTCGGCATCACGACCCACCTGCGTGTCGACACCGACTGGCGCCAAGCATTTGGCGAAACCGGCAATCTCTCTCGGTGGGCGATGTTCTTCGAGGGCATCCGGGGGTCGAGCGACACGCTTGAGGTCGAGCTGGAGGCCGCCGGCGAACACGGAGTCCTCTCCAATGACGCTCTGACCACGTTGTCGACTCTGAGCTCGAACTTGACGGAGCTCGATGGCTTGGGTGCGAGCTTCGGTCTGCTCGACCTGCTCGCGCGAGTCGACGCCGCGCTCGCTGGAGATGCGTATCGGGATCCCGCAATGCTGACCGACGCTCGGCGGGCGGCCGAGCTCGTTGAACTCGTATCCTTCGACGATCCTGAGTCGCTCGAACCGTGGCTTACCCTCGACCGTTCCGCGACTCGTATTTCGTTCGAGGCGAGCTGGCTTGCGCAGAGCGAGATTCACCTCCTCATGGAGCAGGTCAGGAGCGTCATCGATGCCACCGTCCCGCGAGACTGGTCGATTCGTCTAGGTGGGATCATGGCATTGGATGATGTCTGGGTACGAGACGTCCAAACTACCCAGCTCCGAAGCTTCCCCACTGCCTTCCTGTTCGTATTCGCGCTCTCGTCGCTCTTCCTTCGCTCGTTCCGGCTCGGCTTGATCGCGATGCTCCCTTCTCTGATCGCGATCGTCGTGACGCTCGGCACGATGGGCTGGCTGGGGATGGGATTGGACATCGGGCGCGCGATGATCGGGGCAGTCGTGATCGGGATCGGAGTCGACGATGCGATCCACTTTCTCGACGCGCATCGACGCCATCTCACTCGCGGCGCCAATCGTCACGAGGCCGTGGATCTCGCGCTCGCCGATACCGGGCGCGCCATCATCACGACGTCGATCGCACTCGCACTCGGATTCCTCACGCTGATGGCATCCGCGTGGCAGACCATCTCGAGCTTCGGATTCTTCGTGTCGATCACGATCGTCGCGGCACTGGTCGCGACGCTCTTCCTGCTGCCCGCGTTGCTGGCGGGTTTCGGAGAGCAGGCAGGTGCCGAGCGGTAGGCTCGCCGAGATCTGGCGATCGCGGTGGATCGCGATCGCGTGCGTGCTTCCCGCGCTCGTCGCGCTGGGCGTGGCCATGGTCGAGGTCGTCGCGGACGACGAGCCGGGCGAGCTCGAGTGCTGGATCCTCCCGAACGACTTCGTCCTGCGACCCCCGGGCACGCGCCACTGTCGTCTGAGGACCAACGACCGCGTGGTTGCCGCCGAGCCGAATCCATTCGTGCGTCCCTACCGGACGCTCCCGCCGGGAGCTCCGCGATTCGACGAGACGCGATCGGCGCTCGAGATCACGATCGATCGCACGGGCGAGGAGCACGACGCGCTGCTCCGCGCGCACGCGCCCGCGCCGATCATCTACGCGGGCCGGGTGGGCGCCGCAGCCGTGCTCGTCGGCGTGCTGATGGCGATTCCGCTGATTCTCGGATACCGGAAACAGGATTCGCCCGCCGTTCCCGCGATGGCGATCCTGTACGGCGCGATCGCGTTCGCGACGGCCGTTGGAACGACGACTCCGCGCTCCGGTGCTCTCACGATCGCTGGATTGCTCGCACTCGCGATCGCACCGGCCGCGCTCCTGCACCTCGCCATCACCTTCCCCCGCGTCCGCCCTCTCGTGGCGCTCGCGCCCGAGATCGTCTGGCTTCCCTACGGGTCGCTCGTGCTGCTCCTTCCGATGGGAATCTTCGCGCTCCTCCGCACACCGATCGTCTGGCCGGCCTACCTCGGGCTGTTGACGTTCCTGCTGGGTATCGCGTGGGCGATCCTCCTGATGTCCTGCCACGCCGCATGGGTGGACTCGGAATCCTCGCTCGAGCGCGCGCGCGCGCGACTGCTGCTCGTGAGTGCATGCGCGATTCCCGCTCCGATCGCGGTGGCGCTCGCTCCTCCTTCCCCGACGCTGCTCGAGCTCGCCGCCACGCTGCTCTGGACCAGCGCGATCGTGCTCCCCGTCGCGATCGCACTCGCCGTGAGTCGCTACGACCTTCTCGACGGCCCCCGAGCCTCGCGTTCCTGGCTCGGAACCATCGCGCACGTCTCCGCAGGCTCGATCGCCATCGGTCTGCTGCTCGGAGTCGCGGCCGAGGTCGCCCTGCCTTCGGTCCATCGGCCCGATGTCTCGCTCGTCTTCCTGCTCGCGTTCGCGTGCTCGACTGGCGCGGAGGTCGTGCGCTCTCGCACGGCAAAGCTCTCGGAGATGCTCACGACACCCGGAGTGACGAAGCTGAACGACCTGCATGCCCGTTTCCAGGCGGAGGTCGCGGGCTTCGCGACGGTCGAGTCGCTTCTCGACGCACTCGCGAGCCTCGTCAGCAGGACCCTCGGATGTCGCGGCGTCTCGATCCTCCTCGTCGATGCGCACGGGTACGCGGAGGCGCAGCGAACCGGAGAGGCGTTCACGATCGAGCCGACGCTGCCGGAGCAGGCCGTCGCCGCTCTGCGCGGGCTTCCCGTGGCGCACACGGAGCTGATGGAGGACCAGCCCGGCGCACCGTCGGTCGAACGGCTGCAGAAGGGCGGCGTACGTGTCATCGCCGAGCTCCGTCACCGCTCGCAGCCGGTGGGCCTCGTGCTCCTGAGCGCGCGGCGGGATGGGGCGGCGTACACCGGAACCGACCTCGAGTTCGTCGCGCGCACGTGCGAGACAGCGGCGGGTGCGCTGCACGCGCTGCAGGTCGCGTCGCGCCTCGCGGGCGCGCGAGGCGGCGCACTCCAGACCATCGCGGAGGCGGTGTCGCACGACCTCGGCAAGGAGGTCGACTGGGTGACGCGGCTCGTGCGCAGGCTTCCCGAAGCGGCGGCCGACCGCGATCGCCTGCGTCGCGACATCGAGCTCGTGCTCGACATCACCTCGAATCTCACGCGGAGCCTGAACGATCTGCTCGGACGCGCCGCCATCGACGGCGGCGAGAGCATCCCGGTGGACGTCGCGACGCTGCTCGAATCCGCGATCCGCCACGCCGACGTGCTACACGGCCCGGGGCGCGTCGAGCCCGTCCTGGGCGACATCGAGTCGCGCGCGTTCGTCGACCGCAGCCTCGAGCGCGTGGTGTCGAACCTGGTCGACAACGCCCTGCACGCCTCGAGCTGCGACGCGCCGGTGCGTGTCTTCGCGAGCGTGCGCGACCGCTTCCTCCGCATCGACGTCGAGGATCGCGGGTGCGGCATCGCGGACGATGCGATCTACCGGCTCTTCGAGGCGGGCTTCACGACGCGGCGCGAGCGGGGTGGCCAGGGCATCGGGCTCGCCACCTGCCGCGACATCGTCGCGGAGCTGGAAGGCGCGATGGAGATCGGACGCGCGAGCAGCGGCGGGACGCGAGCCACGGTGCTCGTCCCCATCCACTAGCGATGCGCGTCGGAGGCTGCATGCACGAACGCAGGAAATGGCCGCGGTACGTGAAGCGCGCTGCCGCGCTCACGGGGCTCGTCGCAGCGCTCTCCGTGGCCGCGAGCCCCACACGCGCGGAGCCGAGCGGCGAGGAGATCCTCGATCGCGCGTTCCGCCAGCGCTACGACGTCGACATGACGGCCGACATCGAGCTCGCCATGCGCGACCGCGCGGGCCGCGAACACCGGCGGAAGTTCGCGGCGGCCTCGAAGCAGATCGACGGGCGGCTCCACTCGGTGGGTAAGATCGACTGGCCCGAGTACCTGCGCGACATGGCGATCCTCACGATCGAGGCCGAGGGGCGCGGGCACGACGCGTTCGTCTACATGCCGTCGCTCGGGCGCGTGCGGCGCATCTCGTCGGCGCAGAAGGGCGACGCGTTCTTCGGAACGGACGTGACGTACGAAGACCTCGAGCGCCGCCGCGCGAGCGACTTCCGGGTCGAGGAGGTGGGCGGCGCGGAGATCGCGGGCGAGGCCGCGTGGCGGCTGCGCGCGGTGCCGGCGAGCGCGCTCTCGTACGCGCGCGCGGAGTTCTTCGTCGCGAAGGCCGACTTCGCGCTGCTCGAGATGCGCTACTTCCGCGAGAGCGAGGCCGAGCCCTACCGCGTCGTGACGGCGGAGCGCGAGCACATGCTGGTCGAGGGCGGCCACATCGTGCCGACGCACTTCGTGGTCGAGAACCGGCGACGCCACACGCGCACCGAGGCCACGTTCCGCAACGTCGCCGTGAACCCCGAGATCGACGATCGGCTCTTCTCGGTGAGCGTGCTCGAGCGCAACCCGAATCTGCGGAGCCGGAGGTCGGTGGCGGAGGCGGCGGAGGCGGCCGCCGCGGGCGCTCGTTAGGCGCTCACTCGGCCTCGCCGCGCAGGAAGGCCTCGGCTTCGTGCGCGCAGTGGAAGACGCGCATCGTGTAGGGCGTGTGGGCGCGCAGCGCGATGTAGCGCTCGGCGATGGTCGAGACGTGGCTGTGCGGCGTGGTGAGCAGGGCGATGCGCACGAGCTTCAGCGACGTCTGCATCGCCTTCGCGTGCGCGGCGAGCGTGTGGAGGTCGCGCTCGGAGGCGGTGAGGCGCTCGACGTCGCGGACGTCGGCGAGCAGCGAGTAGCCGGGGCCGAAGTCGGGGTGCGAGAACATCTCGCGCATGGCGTCCCAGCCGTGCCCGTCGCCCACGGTGTCGGCCATGCGCAGGCGGGCCACGCGCTGGCCGGGATCGAGCTCGAACGAGAACGACACGCCGCAGGCCCCTCCCACCCGTCCGGCCTAGCTTCGCGAACGAGGGGAAGCTCGCAACGGCTCTCGGTGGGAATCTCGATCCGAGGGAGCAGATCGTTGCAAAGCGCGACAGTCGGAGAGCGAAGCTAGGCGGCGCGCTCGGCACCCGCGAGCGCGCGCTCGACGTCGGTGACGCAGAGTGAGCGCTCGGCGAGCGCGGCGAGGTGACCCAGGTCACTGCACGCGTGCGCGGGCACGGCGGGCAGCGCGCCGAGGTCGGGCGCGTGCGCGAAGCGCGCGAGCGTGGCGCGGTTCGTGGCGAGGGCGTGCGGCGCGCTCTCGGGCGCGGCGGTGCCCGCGCCGGCGGCGGGCGGCAGCTCGTTCACGACGTAACCAAGAATGGGGAGCCCGCGGTGCGCGAGCTCGGCGAGCGTGAGGAGCGCGTGGTTCAGGCAGCCGAGCCGCGAGCCCACGACGACGAGCACGGGCAGGCGGAGCCGCGCGGCGAGGTCGGCGTAGGTGAAGCCTTCGGCGATGGGCACGAGGAGCCCGCCCGCGCCTTCGACCCACACGGCGGGGAAGCGCGCGGCGAGGCGCTCGAAGCCGGCGACGAGCGCGTCGGGGTCGACGGCGGTGCCCGCGGCCTCGGCCGAGACGAGCGGCGCGGCGGGCACGGGGAAGAGCGCGGCGCTCGCGCTCGCTTCGCTCTGCCCGGTGTCGGCCGCGGCGAGCAGGCGCCGCACGTCCTCGCCGTAGAGGCGGCCCGCGGCGTCGCGCGGGCAGCCCGTCTCGGCGGGCTTGTAGACGCCGGTGCGGTGGCCGCGCGCGCGCAGCGCGGCGAGCAGCGCGCACGAGACGAGCGTCTTGCCGACGCCGGTGTCGGTGCCGGTGACGAGCACGCCGCGCGGCGCGGCGGAGGCGGGCGCGCTCACGCCGCGGCGCTCACGCCGTCGCGCGCGCGACGGCGCGCGCGGTGGCCTCGACGAGCCGCTCGCCCTGGTCGAGCGGCAGCGCGAGCGGCGGCATCAGGATCATCGTGTCGCCGAGGCCGCGCACGATGACGCCCTCGTCGCGCGCGGCGAGCGCGGCGCGGTGCGCGCGGCGCTCGTGCGAGGGGTAGCGCTCGCCCGTCTGCGGGTCGCGCAGCAGGTCGAAGCCCACCATGGTGCCGATGCGGCGCACGGGGCCCGCGTGGTCGAGCTTGGCGACGTGCGCATCGAGCGCGCCCGCGAGCGTCGCGGCGAGCGCGCGCGCGTGCGCGAGCGTCCCTTCGCGCTCGAAGACGTCGAGGTTCGCGATGGCGGCCGCGCAGCCGAGCGGGTTGCCGCCGTACGTGTGGCCGTGGAAGAGCGCGCGGTAGTCGGCGTAGGCGCCGCGGAAGGCGTCGAAGACGCGCTCGGTGGCGAGCGTGGCGGCGACGGGCAGGTAGCCGCCCGTCAGCCCCTTCGCCACGCACATCACGTCGGGCACGATGCCGGCCTGCTCCACCGCGAACATCCGGCCCGTGCGCCCGAAGCCCGTCGCCACCTCGTCGCACACGAGCAGCACGTCGTGCGCGTCGCACAGCGCGCGCACGCGGCGCAGGAACGACGGCGGCTGCGGCCACATGCCGGCGGCGCCCTGCATCAGCGGCTCGAGGAAGACGGCGGCGAGCTCGTGCGCGTGGGCGTCGAGCAGGCGCTCGAGCGCGGCGAGGCTCGCGACGGCGGCGGCCTCGAGCGCCGCGGCGTCGCCGCAGTCGCCCCGGCCGTCGAGCGGCGCGCACAGGAAGGGCGGCGGGAACGAGAGCGAGCGGAACGTGATGGGCTCGTAGCCGGTGTGGAAGGGCTCGGAGAACCCGAGGCTCACGGCGCCGAGCGTGTCGCCGTGATAGGCGTCGACGAGCGTCGCGAAGCGCTGCTTCTCGGGGCGGCCCACCTGGCGCCAGTACTGGAACGCCATGCGCAACGCGACCTCGACGGCCGTCGAGCCGGCGTCGCTGAAGAACACGCGCGTGAGCCCCTCCGGCGCGATCGCGACGAGCCGCTCGCCGAGCTCGATCGCGGGCACGTGCGAGAGGCCGAGCATCGTCGAGTGCTGCAGGCGGTCGAGCTGCGCGTGCATCGCCTCGAGGATGGCGGGGTGCCCGTGGCCGTGGACGTTGCACCAGATGGACGAGACGCCGTCGAGGTAGCGGCGGCCGTCGGCCGCGACGAGCTCGAAGCCCTCGGCGCGCTCGACGACGATGGGCTCGTAGCCGAGCCACTCGTCGTGCTGCGTGAACGGATGCCAGAGCACGCGGCGGTCGCGCTCGACCCAGCCGGGCGCGTCGGGCGCAGCGGTCGACTTCGTCGTCATGCGGCCTCCACGGCTTCGGCGAGCGCGCGCGCGAGCGTCGCGAGCTGCGCGTCGGTGTGCGTCGCCATCACGGAGAGGCGAAGGCGCGACGTGCCGCGCGGCACGGTCGGCGGGCGGATGCCGGCGACGTAGATGCCGCGCTCGAGCAGCGCGGCCATCGCGCGCATCGTGCGCGCGGCGTCGTCGCGCCCCGGGCCCTCGCCGGCGGCGATGCGCACGGGGAGGATCTGGCTCTGCGCCTCGGGCACGTCGAGGCCTGCGGCGCGCAGCGCGTCGGAGAGCGCGCGCACGCGTCGGCGCAGGCCGGCCGCGCGCTCGGGCTCGCGCTCGCAGATGGCGATCGCCGCGCGCGCGGCCGCGACGGCCGACGGCGGGAGCCCCGTCGTGAAGATGAACGAGCGCGCGCGGTTCACGAGCAGGTCGACGAGCCGGCGCGAGCCTGCGACGTAGGCGCCGAAGCTCCCGAGCGCCTTGCCGAGCGTGCCGACGTGGACGTCGATCTCGGCCGTGAGCCCGAGCTCGTCGGCGAGCCCGGCCCCGGCCTTTCCGAAGACGCCCGCGCCGTGCGCCTCGTCGACGAGCGTCCACGCGCCGAAGCGCTTCGCGAGCGCGACGATCTCGGCGAGCGGCGCGGTGTCGCCGTCCATCGAGAACACGGACTCGGTCGCGACGAGCACGCGGCGCGCGTCGGCCGTCTCGCGCAGCCGCTCCTCGAGGTGGCCCGCGTCGTTGTGGCGGAAGACGGCGATGCGCGCGCGGGAGAGGCGCGCCGCGTCGATGATGCTCGCGTGGTTGAGCTCGTCGGAGACGATCGCGTCGCCCGGGCCGAGCAGCGCGCTGATCGCGCCGACGTTCGCCTGGTAGCCGGTCGAGAACGCGAGCGCCGCTTCGACGCCCTTCCACGCGGCGACGTGTTCCTCGAACTCGCGGTGCGCGCGCATGTGGCCGGAGATGAGGCGCGACGAGGCCGCGCTCGCGCCGTAGCGCGCGGTGGCCTCGCGCGCGGCCTCGACCACCTCGGGATGGTTCGCGAGGCCGAGATAGTTGTTCGAGCAGAAGAGCAGGACGTCGCGCCCGCGCAGCACGACGGACGGCTCCTGCGCGCTCTCGATCTCGCGCAGCTCGCGCCACAGGCCGGCGGCCTCGACCTGCTCGAGCTCGGCCCCGAGCGCGTGCTCGAGCGGCGGACGAGGCGGCGGGGCGTGCATGGCGCGACAGGGTCGAGGCTCGCGGCGGCGCCGTCAACCGCCCGCGCACGACGAGTTGACGACCCTGTGGAATCAGCCGCTTAGCGGGTGATCTGCCGACACCGACCGGTACTGGCTCATGGGGTGGGACGAGACGCGCGCGAGGTCGAGGAAGCGCTCGCACGTCTCGAGCATGCGCTTCGCGTTCGCGCGCAGGCGCGCCGGGTCGCCCTCGGCGTCGTAGAAGACGGCGGGGTCGTCGAGCGCCTCGATCGGGAAGCCCTCCTCGACGATCGCGGTGAACGGCGGCGCGCCCGGCGTCACCGCGCGCACGATCTCGTTGCGGACGTAGGAGAAGGTGCTCTGCGTCTCGATCGCGCACGCGCGGTGCACGCCGTACCAGACGTCGAGGAACTCCGCGTGCGAGAGGCCCTCGCGCTTCGCGACGCACGTGCAGAGCGAGAAGCCGGGCGTGCGCGCGCCGGGCGCAGCGGCGACGACCTCGCTCACGAGCGGGCGCGACTCGACGACGAGCCAGCCCGCGCGCTCGGCCGCGTGCGCGGCGAGGAGCGCATCGCACGGCGCGACGTCCTGGCTCTGCTCGAGCCAGAACGTGACGAGCGCGTCCTTCGGCGCGAGCCCGCCGTCGATGCGCAGCTTCGCGCCGGCGGCGACGGCCGAGTCCGCGACCGAGACCTTGGTCGCGACGGCGCCCGCGCGGGCGAGCGCGGGAACGAGCTCGTGCAGGAGGGCGTCGCGGTACGCGTCCGGCCCCGCGCCCGTCGGCTTCCACAGCGCGTAGACGAGCTTCTCCACGCGAAGCCGCTCGCCTAACGTCCCTTGAAGTCGGGCTTGCGCTTCTGCGCGAAGGCGAGCGGCCCCTCCTTCGCGTCCTGGCTCGCGAACACGGCCTGGCCGTACGACCACTCGTGGCGGAGCGCCTGGTCGAGCTCCATGCCGTCGCACTCGTGCAGCGTGCGCGTGATGGCCGCGACGGCGAGCGGGCCGTTCTCGGCGATCACGGCGGCGATCTCCTTCGCCTTCGCGAGCGCCTGGCCGTCGGGCACGACGTGGCCGACGAGCCCGATCGAGAGCGCCTCCTTCGCCGTGATGTGCTTGCCGGTGAGCAGGATCTCCGCCGCGTGCGTGTACGGGATCTGCTTCGGGAGGCGCACCGCCGAGCCGCCCATCGGGTAGAGCGACCAGCGCGCCTCCGAGACGCCGAAGCGCGCGCTCTCGCCCGCGACGCGGATCTCCATCGCCTGCAGGATCTCGGTGCCGCCCGCGATCGCGACGCCCTCGACCGCCGCGATGATCGGCTTCGTCGGGCGGTAGTGGCGGAAGAGCGCCTTGTAGACGATGTCCGGGTCGCCCTTCATGCGCGCCTGCACGTCGATCTCGTCGCCGTCGGCCGCGTCGCCCGACATCGCCTTCAGGTCGGCGCCGGAGCAGAAGTTGCCGCCGGCCCCCGTCACGATGATGCAGCGCACGTCGGGGTCGTTCGACGCCTCTTGATAGGCGTCGTACATGCGGATCAGCATCGCGCCCGAGAGCGCGTTGTAGCGCTTCGGACGGTTCATCGTGATGGTCATGACGTGGCCGTCGCGTTCGACGATGGCATCGGGCACGGTCGTTCTCCTGCGGGTTCAGTTGCTGCGCATGCCGCCGGCGATCGCGAAATCCTCGCCGGTGACGAACGCGGAAGCATCGCTCGCCAGGTACAGGCAGAGCGGCACGATCTCCTCGGGCTCGGCGATGCGCTTCATCAGCGTCGCCTCGGCGGTGCGGTCGATGAAGCGCTCGTCGAACTTGGCCGTGCCCTTCATCATCTCCGTCATGAAGGGCCCCGGCGCGAGCGCGTTCACGCGCACGTTCATGCCGACCCACTCCTGGGCCATCACCTTCGTGATGTTCGTGAGCGCGGCCTTGCCGCACGTGTACGTGCCGACGCCCGGCCCGCCCGCATAGGCGCCGACCGTCGTGACGTTGATGATCGAGCCCCCGCCCGCGGCGCCCATGCGCGGCGCGACGAGCGCGGCGAGCCGGATCGGGCCCTTCAGGTTCACGGAGATGAGCTTGTCGAAGTACTCGCTCGTGATCGCGGTGACGGGCGTCGGTGTCGGGTTGATGCCGGCGTTGTTCACGAGCACGTCGAGGCGGCCGAAGGCGTCGTAGACGCGGTCGACGAGCGCGGGCAGCGCGTCCCAGTCACCGACGTGACACGCGACGGCGAGCGCGCGCCGGCCGGTCGCCTTCTCGATCTCGCGCGCGACCTCGTCGCACAGCTCCTGCTTGCGGCTCACGACGACGACGTCGCTGCCCGCCTCGGCGAGGCCCTGCACCATCGCGCGGCCGATGCCCTTCGTCGCGCCCGTCACGAGCGACACGCGGCCCGTGAGATCGAACGCCTGCAGCGCCCGGCTCGCCCCTCTGCTCGTTCCCACCGAAGCTCTCCTCCGCCGCGCGCGCGCGCGCGAGCCCCTGGGTGTAGGCGCTGCGCCACCCGCCGCGCAAGCGAAATCGACGCGCGGCGTGCCGCACCCGCCGGCGCGGGGCGTGCGACAATGCGCGCCGACCGCCTCACCGACGGAGACCCCGATGCCCCTTCCCTCGAAGCGCGACCGCGACGCGCTGCGCACGCGGCTCGCCGAGTGGCTCGCCACGCAGCTCCCGCCCGACGCGAAGCCGGACGTGTCGCCGCTCGCGATTCCGGAGGGCAACGGGCTCTCGAGCGAGACGCTGCTGTTCGATGCGACGTGGACCGAGGACGGCGAGCGGCGCGCGCACGCGCTCGTCGCGCGGATGAGCCCGGACATGACGGACTGGCCGACGTTCCCGGAGTACGACCTCGCGCTCCAGGTCGACTGCCTGCGCATCGTGCGCGCGCGCAGCGACGTGCCGGTGCCGGAGGTCGCGTTCTTCGAGCGCTCCGCCGACGTGCTCGGCGCGCCGTTCTTCGTCATGCATCGCGTCGACGGGGTCGCCCCGACCGACATGCCGCCCTACCCGTTCGACGGCTGGCTCCTCGCCGCATCGGCCGAGGAGCGCGCGCGGGTCGAGCGGAGCTCGATCGGCATCCTCGCCGACCTGCACGCGATCGAGGTCGACGACGAGCTCCGCCGGGTGCTCGACCGCCCGCGCCACGGCGCGACCGCGCTCGACCAGCACCTCGCCTATCAACGCGCCTACTACGAGTGGGCGCGGGAGGGCACGCGCTTCCCGACGATCGAGCGCACGTTCGCGTGGCTCGAGGCGCACCGGCCCTCGGACCCCGGCGAAGCCGTCCTCAACTGGGGCGACGCGCGCATCGGCAACGTGCTGTACCGCGACTTCGCGCCGGTGGCCGTGCTCGACTGGGAGATGGCCGCGCTCGGGCCGCGCGAGGTCGACCTCGCGTGGATGGTCCAGATGAACCACTTCTTCCAGAGCCTCGCCGAGGCGGTCGGCGTTCCCGGCCTTCCGGACTTCCTCACGAAGGAGCGCGCGATCGCGATCTACGAGGAGCGCACCGGGCACCGCGTGCGCGACTTCGACTGGTACTTCGTGTTCGGCGCGCTGCGCTTCATGATCATCTCGACGCGCACGTCGGCGCGCGCCGTGGCCTACGGGCAGATGGAGGCGCCGGCCTCGCCGGACGACCTCCTCATCAACCGCAAGCAGGTCGAACCCTACGTCGGGTGACCGCGCGCGGGCCGCTCGCTAGGCCCAGCAGACCACGACCTGGCGCGGCCCCTCGTACGGAAGCCGGCCGTGCGACACGACCGCGTTGTCGATCGCGACCACGTCGCCGCGCTTCCAGGGCGTGACGACCATGTGCCGCCACACCGCGTCGCGCACGGCCTCCATGTCGGCGTCCGGGATCTCGCTCCCGTCGGCGTAGGTCGTGTGCATGGCGCGCTCGTCGGACGCGCGCGAGCGCGCGCGCTCGTCGAGCTTCTCGGCGAACGCGGCGAGGTTGCGGTTCCGCTCGGTGGGCCGCAGGGCGACGATGCGCCGATACTCGGCGAAGGCCGTTCCCACGTGGAAGGTCGTCGCGTGGTTGTGCCACGCGCGCTCGCCCGTCGTCGGATGGTCGCGGTACACGGGCTGCGTCGAGACGAGACGGAGCCCTCCGCCCTCGGTCCACGACGGCTCGAAGCCCTCCTCGCGTGCGCGCCGCTCGACGGCCTCGCGATCGGTCGTCTGGAACATCTCGTCCCAGCCCTTGAGCTGCATCGGATCGTTCGCGTCGCTGCCGGGCGGCGCGTAGTTGCGGACGTGCCGGATGCCCCCGGCGACGAAGCGCTCGCGCACGCCGGGGTCGAGGTCGCGCCACACGGCGCGGAAGTCGCACAGCGGCGTCTCTCCGCTCCCCGCGGCCGGCTCGACGAGGCACGAGAAGAACACGTGGCGCGGCGGCGTCGCGCAGAAGCTCATCTCGCAGTGCTGGGGGATCGGATAGTAGTCGGGCAGCTCGCTCGCGCTGAACACGAAGCTCGAGCCGGCGACGGCGTCGCGCGGCGACGTGCCGAGATACTCGTTCTTCAGCTCGTCGTCGATCGCGCGCGCGAGCTGCTCGAAATCGTCGGCGCCGGCGACGTCGAAGCCGCGGAAGAGCATCGCGCCGTGGCGCGCGAGCGCGTCGCCCACCCAGGCTTCGTGCTCCTTCAGCGCCTGGTGGAGACGCGCGACGGATCGGCTCGCCGCATCGTCGCCGCGCGGCTCGACGACGAGCGGGAGGTCACCGCGAACGGAGTACGGGAACGAATCGGGAGCCGAGGAGGAGGCGAGCGTCATGGCCCCAGCATACTCGCCGGGGCCTCGGGCGTGAACCGGAACGCCGCCGGCTCAGCCCAGCAGGAACGCGAGCTTCCCGCCTCCGAAGCCGTCGATCGCGACCTGGTAGTCGACGCGCTTCGCGGGGCTCTTCGCGACCTTCTGGGCGGCGGCCCCCGCGGCCTCCTGGCTCGGGAATGCGTCGAGGAGCCGCACGTGCGGCGAGCCGTTCGCACACAGCATCGCGGCGCAGATGTTCATCACCTCGCGGAAGTTGAGCTGCAGCCCCTCCGGAAGCGCGCCCGCGGCGACGGCGTCCTTCGCGGCGCCGACCGGCATCATGCCGAGCGCCGCGCCGAGGTGCGCGGCGAGCTCGAGCTCGCACACGCAGAGCGCGCGCACCGCGTCGTCGTCGCCCACGTACACCGACGTCGGGCTCGCGGCCCGGGCGTCGACCTTCGGGCACTTCTCGACGACGACCTCCTTGTCGACCAGCTGCCCCAGCAGCTCTCCGACCGCCTGCGCCTCCGGGAGCGGGATCCCCGCCATGTCGCGTCCTCCGCCTCTCCCGAAGCCCGGGAGCGCGTCCCTGTCAGTGGATGAGCGTTCCGAGAGCCGCGGCGATCGAGTCCGCGGTGAAGGGCTTCGTCACGAATGCCGTCGCGCCCGCATCGTGCGCCTGCTGCTTCATCTGGTCCGTCGCCTCGGAGGTGATGAACGCGAACGGGATCTTCTTCCCGTCCCCGTTCAGCGTCTCGAGCAGCTCGATGCCCGTCATCTCCGGCATGTTCCAGTCCGAGAGGATCAGGTCCGGCTGTGCCGACGCGATCTTCTGCAGTGCGTCCGATCCGTTCTCGGCCTCGCTGAAGTCGTGGCCGCCGAAGCCGGCCTGGCGCAGCGTGCGCAGCACGATCTTCCGCATCACGCTGCTGTCGTCGACGATCAGGATCTTCATTCCTCGCTCCCCTCGTACGGCTCGAAGAGGCGCTCGACGTCGAGCACCTGGATCAACCGCCCGTCGTCGAGCGGCTTGACGACAGCGGCCGTCAGGCCCCGACCGTCGATCATCATCTCCTCCTCGAGCGGGGTCGCCTCGACCTGCGAGGTCTCGTACCCCACCACGGATTCGACGCGGTCGACGGCGATGCACGCGGCGCGCTTCTGCGTGCGCAGCACGATCGCCATGCGCCGCTGCCCTTCCTCGACGTGCGTCTCGACGTCGTCGAACCGGTCGAGCAGGGCGGAGAACTCCGTGCGGCGGAGCGATTCGAGGCGCGCACGCGCGCCGTCCCAGTCGCCGCACGTCGTGCGGTCGACGGCTTCGCGCACGGCCTCGTGGAGCCGCTGGTGCGGCGCCTCGAGCTTCTCGAGGAGGTGCATGAGCTTCACGTCGCTCGACTCGAACTCGAGCTGGAAGCGCGCGAACTTGCACGACCGCGCTCCCACCGGGACGTCGACGGCGCGCCGGTCCTGGCACGAGGCCTGGAGCGAGCGCAGCCATGCCGCGTGCTCGTCGCGGCTCTCGCGGACGACGGCGACGATCGATGCGCCCTCCTCCACGAGGCTCGGCATCCCGAGGCGGACGCGCAGGTCGAGCACGGGCACGACGCTCTCGCGGAGCCGCATCATCCCGAGGATCCAGCGCGGCGCGTTCGGAATCGGGTCGACCTGACCGAGCGGCGCCATCTCGAGCACCACGTCGATGGGAACGCCGAACCGGCGCAGCCCGACACCGAACGCGACCAGCTGGGAAGAGCCGTTCGACTGCGGCTCGGATTCGCCTGCCATGCACCACCTCCCGGTCCCGACGTCGACGCCGAGCGCGCGCTCCTATCGGCGCATGCGCGCGTGAATTCAACTCGTCTGCAGACATCGTGCGACGCTTCGAGCAAGGCCCAATACGTTCGTTAGTCCCTACCGCGCACCGTCGGTAGGGAGAACGCCGGAGCGTCGAGTTCTTCGCGCTCCATGCTCCCTGTTTCGCGTCAACTCGCGCACTTCTCGCACCGATGACCGGCGCGTTCTCGGCAGCACGCCGGCGACGACGGCGGAGGGGCGGATGAGCTCGGACCTGGACGACAATCAGGACCTCTGCATCGAGTTCGTCACCGAGAGTCGCGAGATGCTCGCGCAGGTCGAGCCGCTCCTCGTGGAGCTCGAGTCGACGTGCGCCTCCTCCGGCGAGCTCGACGTCTCGCAGATCGACACGATCTTCCGCGCCTTCCACTCGATGAAGGGCAGCGGCGGCTTCCTCAACCTCGACAATCTCGTCTCGGTGACGCACACGGCGGAGTCGCTGCTCGATCAGTTCCGCAAGGGACAGGCGACGCTCCGGCCCGAGCACATCACCGAGCTCTGCCAGGCGATGGACTTCGTCAACGAGCTGCTCGAGCACATCGAGACGCGGTTCGACGACGCCGGCTACGAGAGCGAAGCGGCTGCGATCTCCGCGCGGCTCGCGGCACTGATGGGCGCGAGCGAGCAGGCTCCGCCCGCGACGACCGCCGCGCCTGCCGGGCCCGCCGCCCCTGCCGCGCCCGCGAGCGAGCCCGACGCGGCGGACGCGAGCGACGGAGACCCGACGCTCATCACGCCCGAGATGCTCGAGGCGTTCGTCGCGGAAGCGTCGGACCGCATCGAGGCGGCCGAGCGCGCGCTGCTGTCGCTCGAGGCCGACCCGAGCGACGTCGAACACCGCGACATCGCCTTTCGCGAGCTGCACAGCCTGAAGGGCAACTGCGGCTTCTTCGGCTACCGCGACATGGAGACGCTCACGCACGCCGCCGAGAACGCGCTCGACGAGCTGCGCGAGAGCCGCCTGCAGCCCGACGCGAAGGTGACGGGTGCGCTGCTGCACGCGATCGACGTGCTGCGCACCGCGGTCGCGGAGCTTCCCGACGGCGGCGGTGCGATTCCCGAGCACGAGCGCGGCCTCGTCTTCGACCGCTCGGAGCCCGCGTCCGGCGCCGCGCCGACGCCGCCCGTGCCGTCCGCGCGCCCGGCCGCGCCGGTCGCCGACGCGCGCGCGAAGCAGCGACCGGAGCCGGCCGAGAAGGCCGACCGGGCGGAGGGCTCCGACCGGAAGTCGCGCGGCAGCATCCGCGTCGACCTCGAGAAGCTCGACGCGCTGATGGACCTCGTCGGCGAGCTGATCCTCGCGGAGACGATGGTCACCCACTGTCCCGACCTCGAAGGGCACAGCTTCGAACGCTTCCAGAAGGCGGCGCTCCACCTCAATCGCATCACGCGCAGCCTGCAGGACGTCGCGATGGCCGCGCGGATGATCCCGATCGGCCCGACCTTCCGGAAGATGCTCCGGCTCGTTCGCGACCTCGGGCAGAAGCAGCACAAGCAGGTCGACCTCGTCCTCGCGGGCGAGGACACCGAGATCGACAAGACGGTCGTCGAGGCGATCGCCGACCCGCTCGTCCACCTCATCCGCAACTCGGTCGACCACGGCATCGAGTCGCCGGACGTGCGCAGGGCCGCGGGCAAGACCGCGGGCGGAACGATCCGACTCGAAGCGCGCCACCAGGGCGGAGAGATCTGGATCGTCATCGAGGACGACGGCAAGGGGCTCGACCGCGACGCGATCCTCGAGAAGGCGATCGCGCGCGGCCTCACCGAGCCCGGCCGCGAGCTCCGCGACTCGGAGATCTTCCGGTTCATCTTCGAGGCGGGCTTCTCGACGGCGAAGCAGGTCACGGACGTCTCGGGCCGCGGCGTCGGCATGGACGTCGTCCGCCGCAACATCGAGGCGCTGAACGGACGCGTCGACATCGCGAGCGAGATCGGCAAGGGGACGGCGATCACGATCCGCCTCCCGCTCACGCTCGCGATCATCGAAGGCATGCTCGTTCGCGTCGGCGAGTCGATCTACACCTTCCCGCTGCTCGCGATCCGCGAGTCGATCCCGATCACGCAGGACGACGTCTCGGTGCTCACGGACGGCCAGGAGATGGTGCACGTCCGGGGTCGACTGCTCCCGATGGTGCGGCTCCACCGCTATCACGGGATCGAGTGCGAGGCCGAGCGGCTCGAGGACGGCATCGTCATCGTGGTCGAGGGCGACCAGACCTTCTGCGTCTGGGTCGACGAGATCATCGGGCAGCGCCAGACGGTGATCAAAGCCCTGCCCACGTATCTCGGGCACATCCGCGGCGTGTCCGGGTGCTCGATCCTCAGCAACGGCGACATCAGCTTCATCCTCGACGTCCAGTCCGTGCAGTCCCAGTGGGCACCGCACGCATGACGACGTCGCGCCATCCGGAGACCGCATGACTGCCATCGAGCCGAGCGTGGGAGGCGCATACGGACGCGTCGATCCGCCCGACGACGTCGCGCTGCGCGAGCAGTTCCTCACCTTCGAGATCGCCGGCGAGACCTACGGCGTCGCGCTCTCGAGCGTCGACGAGATCATCGGCTTCCAGCGCATGACCGTCGTGCCGGACGCGGCCGGCGCCGTCGTCGGCGTCATCAACCTGCGCGGCACCGTGGTGCCGGTCGTCGACGTCCGCCGGCGCTTCGGCATGGAGGCGCGCGAAGTCGACGAGCGCACCTGCATCATCGTCGTCCACGTCCGCGACGAGAGCATCGGACTCCTCGTCGACACCGTCTCCGAGGTCGTCGACGCGCCGGCCGCCGCGATCGAGAAGGCGCCGCGCAGCGCCGCCGACCCGTCGGCGACGTCGATGATCCGCGGCCTCGTGCGGGTGGAGGACGACGTGAAGATCCTGCTCGACGTCGAGCGCCTGCTCTTCGACGACGTCGACGGAGAGGCACCCGGCGAGCACGAGGAGAAGCGAGCATGAGCCCGTTCGGAAAGTGGCTGGAGTCGACCGGAGCGACGACCGGACTCCCGGCTTCGTGGGTCGAGACGATGATCGAGGACGCCCCGGTGAACATGATGTTCGCCGACCGCGACCTCGTGCTCCGCTACATGAATCGCGCCTCGCGCGAGACGCTGCGCACGGTCGAGCACCTGCTTCCCTGCACCGTCGACGAGCTGATCGGGATCTCGATCGACCAGTTCCACCGCGACCCGGAGCGCCAGCGGGGCCTGCTCGCCGATCCCGCGAACCTCCCGCACGAGGCCACGATCTCGCTCGCCAGCGAGCGCCTCCGCCTGCGCATCCACGCCGTCCACGACGCGAAGGGACAGCACGTCGGTGCGATGGCGACCTGGGAGGTGGTGACGCAGGAGGAGAAGACGCGCGCGCAGGCCGACCACCTCGCCGACCAGCTCCAGGCGCTCGCGCGGGGTGAGCTGCTGGCCTCGATCGACGTCGATCCCGTGCCGAGCCTCGCCGCGATGAAGCAGAGCCTCGACACGCTGATCCAGTCGACGCACGACGTCGCGGGCGTCGCGCGGGCGATCGCGAGCGGCGACCTCACGGTCTCGATCTCGCCGCGCTCCGAGCGCGACGAGCTGCTGACCGCGCTGAAGGAGATGGTCGCGGGCCTCGACCACGTCGTGGTCGACCTCAAGGACAACGCCGATCAGGTGACGCGCGACAGCGCGAGCGTCGCGCAGGCGAGCGAGAGCCTGTCGCAGAACGCCGCCGAGTCCGCCGCCTCGCTCGAGGAGATCAGCTCGACCATGGAGGTCATGGCGGGCATGACGACCCAGAACGCGGAGAACGCGAAGGCCGCGGTCGGGCTCGCCAGCGAGGCGCGCTCGACGGCCGAGGCCGGCGACGAGCAGATGCAGGCGATGGTCGCCGCGATGCGCGAGATCGACGAGGCGAGCCGCAGCATCTCGAAGATCATCAAGGTGATCGACGAGATCGCCTTCCAGACGAACCTGCTGGCGCTCAACGCCGCGGTCGAGGCCGCGCGCGCGGGCGTGCACGGCAAGGGGTTCGCGGTCGTCGCCGAGGAGGTGCGCAACCTCGCCGAGCGCAGCGCGCGCGCGGCGAAGGAGACGACCGACCTGATCGAGGGCTCGGGCCGCAAGGTCACACAGGGTCGCTCGATCGCGGAGAAGACGGCGGCTTCGCTCTCCGAGATCGTCGAGGCGATCGGCAAGGTGACCGACCTCGTCTCCGAGATCGCGACGGCGAGCCGCGAGCAGGCCGAGGGCATCGGGCAGATCAACAGCGGCCTCGCGCAGGTCGACTCGGTCACGCAGCAGAACACGGCCGCCTCGGAAGAGATGGCCGGAACGGCGCGCACGCTCGAGCAGCGCACGTCCGACGTCCGCAACAGCCTCTCGCGCTTCACGACCACGGCTCGCCCTCGGCACCGCGAGGCCAAGGCGCACGTCGAGCCGCCGCACCGGGCCGCGCCGCAGGCGACGCCCCGGGCTCCCGCCGCAGCGCGCGCCGCGACGCCGTCGCGCGGAGGGTGGGACGAGCTCGGCGACGCGTCGCCGAAGCGAGGTGCGACGGCGTCCTCCGGGATCGTGATCGCGCTCGATGACGAAGAGTTCGGTCGGTACTGAAACGGGCGACGGCCGCCCCGCGGCCGTCCGGATCGAGGAACCCGCATGACTCCGCACACGGATGACCGACGGCTCGAGCGCGAAGCCGTCCTCTTCGCGGCGCTGGCCGTCGCCGCGATCGCCGCGGCGACGGCGTTCGTCGCCGCGAAGGCAGGGCCGCTCGCGGCGGCCGGCCTGCTCGCCGCGCTGACGGCCGCGGCCGCGGCGGGCTCGCGAGTCTGGCTGCGCGCCGCGTTCACGCGCCCGCTCGCCGGCCTCGCCGCGCGCGTCGAGAACTCGGGGCAGAGCGCGCTCGACGCGGCGGAGGCGACGCAGGGCCGCGGCGTCGTCGGTCGGCTGGGGCGCGAGCTCACCGGGTTCGTCGACCGGTTCGTCCGGATGCAGCGGACCGTCGCGGACGCCTCGGCGCGCGTGTCGAGCGGGAGCGAGCGGGTGACGCGACTCAGCCGCGAGCTCTCCGCGAACTCGAACCGGTCGGCTGCGTCGCTCGAGCAGATGAGCGCGACGATGGAGGAGATCGCGAACCAGACGCGCCGCAATGCCGACGATGCCGAGCGCGCCCACGCGCTCGCGCACGACGCGAGCGCGCGCGCGCATCAGGGCAGCGCGCACATGAAGCGGATGGCCGAGGCGATGGCCGAGATCGACGCGGCGAGCGCGAGCATCTCGAAGATCATCAAGGTCATCGACGAGATCGCGTTCCAGACGAACCTCCTCGCGCTCAACGCCGCGGTCGAGGCCGCGCGCGCCGGCGAGCACGGGAAGGGATTCGCAGTCGTCGCGGAGGAGGTGCGCGCGCTCGCCGAACGCAGCGCCAGTGCGGCGCGCGAGACCACGGCGCTCATCGAGGGCAGCGTCCACAAGGTCCATCAGGGGCGCGACACGACGCACGACCTCGCGGAGGCGATCGAGGAGATCGTGCGCTCGATCGCGAGCGCGAGCGAGCTCGTGTCGGGTATCAAGGAATCGAGCCGCGAGCAGGCGAACGCGATCGCGCAGATGAACACGGGCCTCTCGCAGGTCGACGCCGTCACTCAGCAGAACGCAGCGAGCGCCGAGGCGATGGCGAGTGCGGCCGAGCAGCTCGAAGCCGAAGCGGCCGCGGTCCGCAACGCGGTCGGAGGCCCGTCCGGCGCGGCGCGCGCGACGAGCGGAGCGTCGCGAGCGGCGTCGCGCCGCGATGCGTCGGCGCCGCGCGACGCCGCGACGGCGAGAGCGAGTCAGCCGACGATTCCGGAGCCTGCCGCGCCGTCCGCCGGCTCGGCCTGGGGCGAGCTCGAAGCGCCCGCGCGGCCGGGCCCCGAACGCGATGCGAGCCGCGATGCGATCGTGATCCGCCTGGACGACGATGACTTCGACCGCTACTAGCGACGGCGCCGAGCCGAAGCGACCGGAGCTGTCGGACGGGGAGTTCGACCGGCTGCGCGCGCTCATCGAGGGCGAGTTCGGCATCGCCCTCGGCGCCGACAAGAAGCCGCTCGTGCTCGCGCGGCTCGGCAAGATCATCGCGACCGAAGGCTACGCGAGCTTCGACGACTACTATCGAGAGCTCGTCGCGAACCGGACGCACGCGATGCTGTCGGATCTCGTCGATCGCATCTCGACGAACCACACGCACTTCCACCGCGAAGCGGCCCACTTCGACTTCCTCGTGAAGACGGCGCTCCCGGACGTGATCGAGCCGCATCGCGCCCGCAACCAGCGCGACCTGCGCGTGTGGTGCGCGGCGAGCTCGACCGGCGAGGAGCCGTACACGCTGGCGATGCTGGTGCGCGACTTCCTCGGCACCGAGTACGCCTCCTGGCGCGCCGGCGTGCTCGCGACCGACATCTCGAGCCGCGCGCTCGACACGGCGCGAACGGGCGTCTATGCGGCCGACAACGTGGCACGGCTGCCCGAGCCGCTGCGCCGCCGCTACTTCGCGCCCGTCGCGAAGGGACTCCTCCAGGTCGACGCACAGCTCCGTCGCGACGTCGTGTTCCGCCGCTTCAACCTGATGAACGAGAAGCTCCCCTTCAAGCGCGGGTTCGACGTGATCTTCTGCCGCAACGTGATGATCTACTTCCGACCGGAGACGACGCGCGCGCTCGTGCAGCGCCTGTACGACGCCACGCTGCCCGGCGGATACCTGTTCGTCGGGCACTCGGAAGCGCTCGACCGTTCGTGGTCCCCGTTCGAGTTCGTCGCGCCCGGCGTCCACCGGAAGAGCAGCGCCGTCGCGGCGGCTCCCGCGGCGAGAAAGGGCTGAACGGGCCCCGCCATGGGAGAGCGCATCCGCGTCCTGGTCGTCGACGACTCGGCCCTCGTCCGCCAGATCCTCCAGAAGGGCCTCGCCGGCGATCCGGAGATCGAGGTCGTCGGCACCGCGGCCGACCCCTACATCGCGCGCGACCGCATCGTCGAGCTCGACCCCGACGTGATCACGCTCGACGTCGAGATGCCGCGCATGAACGGCGTCGAGTTCCTGCGTCGGCTGATGCCCCAGCACCCGAAGCCGGTCGTCATGGTGAGCTCGCTGACTCGCAGGGGAGCGCAAGTCACGCTCGACGCGCTCGCGGCCGGCGCCGTCGACTTCGTCGCGAAGCCTTCGAGCGACGTCGGGCGCGGCCTGCCGACGATGATGCAGGAGCTGTGCGAGAAGGTGAAGGCGGCCGCGCGCGCGGACGTGTCCACCTATCGTCGACGTGCGCCGGCCGCGACGCACCTCGTCGAGATTCCGGAAGCCGCCGCGAACCGCCTCGTGGCGATCGGCTCGTCGACCGGCGGCACCGAGGCGCTCCGTGTCGTCCTCTCGCGCTTCCCGCGCACCGCGCCCGGGATGGTCGTCGTCCAGCACATGCCGGCGGGCTTCACCGCGCGCTTCGCCGAGCAGCTCGACCAGCACTGCCCGATGGACGTGAAGGAGGCCGAGTCGGGCGACGTCGTCGAGCCCGGACGCGTGCTGCTCGCCCCCGGAGACCAGCACATGGTCGTGCGCCGGGCGCGCGGCGTGCTCAGCGTCGAGCTCGAAGCGAGCGACCGCGTGAGCGGACACCGTCCTTCGGTCGACGTGCTCTTCGCATCCGTCGCCAAGACCGTCGGTGATCGCGCAGTCGGGGTGATCCTGACGGGCATGGGGCACGACGGCGCGGACGGCCTCCTCGCGATGCGGCGCGCCGGGGCGCGCACGATCGGGCAGGACGAGGCGTCGTGCGTCGTCTACGGGATGCCGCGGTCGGCGTTCGAGCGAGGAGCCGTGGAGAGACAGGTCGGAGTCGACGACGTCGCGAAGGCGATCGCCGACGTGCTGGGCAGAGGATCGAAGTGAACGCAACCATCCTGGGCGTCGGAGAGCTCGGCGCGACGGCGACGGCGGGAACGTCGATCCGGACGTACGCACTCGGGTCGTGCGTCGGCGTGGTCGTCCTGCATCCCGGAAAGCGAGCGGTCGGCATGGCACACATCGCGCTCGCGGATTCGTCGACGAACGCGGCGAAGGCGAAGACCGCACCGGGCTACTTCGCGGACACGGGCGTCGAGGCCCTCCTCGACGCGATGACCGCACTCGGGTGTCCGCCTCGCGGAAAGGGCCTCGTGGTGAAGCTGGCCGGCGGCGCGAAGATCCTCGACCTCGCCGACTCGTTCGACATCGGGAAGAAGAACCTTCTCGCGGTCAAGAAGGCACTCTGGAAGTTCGGCCTGGCGCCGCGCTCCGAGGACGTCGGCGGAACGATCAGCCGAACGCTCGAAGTGTGCGTCGATTCGGGCCGCGTCACGGTGACGTCCGCGACGCGAGAGACGTGGGAGATCTGACGATGGGCACCGACACTCCGCCGCTGCGGCGAATCCTCGTGGTCGACGACTCCTCCGTCGCGCGCAAGATCGTCGTTCGCTGTCTCCGAGGGCTCGGCTACGACGAGGTCGAGTTCGACGAGGCCGAGCACGGCCAGGCCGCGCTCGACCTCCTGCGCGAGCGCGAGCCCGACCTGATCGTGACCGACCTCAACATGCCGGTCATGGACGGCGTCTCGATGCTGCGCCGCATCAAGGCGAGCCCGCGTCTCCAGCACATCCCCGTGATCGTCGTCAGCAGCGTGCTCAACGAGGCGCGCAAGCGGGAGCTCGTCGAACGCGGCGTCGACCTGCTGGTGGAGAAGCCCGTGTCGCCGCCCGATCTCGCCGCGGCGATCGAGCGCATCGAGAAGTGGGAGACGCGATGACCTTCGACGGACGACTACCGGAGGATCTCGAAGGCGCGCTGCGCGAGGCGTTCGAGGGCATGGCGTTCGCCGACCTCGCTCCCTCGCCGGACGGCGACTTCGACTGGGAGGCCCGCGGCCTGCTCTGGGCGCAGATCGTGGCGCTCGAGCCGCCGCTCGGCGAGATCGTGCTCGTGCTGCCGCCCGGCCTCGCAGCCGAGGTCGCCGAGGCGACGCTCGGCGAGCCCGCCGAGACCGAACGCGAGGTGCTCGACCTGCTCGGCGAGCTCTCCAATACGCTCGCGGGAACGTGGCTCGGCCGCGTCCAGCCCGAGGGCGCGCCGCTGCACCTCACGATCCCGAAGACCGGTCGCGGCGACTGCCCCCTCGGCAGTCGGCCGGCCCGCATCGGCGTGTTCGAGATGTCGGATGCCCGCTTCGCCGTCGCTCTCGTCGAGCCGAACGGCACCTCCGGAGGTCCGCGATGAGTCTCACGAAGCGCGAGCTCGAGACGCGGGTCGCGCGCATCCACCCCATGTCGGAGACCGCGCAGTCGATCCTGCGCGTGCTCGAGGACCCGAAGCGATCGGTGTCGCAGCTGATCCGCATCGTCGAGTGCGACGCGCCGCTCACGCTCCGCGTGCTGCGGCTCGCCAACTCCGCCGCCTTCGCGCTCGCGAGCGAGGTCGAGTCGGTGGCGCACGCGATCTCGTACCTGGGCGAGCGCGCCGTCGTCGCGGCCGCGCTCTCACAGGGGGCGAGCGAGATCTTCGAGACGCCGCTCGACGGCTACGCGTCGGAAGGAACCGGGCTGTGGTCGAGCAGCCTGCGCACGGCCGTCGCCTCCCGGCTCGTCGCCCAGCAGGCGGACATCGGCGTCTCGCCGACGCTCGCCTACACCGGCGGCCTGCTGCGCGACATCGGGAAGCTCGTGGTGTCGAAGGAGCTCGAGGGAAGCACGGCCGAAGCCGTCGCGCAGGTCGACGCCGGCGAGGCGCGCGACTTCTGCGCGGCCGAGCGCGACATCGTCGGGTTCGATCACACCGAGGTCGGATCGATGATCGCCGGCCGGTTCCGCCTCTCGCCCGCACTGGCGGAGGTGATCCGTCACCACCACGCGCCGTCGGAGGCGAGCGCCGAGCACGCGGGGCTCGTGTGCGCCGTGCACGTCGGCGACGCCCTCTCGATGATGCTCGGAGGCGAACCGTCGGCCGACAACATGGCCTACCGGCTCGAGTCGCAGGCCATCGACCGGCTCAAGCTCACGGGCCAGGGCATGCAGTCGCTCGCGGCCGCGACGCTCGACGAGTTCTCGCGCACGCAGGAGGCGTTCGGCTCCCGCTCCTAGCGCGCGTGCGCTCGTCTCAGACGATGCGCCCCTCGTGCCCCTCCCAGTAGGGATCCTTGAGCTTGCGCTTGTAGAGCTTGCCGTTCGGGTCGCGCGGCATCGGCGCGAAGTCGATCGAGCGCGGCCACTTCTGCTTCGCCATCTGGTCCTTCACGAAGGCCATGATGTCCGCGCGCGTCGCATCGTCCTCGGGCACGCCGTCCTCCACCTCGACGACGGCCTTGATCTCCTCGCCCGTGTCGGGGTTCGGGACGCCGAAGACCGCGACGTCGCGGATCTTCGGGTGCTGGTGCAGCACGCCCTCGATCTCCTGCGGATAGATGTTCACGCCGCCGACGATGATCATGTCGTTCGCGCGGTCGTTGAGGAACAGGTAGCCGTCGTCGTTGAAGTAGCCGACGTCGCCGACGGTGAAGAAGCCCTTGAGGCGCGCCTTCTTCGTCTTCGCGTCGTCCTTGTAGTACTCGAACTCGTTGTTCCCCATGCGCATGTAGATCGTGCCGCTCTGGCCGGGCGGCAGCTCGTTGCCGTCCTCGTCGAACACCCGGACCTCGGAGTTCGGCCAGGGCCGGCCGACCGTGCCCGGGTACTTGCGCCATTCCTGCGGGCTCACGACCGTGCCGCCGCCCTCGGTCGCCGCGTAGTACTCCCAGATCACGTCGCCCCACCAGTCGAGCATCTTCCACTTCGTCGCGACCGGGCACGGCGCGGCCGCGTGGATCATGCAGCGCAGCGACGACACGTCGTACTGCTTCCGCTCCTCCTCGGACAGCGCGAGCAGGCGGTGGAACATCGTCGGCACCATGTGGCTCTGCGTGACGCGGTACTTCTGGATGCGTTCGAGCGCGCCTTCGGGCGTCCAGCGATCCATCAGCGTGACGCCGTGACCCCAGTGGAGCGACGTCGTCGTCCAGTTGTTGACGGCCGTGTGATAGAGCGGCGCCTGCGTGATGTGCACGTGTCCGTCGTGCGGCTGCATCCCGAACAACAGGAAGAGCCCGCCCGACATCTTCGCGATGTCGTCGGGGTGCGCGTCGGGCAACGCGCGCCGCACGCCCTTCGGCCGCCCCGTCGTCCCGCTCGTGTAGAACATGAACGAGCCCGCGGAGAGCTCCTTCGGGCGGCCGCCGTCCTGCCCGGCGACGAGCTCGTCGAACGCGCGGAAGCCCGCGACGTCCCCGATCGCGAAGCGCGCGCTCTCGGGCAGCCCGGCCTCCTCGACCGCGCGCTGCGACTCGTGCGCGAAGCGCTCGTGCGTGACGTAGACCTTCGTCTCGGCGTCGCCGAGGATGTACGCGATCTCCGGCCCGACGAGGTGCCAGTTGACGGTCGTGATGTAGTAGCCGCTCTGGAAGGCGGCGAGGCACAGCGCGACCTGCTCGATGCCGTTCGGGAGCGTGGTGGCGATGTGGTCGCCGCGCCGGAGCCCGAGCGCGGCGAGCCCCTTCGACAGGCGGTTCGTCAGCTCGAAGAGCTCGCCGTACGAGACCTCGCGGTAGGCGGGGTCGGCGATCGCCATGCGATCGGGCGTCTCCGCCGCGATCGCCCAGAAGCCCGTCGTCGTCGTCATCGCTCGTGCACGCTCCTCATCGGCAGAGTGGCCGGGGTCGTGGCCGGCGCCGCGTCCGACCGAAGGCGCCCATTCAAGCACGTTCGAGGCGCGCGGCGCGTGGGGCGCCGCGCGCGGCGCCGCGCACGCGCGGCACGGGTATGCTCGCCGCCGTGACGCCCGCGGCCGACGACGACGCGAACGCACCCGACGCCGCCGCGCCGCCGACGCGGGCGCGCGACGGCGGCGCGCGCGCGGGCGACGCCATCGGGCCCGCCGCGCTCGCCCTCGCCTTCTTCGCGCTCGGTGTGCTCGCGAGCCCGGACGTCGGGGCGACGGCGGACGAGCTCGAGACGCTGCGCGCCGGGCAGCGGAACCTCGAGATCGTCGCGGCCTGGGTCGCGGGGCGGCCCGCGCCCGCGTGGAGCTTCCACGAGCTCACCGGCTACTACTTCGCGCTCGACACACTGCGCGCGCTCGCGATCCGCGCGCTCGCCGCCGCCGGGCTCGACGACGCTCTGCGCGCGCTTCACCTCGCACAGCTCGCGCTCGCCTCGGCGACGGTCTTCGCGCTGGCGCGCCTCGCGCGCGCGGCCGGTGCGAGCGCGCGCGGCGCGCTCTTCACCGCGCTCGCCCTCGCGACGCTCCCGCCCTTCGTCGCGCACGCGCAGAACAACCCGAAGGACCTGCCCGCCACGTTCGCGCTCGTGCTGGCCGCGCTGGCGCTGCTGCGCGCGGCGCGCGGCGCGCGCCCGCGCGACGCGGTGATCGCCGGCCTCGCGATCGGCCTCGCGCTGACCACGCGCGTCCACGCCGTCTTCGGGCTCGCGGCCGCGTGGCTCTACGCGATCGCGGCGACCGAGCGGCCGACGCGCCGGCACGTCGCCGCCCACGTCGTCGCGCTCGCCGTCGGGCTCGGCGCCGCGCTCGCATTCTGGCCGTGGCTCTGGCCGGCACCGCTCGAGCGGCTCACCGGCGCGCTGCACGACGTCGGCACCAAGGTGTTCACGATCCCCGTGCTCTACCTCGGGCGCGTGCTGCCCGCGAACGAGGTGCCGTGGCACTACCGGTTCGTGCTGCTGCTCGCGTCGACGCCGCTGTCGGTGCTCGCTCTCGTCGCGGCGGGAATCGCGGCGGTGCGCGCGCGCGGTGCGCCCGAAGGCGCGCGGCGCGCCGCCGTGCTCGGCTCGCTCTGGTGCGCGTGCTACGCGCTCGCGGAAGCGGTCGTGTGGTCGCGCTACGACGGCGTGCGCCACTTCCTGGTCGCGCTGCCCGGCGTCGCGTTGCTCGCGGGCGCAGGAGCAGATTGGGCCTGGGAGCGCGGTCGCGTCGGCCGCGTCGCGGCGCTCGCGCCCTTCGCGCTGGCGGTAGCGGGTGTCGTCGCCGTCCACCCGTACGCGAACGCCTTCCTGAACCCCGTCGCGCGCCTGCTCGCCCGCGGCCCGACCGACGCGACGTTCGAGATCGAGTACTGGGGCCAGAGCTACCTCGAGGCCGCGCGCTGGCTGGCGAAGCACGCGGAGCCGACGGCCGAGGTCGTCGTTCCGCAGTTCGCGGCGCTCGCAGAACACGAACTCGACCTTCCCGTCCGCGAGGCCGGCGTGCGCGAGTGGCGCGCGACCGACCGGCCCCGCTACCTCGTGGTGATGTCGCGGCGCGCCTACTGGAGCCCGCCGCTCGCCGACGTCGCGCGCACCGAGGCACCCGTCTTCGAGATCCGCCGCTCGGGCGGGCAGCTCCTCGCCATCTACCGCAACGCCGCGCCTCGTTAGTTTTCCCCAGACCCGCGTGCGGTCTCCTGCGTAGTCCATTGCGCAGAGGGGGCGCACGTCGCCGGCCCGCCCACCGACGGCGCGGACGGCGATTCGCTCCGCGCGCCCGCGACTTGCCTCGCCGCGCGCCGGTCGACGCGCACGCACGTCGACCCCCACGAAACCCTTTAGATCCCGGCGCGCAGGCCGATTGAAGCCCGGACGGAAGGGGTGCGCCGACGGCGGAATCGCGCCGTCGCGCGGGTGATGCATGAAGATCGGCGAGATCCTGATCGACGCCGGCGTCGTCACGGCGAAGCAGCTCGACATCGCGCTCGCCGAGCAGGCGAAGACCGGTGCGAAGCTCGGCGTGATCCTCGCCGACCTCGGCTTCACGACCGAGGACGCGGTGAGCCGCGCGCTCGCCGAGCAGTCGGGCGTCGAGCACGTCGACGTCGACGCGGTCGCGATCGAGCCGGAGGCGACGGCGCTCGTGCCCGAGGAGGTGGCGCGCCGCCTCCACTGCCTCGCGCTCGGCATCGAGGGCCCGACGCTGACGGTCGCGATGTCGAACCCGACCGACATCGTCGCGATCGACGAGCTCCAGCGCGGCACCGACCTGTTCGTGCGCGTCGTGTCGACCGGCCACCGCCAGCTCCTGCGCGGACTCGACCGCGCCTACGGCGGGAGCGGCGACAGTGCGCTCGAGCTCGCGATCCGCCGCGCCACCGAGGAGGTGGCGGGCGAAGGCGACGGCGAGCAGCGCGGCGGCATCGTCCCGCTCGTCGACGAGCTGCTCACGATGGCGGTGCGCCGCGGCGCGACCGACCTCCACCTCCAGCCCGACAAGCGCGTCGTGCGCGTGCGGCTGCGACTCGACGGCGACCTGCAGCCCGGCGCGACGCTGCCGGCGTCGCTCCTCGCGCCGGTGGTGGCACGCGTCAAGGTGCTCGCCGCGCTCGACCTGTCGGAGACGCGCGCGCCCCAGGACGGGAAGATCCAGTTCGCCTTCGAGAAGGGACGCATCGACCTGCGCGTGTCGACGTTCCCCTCCGTGCACGGCGAGAGCGTCGTCGTGCGCATCCTCGACCAGAACCGCCAGAGCTTCGCGCTCGATGCGCTCGGGCTCTCCGCGGGCGACGAGCACGCGCTGCGCCGTCTCGCGCAGCGGCCGACGGGCCTCGTCCTCGCCGCGGGCCCGACCGGCTCGGGCAAGTCGACGACGCTGTTCGCGCTGCTGCGCACGATCGACGCGGCGCGCCGCAAGGTGATCACGCTCGAGGATCCGGTCGAGTACGAGCTCCCGATGATCACGCAGTGCCAGGTGAACGAGAAGGCCGGGCTCACGTTCGCCGCGGGGCTGCGCTCGATCCTCCGGCACGACCCCGACGTCGTGCTCGTCGGCGAGATGCGCGACCCGGAGACGGCGTCGCTCGCGCTGCGCGCCGCGCTCACGGGCCACCTCGTCTTCTCGACGCTCCACACGAACGGGGCGATCGCGACGATCGGGCGCCTCGTCGACATGGAGCTCGACCGCTACCTGATCGCGAGCTGCCTGTGCGCGGTCGCTGCACAGCGCCTCGTGCGCAAGGTGTGCGCGCACTGCGCGGAGGAGTACGCACCCGAGCCGCACGAGCTCGAGAACGTCGGCCTGCCGGCGGACACGGTCGCCAAGTTCCAGCGCGGGATCGGCTGCGACCGCTGCAACGAGAGCGGCGTCGCCGGACGCGAGGCGGTGTTCGAGCTGCTCGAGCTCACGCCCGAGGTCGCGCGCCTCGTCTCGCGCGGCGCGCACGAGGACGAGATCGAGTCCGCCGCCGTCGCGCAGGGCTTCACCCCGTTCCGCACGAGCGCGCAGCGACAGGCGATGGAAGGCCGCATCCCTCTCGAAGAGGTCGCGCGGATCACGGCGGACTTCTGATGGCGGTGTTCACCTTCGAGGCGCGCGACCCGGCGGGACGGGTGATCCGCGGCATCGAGGCCGCGCTCGACCTGCGCGAGCTCGACCACGTCCTCGACGCGCGCGGTCTCGTGCTCGTGCGGGCACGCGAAGGACGCGCGCGGCAGTCGCTCGGCGGCCGCGGCCGCCGCACGCGCCTGCTCATCGACTTCGCCTATCACCTCGCGACCGCGCTCGACGCCGGCGTCCCGCTCGTCACCGCGCTCCGCGACCTGCAGGAGGACGGGCACAGCCCCATCGCCGACCTGCTCGACGACGTGACGCGCAAGGTCGAGTCGGGCACGCCGCTCTCCGCCGCGATGGAGTCGTACCCGGCGCTGTTCGGTCCGCTCGTCGTGTCGCTCGTCGCGGCGGGCGAGGAGACGGGCCACCTGCCCGCGATCCTGCGCGACCTCGTCCGCTACCTCGAGTGGACGGACGACCTGCGCCGCAAGCTCGCCGCGGCGCTCACCTATCCCGCGATCGTGCTGACGGGGCTCGTCGGCCTGTGCGTCCTGCTCACGACGGTCGTGCTCCCGAACTTCCTCGAGATCTTCGTCGAGCTCGACGTCGAGCTCCCGCTCGTGACGCGCGGCCTGCTCGCGTTCCAGGCGTTCATGGAGCAGTGGGGCCTCGCGCTCGCGGCGGCCGCCATCGCCGCGGCAGCCGTAGGCGTCCTCGCCACGCGCACCGAGTCGGGACGTCATCGCTGGCACGGGCTCGTGCTGCGCACACCGCTCGTCGGCCGCGTCGTCTCGATGATCGAGATGTCCCGCTTCTCGCACAACCTCGCGCTGCTCTACGCGTCCGGCATCCCGATCGTCCGCGCGCTCGACATGGTCGCGACGATCGTCCAGAACCGCGTCGTGCGCGACGTCGTGCTCCAGGCCGGCGACGCCGTGCGCCGCGGCAGGACGCTCGTCGACGCGCTGCGCAGCGACGGCCTCGTGCCGCCCATGGTCATGCGCATGATCGCCCTCGGCGAGACGTCGGGCGCACTCGACCGCTCGCTCGAACACGTCGCCACCTACTACGACCGCGAGGTGCCGGGGATCATCGATCGCTCGCTCGCGCTGTTCAACGCGGGCATCGTCGTCCTGCTCGGCGTCGTCCTCGGCGCCGTCGCGCTCGGCATCTTCGTCCCGCTCTACGAGATGATGGGGAATCTCAATGGGTAGCCGGCGCAGCCACGCTCCGCGGCGACGCGAAGCGCGTCGCGCCACGGCGCGCGCGCGCGGCGGCTTCACGCTCGTCGAGGTGCTCGTCGCCGTCGCGCTCGTCGCGCTGCTCGCCGGCGCGCTGGCGCCGCTCGCCGTGCGCCAGGTGCGCGCCGGGCGGATCGAGGCGACGCGCGAGCGCATGGACCGGCTCGTCGCGGCGATGGTCGGCGACGAGGCGAGCGGCGACCACGGCTACCTCGGCGAGATGGGCGCGATGCCGCCGTCGCTCGACGACCTCAACGACCCCGCCGGCAAGCCGGGGTGGGCGGTCGATCCCGCGGACGGGGTCGGCTACGGCTTCAACGGTCCCTACGCGCCGCGCGTCGCACCGGCGGGCGGCGCGATCGTCGACGCGTGGAACATCGCGTTCCAGTACGACGGCGCGACGCCGCAGCTCACGAGCGCGGGCCCCGACCGCACGTTCGGAACCGCCGACGACCTCGTGCGCCCCTTCCACCCGCTCGCGACGACGGGCGACCTCGTCGTCACCGTGCTCGGCCTGCCCAACACGGGCGGGCCGGCCGAGCAGCTCGATGCGACGCGCGTCGACGTGTGGGTCGCGACGTCGTCGGGCGGTTTCCGCACGGAGATCGCGGCCTCGGGCGGCGGCCCGTTCCAGGCGACCGGCCTGCACCTCGGCCTGCACGGCATCCGCGCCGAGGGAACCGGCACGTACACGGGCGCACCGTTCGTGCGCGACGTGGTGACGATCAAGCGCGGAACGACGAGCGCGACGCTCGTGCTGGAGCAGCCATGAGCGCGCCGCCCGCGCCGAAGCGCTTCGCGATCGCGCGCGCACCGCACCTGTGCCTCGAGGTCCGCGACGAGGCCGTCTACTGGGCGCTCGCGAAGGCGACGCGCGCCGGCATGCGACCGGTGGACTGGGGACGCATCGATCTCGACGAGGCGGCGCGCGGCGACCGCGACGCGTTCCTCGCCGCGCTCGCCGCGAGCGGCGCCGGCGGCTACGCCGACGTCGAGATCGCACTCCGCTCGCCGCGCCTCGCGACCGAGCGCCTCGACCTCCCGCCGCTCTCGCGCGCGGAGGCGCGCGCCGTCGCCGCGCGCCGACTCGGCGAGCTCGCGGCGCGCATCGACGCCGATGCCGCGTCGGCGTTCTCGGTCGCGAGCGGGCGCGACGGAGCCCTGCACGCCTGGCTCACCGCGGTGCCGCGCATCGAGAGCGCGGCCTGCCACGCCACGTGGCAGGACCGCGGCTTCCCGCTGACGCGCATCCAGAGCCGCCACCTCGCACTCGGGCAGCTCGTGCACCACCTCGATCACGAGTTCGCAGAGGGCGAGCTCGTCGCGATCTTCGACCTCGAGGCGAAGTCGGGAACGTGCGTCGTCGCGGATCGCGCGGGCTGGGTGTTCAGCCGCGAGGTGCCGCTGCGCTTCATGGGGCGCTCGGTGCACGCGCGCACCGAGCCCGAAGTCGAGGGTCGCCCGCACGCCGTCGAGCCGAGCTCCGAGCTACGGCTCGCACCGCTCGACGGCGACGACGACGCGCCGTCCGGCCTCGAGCTGGCGACGCCGCTCGGCGCGTCGAGCGCGCACACGGGCGACGGCGGCGACGAGCGCGACGGCGCCCTCGCCGAGGTCGCGATGCAGACGGAGCGGCTCGCCACCGAGCTGCGCCGCACCTTCCGCTACGTGCAGGGCCAGCTCGACGCGCGGCCCGTCGCGCGCGTCTTCCTCTCGGGCGAGATCACCGAGCTCGTCGACCTCGCGCCCGGACTCGCCTCGCACCTCGACATGCCGGTCGAGGTCGTCGCACCGCGCGCGCGAACGCGCGCCCGGGCGCGCGTTCGCGACGGGCGCCGCGCGCCCCGTCGGCGGCGCGGCGGTCGCGCTCGGCATGGCGCTCGCCGCCGACGCGCGCGGCGGCAATCTCCTCCCGCACGACGTGCTCGACCAGATCGCGGCGCGGCGCGCGCGCCGCGCGCTGCGCCGCGGCCTCGCCGCGGCCGCGACGGTGCTCGCACTGCTCGGCGGCGCGCTCGGCGCGCGTGCGACGTGGCTCGCGCGCGAGGTCGACCGCCTCGACGCGAGCTGGAACGACGCGCAGGCCGAGCGCGCGACGCTCGCGGTGATGCGCGAAGCGCGCCGGCGCGCAGCCGGGCTCGCGAGCGCGCGCGCCGCGATCGATCGACCGGCGCCGAGCGTCGCGAGCCTCCTCCACGTCCTCGCGCACACCGTTCCCGACGACGCGGCCGTCCACACGCTCGCGGTCGAGCGCGAGGAGGACGCGTGGCGCGTCGAGCTCGCGGTCGAGGCCGGCGGCGCTTCGGTGTCCTCCGCCGCACAGTCGATCGCGGATCTCGCGCGCGCGATCGGCGAGGCGCCCTTCGCGCGCGTCGACGAGGTCGCGCGAGAAACGGCCCCGCGCGCGTCGCAGGCCGACGCGCAGCACGTGCGCTTCCGCGTCGAGGGGGCGCTCGCGCCCGTCGAGCCGGGCGCGATCTCCGCCGCGCGCGCAGCCGCCGCCGACGGCGCAGCCCGCGAGCCGGGAGTCGACGATGCCTGACTCGACCCTCGCGCGCGCACTCGGGCGCGGCCCGAACCTCGGCCTGCTCGCGCTGCTCGTCGTGCTCGTCGCGGGCGGCGGCTTCGCCCTCGCCGTGCCGGGCCGCGACGCGACCGCGCGCATCGAGGAGCGACTCGCGACCGCCGCCGCACGCGTCGACGCGTGGGCGCGCGAGCGCGTCGCATCGCGGCCCGCGTCCTCCGCCGAGCGCGCGGCGTGGGCGAGCGAGTGGGCGGCGCTCGCGCGGCGCATTCCCGCCATCACCGACGACCCGTCGCTCGTCGCGCGCGTCGCGGCCGACCTCGACGCGCCGTCCGTGCGACAGCTCGAGGTCGCGCAGCGCACGCCGGCCGCGCGCGTCGCCGACGGCGAGGACGACGATGCCGGAGCCCCCGCGCTGCGCGTCGAGGAGCCGTTCGGCGGGGGTGCGCTCGAGATCGTCGAAGCGCCGCTGCGCGTGAGCTTCCGCGCGGGCTACGACGACGCCGTCCGCATCCTCGAACGCCTCGAGTCCGGCGAGCTGCCCGCGCGCGTCGAGGCGATCGCGCTCAAGCGCGACCGGCCCGGCGTGCACGTGCGCGTCGACCTCACCTACTTCACGCGGCGCCCGGGCCGCACCGCACGCGCGCCCGCGCGGGAGGCGTCGTGATGCAGCGCCGCTTCGTCGCTCCGCTGCTCGTCGTCGCTGCGATCGCGGTCGCGGTCGAGAACGTCGTCTACTTCTCGTCCGGCGACGCGCCGGTCGCGTCCTCGGACGACGCCCGCGACGACGACGCGCTCGCCGACGATGGCGAGAGTGCGGCGGCGGACGATGCGGGCACTGCCTCGCTGCCGCCGGTCGCGGCCGCAGCCGTCGTCGCGCACGCGAGTGGACTCCCGAGCCCCGAGCTCGCGCGCAACCCGTTCCTCACGCGCGACGAGGCCGACGCCGTCTCGGCGGTCAGCGGCGTTCGCGTGCACCGCGGGCCGCCGTCGCTCGACGGCACGCTCGTCGGCCGCTCCCGCCGCGTCGCGTGGCTCGACGGCATCGCGATGTCGGAGGGCGACGTCCTGCGCGGCTACCAGCTGCTGCGCATCGAGGCCGACTCCGTCGTGCTGCGCACGGCCGCGCGCGAGCTGCGCCTCGCACTCGGCGCGTCCGCCGACGGCGACGGCGCGCTCGCGGCGCCCGCGCCCGACGCCTTCGACGACCCCGCACCGACGACCGGCGCTCCGCACGCCGAGGAGGACCGACCGTGAGACCGTCCCGCCCCTTCGCCGCGCTCGCGTGTGCGGCGTCGCTGTCGTGCAGCCTGCTCGGACAGCCCACCGCGCCGACGCCGCACGACGCGGCCGACGCCGAGGCGCCGCGCGCGGCGGTCGTCGCGCCGCCTCCGCCGACGACGCTCGCCCCGCGTCTCGCACGCGTCGCCGAGGCGTCGCCGCGGCCGCCGGCGCTGCGCCTGCTCGAAGCGACGTCCTTCACGCTGCTCGTGCAGGACGCGGAGCTGCGCGGCGTGCTGCTCGGGCTCGGGCGCGAGAGCCCGCTCAACATCGTCGTCGACCCCGACGTCCGCGGCCTCGTGAGCGCCGACCTCGCGAACGTGTCGCTGCTCGAGATCCTCGACGAGCTCGTGACGGGACGCGGCTACCACTACGCGGTGCGCGGCAACGTGCTGCGCATCTTCCGCCACGATCGCGAGACGCGGACCTATCGCGTCGACTACCCGACCTACACGCGAAAGGGCGAGAGCCGCGTCTCGCTCGCGGGCTTCATCGGCGCGGACACCGAGCTCGGCGGCGACGTGCAGGGCTCGACGTCGACGGGCGACTCGAGCGTGTCCGAGATCGAGACGTCGACCGAGCAGGACCTGTGGGGCGAGATCGAGGGCGCCGTCCGCACCATCGTGTTCGGCGCGGCCGACGCGACGGCGGCGAGCGACGACGACGCCGAGGACGGCGACGGCGCGGCGGCTCCCGCCGCCAGCGCCCTGCCCGACCGCCGCGTGATCGTCTCGAAGCAGGCGGGCCTCATCTCGGTGACGGCGGAGACGCGCGTGCTCGACGAGGTCGAGCACTACCTCCAGGCGGTCGCCGAGAGCCAGCGGCGCCAGGTGCTGATCGACGCGCAGATCGTCGAGGTGACGCTCGGCGACGACTTCGACCTCGGCTTCGACATCGAGTCCGCGCCGAAGCTCCCGGGCAACAACGTGAACGGCATCTTCGAGCGGCTGATCACGCCGGGCCTGCGCGAGGCGACGATCGCGCAGAGCCTCGCGCCGGTGCTCACCGAGGGCGGCATCTCGGTCGGCTTCGCGAAGGACAACTTCGGCCTGCTGCTGCGCGCGCTCGCGAAGCAGACGGACGTGCGCGTCGTGTCGACGCCGCGCGTGAGCACGCTCAACAACCACAAGGCGATGATCAAGGTCGTCCGCAACCGCGTCTTCTTCGTCGCGCAGACCGAGACGATCACGCCGACGCAGGGCGTCGTGCAGACGTTCACCGAGTTCATCCCGACCGTGATCCCGGTCGGCGTCAACCTCGACGTCACGCCGCAGGTGTCCGAGGAGGGCGAGATCACGCTCCACATCCGGCCGAGCGTCTCGGAGGTGGCGTCGGTCGAGCTCCAGCCCAAGACGAACGCGTCGCAGCCGCAGAACGGGAGCCTCCCCGTCGTCGACATCCGCGAGACGGACACGGTGCTCCGCGTTCCGGACGGCGCGACGATCGTGCTCGGCGGGCTCGTGCAGAGCCGCGAGTTCGAGCAGGAGCGCAAGGTCCCGTTCTTCGGCGACATCCCGCTGCTCGGCGAGGTGCTGACCGGGACGTCGACCGAGGAGCAGCGCACCGAGCTGCTCATCTTCCTCACCCCGACCGTCCTCGACACGCCGCGCATCGCGCGCGTGACCGAGCGACTGCAGAGCGAGTTCGAGGAGACGCACGCGCTCTGGCAGCGGCGGTCCCTCGAGCTGCCGTGGTGGCGCAAGCCGCTCGGCCAGTCGTACGGAGCCTACCGATGATCGACCGAACCCACGTGCACGGAGCGCATCCGACGCCCCGCGCGACCGGTCGCGCGCGCGCGCTGCGAACGGCCGCGCTCGCGGCGCTCGCGCTGCTCGTCGCCGCGCGCGCTCTCGCGACCGACGCCGACGACGAGGTGCGCAAGCTCGCGGCCTTCCGCGAGAGCGCGAGCCTGTTCGACTCGGCGGCCGCCGCGGCGCGACGCGGCGACGCCGACGCCGCGCACCGCGCCTTCGCGCGCGCGATCGAGCTCGACCCGACGTTCGTCGAGGCGATGGTGGGCCTCGCCCGTCTCGCCCTCGAGGACGGCGACGCCGCGGGCCTCGACGAGGCCCGCGCGTGGCTCGAGCGCGCCGCGCGCGCGCGTCCCGACTATCCGAAGGTGCCGGCCACCCAGGCGCTGCTCGCCGCGCGCGAGGGGGACACCGCGCGCGCGCTCGACGCGATCGAGCGCGCCCACAGGCTCGCGCCCGACGACGGCGAGATCGCCACGAACCACGGCGCGCTGCTGATCGAACGCGGCCGGCTCGCCGACGCGCGCAAGGTGCTCGAAGGCGCGCTGCGCCGCGCGCCCGACGACGCGCTCGCGACCTACAACCTCGCGCTCGTCGACGACCTCGAAGGCCGCGTGGACCGCGCGGCCTGGGGCTACGGGCGCTTCCTCACGCTCTCGAGCCAGGCCGATCCCGCGCGCGCCGAGGTGCGCGCTCGCATGCAGCTGCTGCTCGGCGAAGTCGCCGCGGACGCGGCGCCCGCCGTCTCGTCGGCCGCGCCGCCCTCTGCCGACGACGTCGCGCAGACCCCCGATTCCGAGAACGGCTCCCGCGCGGGAGCTCCGTCACCCGAGTCCGAAGGAGGAACCCGACGATGAAGAACCGAACGACGACCCGAACGAGAATCCGCGAGCGCGGCTTCACGCTGATCGAGATCCTGGTCGGCGTGGCGATCCTCGCCATCCTGTCGGCGGCGCTGACGCCGCTCGTCATCAAGTACATCAACGACGGACGTCGCGCGCGCGCGCTGTCGGATTCGCAGACGATCGGCCAGGCGATCATCGCGTTCAATCTGGACACGGGAACGTGGCCGGTGAACAACGACGCGAACCCGAACGACGCGGGCGAGCTGTCGCGCCTCGTCGGGCTGCCGGCCGCCGACATCAACGCGGCCAACATCCCGGACGGCACGGGCGCGACGGGCGCCGGCAACTGGGACGGCGGCGGCAACGGAGGCACGGCCGGCGCGCTCGAGGATCACCTGATCCGCAACCAGACGGCCGCGCTCTCGCCGATCTACGCGGCGAGCCAGTCGCCGCCCGAGCCGCCGGGCTGGAACGGGCCCTACCTGAAGCAGGTGCCGCTCGATCCGTGGGGCCGGCCGTACGTGTGCAACGTCCGCTACCTCGACAACGCGAACGTCGCGGGCGTGACCGACGCGGAGGAGGACGACCACGCGGTCTTCTGCCTCTCGGCCGGCGGCAACGGCGTGTTCGAGACGAGCTTCGACGACGGCACCGAGCTGCAGGGGCCGGGCGGCGACGACGTCGGCTGGCCGATCCAGGGCGACCAGACGCCGTAGGCGCGCGGCGCTCCACGCGGTGCGCGACGCGCGCCCCGCGACCCGGGTCGGAGTCTCGCTGCGAAGAGGGGCAGCCCGCACGGCGCGGGCTGCCCCTCGATCGTCCGGCCCGGCGCGCGACGCCTAGCTTCGCAGCGCCATCACGCGCGCGCGATCGATGCGCGCGAACACGCCCACCGCGCGAACGCACACGGTGTCGCCGTGGCGCAGCACGCCGCGCGTCGTGATGCGACGCTCGCCGATCTCCTCGATGCGCGCCTCGAACACGACGTCGGCGCCGAGCGGCGTCGGTCGCTCGTAGGCGAGGTCGAGCCGCACGGTCGGCCCGGCCGCGCCGCCGAGGATGTTCGCGACGTTGAACACCTGGTCGAACGCGCCGGCGATGATCGCGCCGTGCACGCAGCCCGGCGGCCCTTCGTACGGCGTCGTGAAGCGCGCGCGACCGACGGCGAGGCCGTCCGCGTACTCCATCTCGACGGGCAGCGCGAGCGGGCTGTAGATGCCGAGCACGGGGTCGTAGGGGAACACGTCGTGCGGCTCGAGCACACCGTCCGGCGGCTCGCCGCCGTAGCGCGGGGGCGGCGCGGCCGCGCAGCGCGCCTCGAGCCGGTCGGCGAGCGCGTGCGCGTCGTCGGCGAAGCGCGCGGTCTCGGCGGCGTCCGCTCCGTTCGCGACCGTCGCCGCCACGAGCCGGCGAACGCCGTCGGCGAGGCGCCGCAGCTCGCGCTCGCGACCCCGGATGGCGGGGTGCCCGCTCGCGCGCTCGCGACCGCCCGGCTGGTTGAGGTGCGGGCGCGCGTCCGACCGCGCGCGCGTCACGGGGTGAGCACGACCTTGAGTGCATCCTCGTCGTGCGCGGCGAAGATCTCGTAGCCGCGCGCGCCGTCCGCGAGCGGAAGGCGGTGCGTGATGATCTCGGTCGGGTCGAGCCGGCCCTGCTCGATCAGCGGCAGCAGCTTCGGCACGTAGTTCTGCGGTTCGACGAGCGCGGAGCGCAGCGTCAGGTTCCTGCCCATCACGCCGGTCGTCCACGGCAGCGCGACGTCGCCGGCCGGCATCACGCCGATCACGGCGACGCGACCGCCGAAGCGCACGACGTCGATCGCCTGCGCGACGAGCGACGGCAGGCCGATCGCCTCGATCGCGCAGTCGGCGCCGCGGCCGCGCGTCGCCTCGCGCACCGTCTCCTTCACGTCCTGCGTGCGCGGATTCACGGGCGTGCAGCCGCGCGCGCGGGCGCGCGCGAGACGCGCGTCGTCGAGGTCGACGGCGAACACCTGCGACGCGCCGCGCAGCTGTGCGCCGCGCTGCGCGAAGGTGCCGACCGGCCCGCAGCCGAAGACGACGACGACGTCGCCCGGCCCCACCTCCGCCAGCTCCGCACCCATGTAGCCGGTGGGCAGCACGTCCGTCAGGAAGAGGCCGCGCTCGTAGTCCATGCCGTCGGGAACGCGGAAGAGGTTCGCGTCCGCGAACGGGACGCGCGCGGCCTCGGCCTGCCCGCCCTGTCGGAGCGGATTGCCGAAGACGTTCGAGTAGGGGATGCCGCCCGTCAGCGTCGAGCAGCCGCCGTACCGGTGGTCGCGGCACTCGTCGCAGCGACCGCAGCCGACCGTGCACGACACGAGCACGCGATCGCCCTTGCGGAAGCGCTCGACCGCGCTCCCCGCGTCCTCGACGACACCCGCGAACTCGTGCCCGAGCAGGAAGGGCGGCAGGCCCGCGATCGCCTCGCCGTGCCAGAAGTGGAGATCGGAGCCGCAGATCGCGGTCTTCTCGATGCGCACGACGACATCGTGCGCGTCCTCGATCTTCGGGTCGGGCGCCGACTCGAAGCGCACGTCCTCGTGCCCGTGGTAGACGAGTCCCTTCATCGCGCGCGCGTGCTCCCCGACGAAGACGGGCCCCGGCGCACGCCGGGGCCCGTCGCTCTCGATCGACCGCCGTTCAGCCCGCGGCGATCTTCACGTTGCGGGCCTCGGGTCCCTTGCGACCGTCGCCGGTCTCGAACTGGACGGCCTGCCCTTCGTGCAGCGTCCGGAAGCCGTCGCCCTCGATCGCGGAGTAGTGGACGAAGATGTCCTTGGTCCCGTCCTCCGGCTCGATGAACCCGTATCCCTTCTGATCGCTGAACCACTTCACCGTGCCTCGCGCCACGCCGTTCCTCCTCGCACTGGCTCGCTCGTCACCGGCGCGCGCCCGAGCGGCTGGCGACCCCACGCGGCCGCCGCGCCGCGGCGGCTCCATCCGTGCCGCCGGCGAGCGCGCGCCCGGCATCGTCCGCTGCCGAGCGAGCGGCGCGCATTCTACGCCCGGCGCCGCGCGTTCCTCGCGGAATCTCGCGCGCCCGCGCCGGTGAGTCGCGCGATCGGATGCGAAGTGGCGCGAATCCGCCCTGTTAGACTCGCAAGCGACATGTCGACGTGGCACGCGTTCTACGCCGGTGACCTGCAGTCGCTCTGGGCGTTGTTGGTCGCGCCCTTCGCGTTCCTCGCCTATCGCGGCGTGCGCGCGTGCGCACCGTCGCCGCGATCCGTCGCGAGCGACGGCGGTGCGGACGTCGCCCGCGCGCGCGCCGCGCGCTTCCTCTCCGTCTACACCGTCGCATGGGCGGTCGAGACGATGCTCGATCCCATCGTCGGCGGGCCCATCGTCCGCGCGCTCGGGTGGAGCGACGGCTTCGGCGCGACGGCCGTGATGTTCGCGTTCGTGCTGCTCGGCGATCTCCGCGTGCTCGTGCTCGTGCTCGGTCTCGGCGCGTCGATGCGCGGCGAGCCCGCCTCCGCGTGGGGGCCGCGCGCGCTCGGCCTCGTGCTCGTCGTCCCGATCGCGACCGGCGCGATCTGGGGCGCCGCGCGCGCACTCGACCCGAGCCTGCCGGGCCAGGGCATGTGGCTCGTCTACGAGCTCGGCTTCGTCGCGCTGGCGAGCGTGCTCGCGCGCCGCGAGGTGCCGCGCGCGGCGGGCGGCGATGCGCGCCTCGCGGACTTCCTGCGAAGCTGCCTCGGCTACGTCGCCGCCTACTATGCACTGTGGGCGGCGTGCGACGTCGTCGTCCTCGCCGGCGTCGACGAGGGCTGGGCGCTCCGCATCGCACCCAACCAGCTGTACTACGCGCTCTGGATCCCGTTCGTCCACGCGCGGAGCCGGCCGCTGCGGTCGTCCTACGCGTCGTCCGCCGCGCACGCCTCGTAGAACGCCACGAGCTCGTCGATCCACGCGTCGAGGTAGGCGCGTCCGCGCGCCGCGTCGAAGCGCCGCGGGTCGCCGACCGTGCCATCCGGCGCGTGCGCGCGAAGGCTCGGGTAGAAGAGCGCCTGCGCGTCGCCCGGCCCGCCGTCGACGCCCGCCGCGAGCGCGTGCGTCGCGACGCCGTGCCCGTCGATCGCCCGGAGGATCGACGTCTCGACCTCGCCCGCGTGGTGCCCCTGCTCGCGCGGGGCGATCCCGCTCTCGGCGCCCACGCGCGCGAGCCTGGCCGCGACGCCGGCGGGGTCGTCGCACACGACGAGCGCGCACGGCGCGGCGGCTGCGCGAAGCGCGTCGCGCGCGGCGCGCAGCGCGCCGAGGTTGCCGCCGTGCGCGCTGAACACGAACGCCCGCGCGAAGCCGTGAGGAGCGAGCGAGCGCAGCAGGTCGGCGACGACCGCCGTGAAGGTCGCCGGCGAGAGCGAGAGCGTGCCGGGAAACGCGGCGTGCTCGCTCGCCGCACCGAGCTCGAGTGCGGGAAGCGCGATCGCGCCCGCGATGCGCGCGGCGACGCCGGCCGCGAGCCAGCGCGCGATCGCGATGTCGGTGTCGAGCGGAAGGTGCGGGCCGTGCTGCTCGACCGATCCGAGCGCGAGCACCGCGACGCGGTGCGCGCCGCCCGGCGCGGCGTCGACCTCCGGCCAGCGCAGCCGGCCGAGCGCCGGCGCGGGTGCGAGCGGCGCACGCGGGCGCGCATTCGCGTTCGGCACCGACGCGCGCAGCACTCGCGCGGGTGCGCCCGCCAGGCGCGGGCGCGCGTCGTCGTTCGACGCCGACCCTGCGCGCGCGAGTGCGGGCGAGCGCGCGTAGAGCGCGCCGTCGCGGTCGCGCCCCGGCCAGTCGGCGGGGTCGAGCGCCGAGCCGCGCAGCCAGCGCACGAGCAGCGCGTTCGCGAGCGCCTCGTGCTCGAACGCGGCCGAAGGGCCCGACGCCTCGGCCGCGAGCGCGACGCTGCGCACGCCCGAGCCGGCGAGCGCAGTGGCGAGCGCGCGCCCGAGCGTCGCGTCCTCGTCGACCCGGCGCGCACCTCCGCGCGCGCCTCCGCGCGCGAGATGGATCGCGAACGGCGGCGGCGCGCCGGCCCGCGGCCGCGCCGCCGCGGCGAAGAGCAGCTGGAGGCCGCCATGTGCGAGCTCGAAGCCATCCCACACGGGAGGCGGCGTGCGCTGCGCCAGCTCGAGCCACTTCGTCGGCAGGTGCGCGACGCACTCGCCGTAGCCCTCGCTCGCGACGAAGGCGACTTCGCCGTCGACGAGCGCGCGCGCGCTCGCGGGATCGGCCGGGTCGAGCCCCGCGCTCGCGAGCGCCGCGTCGAGCGCCAAGTCCGCGCGCTCGACGCGGCGCGCCACTTCGTCGCCGTCGAAAGCGAGCGCGGGCCGTGCCGATGCGCTGCCTCCGATCGCGCGCCCGAGGCTGCGCGCGATGCGCAGCGCGGCGACGAGCCCGAGCATCGGCCCGACGACGCGCGCGAGCGTCCCGTACTCGTCGGGCGCGTCGACGTCGACGATCGCGGCGCCCGAGGCGACGAGCGCGCCGAGCCACTCCGCGCGCTCGCCTCCGCGCGCCGATGCCCCCTGCGCCGTCGCGACGACCACCGCACCGAAGGCGCGTGCGTGCGCGAACGCGAAGCGCGCGTTCGGCGAGAGCCCCTGCGAGAAGACGACGAGCGCGTCGCGGAGGGACCCGGGCGGCGGCGTGCGCGCGAGCGCGCCGGTCGGCTCGAAGCGCGCGGGGAGGCCGAGCTCGCGCGCGAGCACGTGCGCGAGGAAGCGCGCGTGCGCGGCCGAGCTGCCGACGCCGGTCGTGACGATCGCGCGCGCGCGGTGCGGGTCGAACGGCGGCGCGAGCTCGGCGAGCGCACCCGCGGCGCGCAGTGCGGCCGGAATCGACGCGATGCGCGCCTCGATTCGCGCGAGCCCCCCGGCGTCGCGCGAGCGCCGAGCGCGCTCGTCCCCGCCGCCTGCGGTCACGGGCGTCGCGCGGCGCGCGGGGAGCGCGCCATCGCCGGCGCGGTCGGGGATGCGGACGCGACCCCGGAATCGAGCCCGGGCGTCGACGCGGGTCGAGCGCGGGCGCGGCCACCGCGTCGAGCCCGGCGGCGCGCAGCCCATCGACGGGATCGGGCTCGCCCGCGACCGCGTCGGCGACGACGCGCCCGCGCCGGCCCGCGCGCGAGCGCGGCCAGCAGACGCAGCTCGCGTTCGGCCGCATCGGCGCCGGCGGACGCCGCGCGCATCGCGCGGCGAGAGCACGGCGAGCCACGCGGCCTCCCGCTCGCCGGCGAGGGCGAGCCGCCGCCACGCGGCGCGCGCCGGCGCGGGCTCGAGCGCGAACCGCTCGAGCACGGGCTCGGGCTGCCGCCGGACGCGCAGCGCGCCGCCCGCCGCCGCGCCGCCGCGCAGCGCGATGCGCTCGGCGCGCGACGCGAGGTCGACGAAGGCGTCGAGCTCCACCCAGACGGGCGCGTCGATCGACCCGCCCACCGGCAGCAGATAGGTCGCGACGTGCAGGACGTCGGGAAGGCCGTGGAGCGGGCGCGGCGTCGTGCACGCGACCGCGCGCGGAAGCTCCGCCGCGTCGGCGCGCGCGGTGCCGAGGACGTGCCCCGACGCGCGCTTCGCCTCGAGATAGTGCGCGTTGAACGGCGAAGCATCGCGCGCGAGCGGCCGCATCTCCGCGACGCGCAGCTTCTCGCGCTCGAGCGCGCTCACCTTGCCGGGATTGTTCGAGAGGACGACGAGCGGGGCCTCGACACCGAGCAGCGCACACGCGTCGGCGACCTCGCCGTAGCGGCGCGCATCGGGATGCAGGCCCATGCGCTCGTAGGCCTCGAAGGTCGTCGTCCGGTGACGGCTCGCCTGCACGATCATGCGATCGCGCGCCTTCGCGACGATGCCCGCGCCCCGCCCTTCCTGCGCCAGGTAGAAGAGGACGCCGCGCCCCTCGCCGTCGATGGCCGCGAGCGCGGCCTCGAGCTGGCCCGCGCAGTCGCAGTCGCACGCACCGAGGAACTCGCTCGTCACGCAGGACGAGTGCACGCGGCAGAGCACGGGCTCGTCGCCGCGGACGTCGCCGCGCACGAGCGCGAACGCGCTGCGGTGCGTGGCGACGTTGCGGAACTCGGCGACGTCGAAGGGCCCGTGCGCGGTCGCCCGACGCGTCGCGCCGAGCGCGAGGAGCGATCCGCGGAGCGCCGGTGCGGCCACCGCGCGCCTAGCTCCGCGCCGGAGCCAGGCGCACCTTGTAGTTGCCGCGCGCTTCGTCGTACTCGATCTGCAGGTCGCCGCGGTCGTCCGCGGCCTCGAGCAGCTCGGAGAACAGCTTGAAGCCGTGCTGCGACTCGTTGAAGTCGGGCGCCACGCGCCGCATCGTCTGCTTCACGATCGATCCCCAGAGCGGGTCGTAGTCGGACTGCAGCGAGCGCACGATCTCGGTGAGCTGGTCGAAGATGGCGTCCTTGCCGGTCGGCTTCTGGCCGCGCTTCGCGCTCGCGCGGGGCCGCGCCGCGGCCGTCGCGAGGTCGTCGTAGAAGATGAACTCGTCGCAGTTGGAGAGCAGCAGGTCGGAGGTCGAGTTGCGCACGCCGCAGCCGATCACGCGCTTGTCGTTCTCCTTGAGCTTCGAGACGAGCGGGGAGAAGTCGCTGTCGCCGGTGATGAGCGCGAAGATGTCGATGTGCGTCTTCGCATAACAGAGATCCATGGCATCGACGACCATGTGGATGTCGGCGCTGTTCTTGCCGCTCTGCTTGGTGTGCGGGATGTCGACGAGCTCGATCCCGTGCGTGTGGAAGGTCCGCTTGTCGTCGCGGTACTTCGTCCAGTCGCAGTAGGCGCGCTTGAAGACGATGCGCCCCTTCTCGAGCAGGCGCTTCAGGATGAGGTCCACGTCGAAGTGGTTCGCCCCCTTCGCCTGCCTCACGCCGAGCGCGAGGTTCTCGAAGTCGACGAACACGGCGATCCGGGGCTCCTGGTCCATTGCACCTCCGGCGCGCGAGCGTAGGCGGGCGCGCGGGGGCCGGCCCGCTCATTTTTCGAGCAGCCGGCGCGGGTCGCGCCCAATTCGCGCGCAGATGCTCGTTTCGCGAGCAATTCCCATCGGTTCGGATCGACCCGGGCGAGCCGGAAGCCGCCCGATCGCGCCTAGAATCGCGCGCCGTTTCCGCCACCGCGCGGGGCCCTCGGCGCGGAGGCCGAGCGGCTCCGCACGGCCCGCCCACCGAGGATTCCACGATGTCGCATCGCCCGTCGTCGGCCGCGCGCACGGTCGCGCGCGCCCGGCTCGTCCTGCTCGCTCCGATCGCCCTCGCCGCTTCGCTGATCCCGTCCGCCGCGCGGGCCGAGGATGCGCTCGACTCCGGCGACACGGCGTGGGTCCTCACGTCCACCGCGCTCGTGCTGTTCATGAACATCCCCGCGCTCGCGCTCTTCTACGGCGGGCTCGTGCGCACGAAGAACGTGCTGTCGCTGCTCATGCAGTGTCTCGCGCTCACGGCGATCGTGAGCCTCCTCTGGCTGTGCGGCGCGTACAGCCTGTCGTTCGCCGAGGGCAACGCGCTCGTGGGCGACCTCTCGAAGGCGTTCCTCGTCGGCATCGACGGCGCGACGCTCGCCGGAACGATCCCCGAGCCCCTCTTCTTCGCCTTCCAGATGACGTTCGCGGTGATCACGCCCGCGCTCGTGATCGGCGCGTTCGCCGAGCGCATGCGCTTCTCGGCGATGCTCGTGTTCTCCTCGCTGTGGGTGGTCGTCGTCTACGCCCCGATCTGCCACATGACGTGGGGCGGCGGCCTGTTCTCGCAGTGGGGCGTGCTCGACTTCGCGGGCGGCATCGTCGTGCACATCACGGCGGGCGTCGCGGCACTCGTGACGTGCCTCGTGGTCGGCCCGCGCGACGGCTACGGGCGCACGGCGATGCCGCCGCACAACCTCACGATGACGTTCATGGGCACCGCGATGCTGTGGGTCGGCTGGTTCGGCTTCAACGCGGGCAGCGCGCTCGGCGCGAACGGCACGGCCGCCATGGCGCTGGTCGTCACACACGTCTCGGCGTGCGCGGCCACGCTCGCGTGGATGGCGATCGAGTGGGTGAAGTTCGGCAAGCCGAGCGTGCTCGGCGCGGCGACGGGCTCGATCGCCGGGCTCGCCGCGGTGACGCCCGCCTCGGGCTACATCGGGCCGGTGGGCGCGCTCGCGATCGGCCTCGCGTCGGGCAGCATCTGCTGGTACGCGGCGGCGGTGCTGAAGAACCGGCTCGGCTACGACGACTCGCTCGACGTCTTCGGCGTCCACGGCGTCGGCGGGTTCGTGGGAACGCTGCTCGCCGCGGTCTTCGCATCGAGCGCGTTCGGCGGCGGCGGGCTCGCCGACGGCGCGACCGTCGCGAGCCAGCTCGGCGCGCAGGCGGCCGCGGCCGCGATCACGATCGTGTACACGGGCATCGCGAGCTACGCGCTGCTGAAGCTCACCGGGCTCGCCGTCGCGCTGCGCGTCGACGACGCCGACGAGCGGATGGGGCTCGACCTCTCGCTGCACGGCGAGACCGGCTACAACCTCTAGCCCGCGTCCGCGGCCACGCGTCGCTAGGCGCCGCTCGCGAGGAGCTCCTGGGCGATGGCCCGGGCGAGGTTGCCGTCGACCTCGCCCTTGTGCGCCTTCATGAGCGCCCCCATCACCTTGCCCGCGTCGCTCGGCGCGGCCGCGCCCGAGGCGGCGATCGCGTCGGCGACCCACGCGCGCGTCGTCGCCTCGTCGGCGAGGCTCGGCAGGAAGGACTGCACGACCGCGAGCTCCTCGCGTTCGGTCGCGACGCGGTCCGCGCGTCCCGCCGCCTCGAAGGCCTCGATGCTCTCCTTGCGCTGCTTCTCGAGGCGGCGGAGGAGCGCGGTGCACGTCTCGTCGTCGAGGCGCTCGGAGTTGTCCTTCTTGAGCTCGTTCAGGAACGCGGCGCGGATCGATCGCAGCGCGGCGAGCCGCGTCGCCTGCTTCGCGCGAAGCGCGTCCTTCATCTGCGTGCTCACGTCGTCGAAGATCGCCATCGGGCGGGGCTTCCTCCTGCGGTTCGCGGCGCCGAAGGTAGTCGCGTGGCGGCGGGCTGACAGCTGCCCGCGCGGCCCGCACACTGCGCGCATGACGCGAGCCTGGGAGACGGTCGACGGCGTCGCGACGGCGCGCGGCCGGCTCGAGCTGCGGCGGCGCGCCGACGGCGACTTCCTGATCGCGCTCGCGGGCCGCGTGCTCATGAACAGCCGGCAGAGCCGTTCGGAGGAGGCGCTCGGCCGGCTCGCGGCGGAGCTCGCGTGCGAGAGAGCACCCGTGCCGCGCGTCCTGATCGGGGGGCTCGGGATGGGCTGCACGCTCCGCGCTGCGCTCGACGCGCTGCCGGCAGGCGCGCGGGTGGCGGTGGCCGAGCTGACCGAGCGCATCGTCGACTGGTGCCGCGGGCCGCTCGCCCCCGTGTCGTCCGGCGCCGTCCTCGACCCGCGCGTCGCGATCGAGATCGTCGACGTCGCCGCGCGCATCGCGCGCGCGGCCGCGAGCCCGGACGAGCGCTTCGACGCGATCGCGCTCGACCTCGACGAAGGTCCGCATCACGGGCGCGGCGCGCGCCAGCACCCCGTGTACGGAGAGCGCGCGCTGCGAACGACGGCGCGCGCCCTGACGCCGGGGGGAGCCTTCGTCCTCTGGAGCGAGCACCGCGACGCGGGCTTCGAGGCGAGGCTTCGCGGCGCGGGAATGACCTTCGAGATCCGCCGCCCCGGGCGCGGCGGACTGCGCCACGCGGTGTACGTCGCGCGCGCGCGATCGGGCGGGGGCCGGCGCTAGGCGCGCGCTTTGCCGGCGCGCTGCGGCGCGAAGGGGCAGCGCGAGCGGGCGGCGCGAGCGGGCGGCGCTCAGTGCCGGTCGACGCCGCCTTCGCCGTCCGCCGGGACCGCCGCGTCCGCCGTGGTGCACGCGTCCGCTTCGGCTCGCTCGCCGGCTTCGCCGCGCACGCGCGGCGCTTCCCCGGCCTCGGCGTCCGCGCATGCGCCGGCCCGCGCGGGCAGCGTGCCGCGCTCGCGCAAGAGCGCGCGAAGGTGGTCGCGGAGCTGCCGCCGGAAGGCGGGATGCGCGGGGCTCGGGAGCAGATCCGCCTCGAGGAACTCGAGCAGCTCGAGCTCGTCGACGTCGACCGGCACCGCCTCGTCGGCTTCGGCGCCGACTCGCCGACCGATCGATCCGGAACCCGTCGACGCCGGCGGAGACGCCGCGCTGCGGACCGGACGATGGAGCTCGTGCAGCGCGTTGCGTGCCATGGGCGTCCCGCGTGGAGGGTGGACTTCCGCAGGGAACGAGAGCCGCGTCGGAGCGAGCGCGCGGAACATAACGTCCGAGCCGCGCGCGCCACAGCGCGGAAACCCCCACGAAGCGCGAGCCGCTCTCGCGCGCGAGGAACGCTAGAGCGCCGCCTCGCGCGTGCCATCCGGGGCGCGGCGACGTCGCGCACTCCTCACTTCGTCGTGACGATCCCGCCGTCGACGGGAATCACGTCGCCGGTGATCCACGCGCCCGCGCGCGATGCGAGGAAGATCGCAACGCCCGCCATGTCCTCGGGCTCGCCGATGCGGCGGAGGGGAACCGAGCGCGCGATCGCGTCGCCCGCCGCGTCGAGCGTCGCGCGCATCATGCGGCTCTGGAAGGGGCCCGGCGCGATCGCGTTGACCGTGATCTCGGGCGCGAGCTTGCGCGCGAGCACGCGCGTCAGCTGGTGGACGGCCGCCTTGCTCGCCGAGTACGCGTACGTCTCGAGCGCGGGAACCTGGATGCCGTCGACCGAGCCCACGTTGATGACGCGCGCGGGGTCGCCCGGACGCGTCGCCGCGCGCAGGAGGGGCGCACACGCGCGCGTGAGCGCGAAGACGGCCTTGACGTTGAGGGCCCACAGCTTGTCCCACGCTGCGTCGGGGTACTCCTCGAGGGGCGCTCCCCAGGTCGCGCCCGCGTTGTTGACGAGCACGTGCAGGGCGTCCTCGCGATCGGCGAGGTCGGCGGCGAGGGCGCGGCACGCGTCCTCGCTCGCGAGGTCGGCGACGATCGGCGTGCACGAGCCCGAACGCGAGAGCCGCGCGGCCACGCGATCGAGCGCGTCGGCCTTGCGCGACGCGACGTACACGCGCGCGCCGGCCTCGACGAAGCCGGTCGCGATCATCTCGCCGATCCCGCTCGCACCGCCCGTCACGAGCGCGACCTTCCCCTCGATCGAGAACAGCTCCTTCATCGTCCCTCCCCGCACGACGCGCGCGCGAGGGCGAGTGTCGAGGACGCCGCGCGCCGAGCGCAAGCCGCGCGAGCGCGTCCGCGTGGCGTACACTCGCGCGCCCGGACGACGCACTCGCAACCTCGCCACGGCGCACTGCGGCCGCCCGCGCACGCCCGAACGCCGCTTCCCGACCACCGACTGCCGACCCGACGACGCGCAATGAGCCTCCACTCGAACTCCGGCCCGATCCCCGGGCGCGCGACGCCCGAAGGCACGCGCCGCTATGCGGCGCGCGCTCCCGCCTGCGCCGGGCACTTCCGCGCGCCGGATCGCCTCCTCGTGTCGTCGCTGGCACTCGGAACGCGACAGGGCGCGCCCGGCGGCGTCGACGACCTGCTCTACCGCTCGGCGCTCGAGACCCTGCTCGAGGCAGGCTGCAACGTCGTCGACACCGCGCTGTCGGACCGCATGCAGACGAGCGAGCGCGCCGTCGGCGCCGCGCTCGCCCGCGCGATCGCGAGCGGCCTCGTCGCGCGCGACGAAGTGGTGGTCGTGACGAAGGGCGGCGCGCTCACCGCCGACGCGCGCTTCGCGCAGACGCGCGCCGAGGTGCACCGGAATCTCGTCGCCACGTATCTCGAGAGCGGGCTCGTCGATCCCGACCGGCTCGTCGGCGGCCACTGCATGCAGCCTCGCTTCCTGCGCGACCAGATCGCGCGGAGCCGCGCCAACCTCGGGCTCGAGACGATCGACTTCTATCTCGTGCAGGAGCCCGAGCTGCACCTGCGCGAGCTCGGGCCCGACGGCTTCCGCGACGCCCTCGTCGAGACGTTCGCGGCGCTCGAGGACGAGGTCGCACACGGTCACATCGCGGCCTACGGCGTGTGCACGTGGAACGGCTTCCTCGTCCCGCACACCGAGCGCGAGCACCTCTCGGTGTTCGACGTCTTCGAGGCCGCGCTCGAGGCGGGGAGCGGCGACCACCATCTTCGCGCCGTGCAGATGCCGTACGGGCTCGCGGTCGGCGAAGGCGCGGCACTCGCGTCGCAGCTCTCGGGCGGCGCGACCGCGAGCGTCGTCGAGCTGCTCGTCGACACGGGCACGCTCGTGCTCGCGAGCGCGCCGCTCTTCGGCGGACGCATCGTCGGCCACGTGCCCGCGTTCGTGCGCGCGGCCTACCCCGAAACGCGGGGCGACGCGCAGTGCGCCCTGCAGTTCGCGCGCAGCACGCACGGCGTATCGACCGTCGTCGTCGGCCTGCGCGAGCCCGCACACGTCGACGCCGCGGTCGCGCTCGCGCGCACGCCGCCCGCCGAGCCCGCGATCGCGGCGGGCCTCTTCCGCGCGGCCGCAGCGCGAGCGCGCTGATCGCGCGGCGGCGCCCGCTCGACGCGCACGGCTGGTAGAGTGGGCGCCGCGCGCACGTCGAGCCCTCGCAGGGGAGGCCCATGCACCGCGTCGACCGACGGAAGAGCGAGCAGACGAAGACGGGACGCCGCCCGAGCGCGGACGACACCGCTCGCGGCGACGACCCACCGCGGCTGCACCTCGAGCCCGTCTCCCATGCGGCGGGCGAGCGCGACGACTTCGCGGCCGCCGTGCGCGCGGGCCTGACGGCCGCCGCGAAGTCGATCCCGTGCCGCTTCCTCTACGATGCGCGCGGCTCGCTGCTCTTCGAGCGGATCACGGAGCTGCCCGAGTACTACCCGACGCGCGCGGAGCGCAGCATCCTGCGCGCGCACGCGGCCGACATCGCGCGCTGCGTGAAGCCGCCCGTCGAGCTCGTCGAGCTCGGGAGCGGGAGCGCGTCGAAGACGCGCGCGCTGATCGAGACGCTGATCGAGGCCAACGGCTCGCTCGTGTTCCGCCCGATCGACATCTCGCCCACGATCCTCGAAGCGAGCTCGCGCGAGCTGCTCGACGCGCACCCGACGCTCGTGATCGAAGGGCTCGTCGGCGAGTACGACGCCGCGCTGCGGTCGCTCGCAGAGCGGCACGAGGGCCGCTCGCGGCTCGTCCTGTGGCTCGGTTCCTCGATCGGCAACCTGTCGCGCGAGGCCGCTGCTCGCTTCCTGGCGCGGGTGCGCGGCGCGCTCGGCCGCGCCGACCGCCTGCTCGTCGGCGTCGACCTGCGCAAGGACGCGCGCGTGCTCGAGCGCGCCTACGACGACGCGGACGGCGTCACGGCCGCGTTCGACCTCAACCTGCTCGCACGCATCAACCGCGAGCTCGGCGGCCACTTCGATCTCGCGCGCTTCCGGCACGAGGCCTCGTACGACGTCGAGGCGGGCCGTGTCGAGATGCACCTCGTGAGCCTCGGCGCGCAGCGCGTGCCGATCGACCGCCTCGGCATCGAGGTCGGGCTCGCCGACGGCGAGGCCATCCACACGGAGAGCTCGTACAAGTACTCGCTCGCGGAGATCGACGCGCTCGCGAGCGCGGCCGGGCTCGCCGTCGAGCAACGGTGGCTCGACCGCGACGGGCTCTTCAGCTCGAACCTGCTGCGACCGGCGTGAGACGGGAGAGCCGTCGGCCCGCGCGCTCCGGACCCGCGCGGGAGCAGGGCCCAGAAGCTAGTGACCCCGCGCGTCTTGCGACGCGCGGGGCCTCCCTGGGAAGGGGATATTCAGCTGTCTGCACAGTAAGTGGCGCCGGACGGGCCGAGGTGTCAGGGCGGGGACGCACTTTTTCGATTTTTTTCGCAGCCGCTCGCGGCCCTCGAAAATCCATCGCTAGAACGGGTACTTACCGGCCCTTCCCGGCGCCTCCGAAGCGCGGCTCGATCGACACCACGAGCCGGCCCCCCTCGAAGCGGCCGGCGCTGAAGACGAGCAGGTGGCCGCTCCTCGCCCGCGCGTCGACCTTGACGGCGCCCTCGATGTCGACGGCGAGCAGGGCGCCGCGCTCGTCGATCGCCATCGGCCGCACGCGCGCGCGCTTGCCGTTCGGGAGCGCGATCGTCGCGACCTGGTCGAGGCCCACGCGCTCGGTGCGCGCCTCGAGCACCCGCAGGCTCTGGTAGCGGATCTCCCGGCGGAGGCGCGCGTCGATCTTGCGGGCGCGCGCGTCGATCGCCCCCGGCTCGTCCGAGGCGAGGCTCACCATGAGCTCGACGTCGAGGGTGGGCTCGGCGGCCGCCGTCCGCGGCGCGATCGCCGCGACCGCGACGATCGCGACGAGCAGCGCGCACGCGCCGCGCGCGGGCGCGCGCAGCACCGACCCGCCCCGTCCGTTCCTCGCATTTTCCGTTCGCGTCACGTCGCCTCCCCTCGCGCTCGCTCGCGCTAGGCCGCGTCGAAAGTCCAGATGATGGTGACGTCGTCGTCCGGGTCCTCGATGACCATCACCGGCCGCCCGCCGCTGTCGAGGTACCGGACGACGCCGGTCGCCGGCGCGCCGAGCGCCGCCGTCGCCGGGCCACCGTCGCCGGGCGCGGTGCCGCCGCGAACGACGAGCACGATGGCGACGAGCGCGGCGGCGGCGAGGGCGCCGCTCCCGAGCGCCCACCGCGGGATGCCGAGATCGAAGGCCGGGCGGCGCGGCGCTCGCGCGCGCTCCGCATCGGCGGCCGCGAGCGCGGGGGCGAGCCCGGCCCAGACGTCGAGCGGGCGCTCCGGCGCGGGCGACGCGACGCGCTCGTCAGCCGCGACCGCTGCGACCGCGCGCGACACGGCGCGCAGCGCATCGAGCTCGGCGCGCAGCGCGGGCGATCGGCGGAGCGCGCGCTCGAAGCGCCAGCGGGCGAGCGCGCCGAGCTCGCCGTCGTGATAGGCGTGCAGGCGCGCGATGTCGCGTTCGAGCTGGATCGGCTCCAGCGCGTCGGGAAGGGGCTCGCTCATGTCTCGTCCTCGTCGCCGTCCGTGTCGTCGGTGTCGTCCGCGACGTCCCCTCCGCCGTCGTCCGCCTCGTCGTCGGTCCCGTCGTCCGCGGCGCGCGCGCCGCGCGCGCGCTTCGTGCTCGCGGGCGGCGTCACGCCCGCCTCGATCAGCATCGCCTGCACCTTCTTGCGCGCGTAGAAGAGCCGGCTCATCACCGTGCCCTTCGGAATCGAGAGCCGCTCGGCGATCTCGGCGTACGAGAGGCCGTCGAGCTCGCGCAGCAGCAGCGTCTCGCGCGCGTCGTCGGGGAGCTGGTCGATCGCAGTGGCCATCAGCTCGCGCAGCTCCGCGCGCTCGACGACCGCGCCCGGACTCGGAAAGGCGCCCGAGGCGATCGCGCCGGGCGTGCCCTCCTCGCGGATGCGATCGGGCCCGAGCCGCTCGTCCTGCCACTCGACGTGGCGGAGCGACTTGTCCTTGCGCTTGAGATCGAGGCAGTGGTTGAAGACCAGGCGGTAGAGCCAGGTGTAGAAGCTCGAGCGCCCCTCGAAGCCGGGGAGCGCCGTGTAGGCCTTGAGGAAGGCGTCCTGGATCGCATCGCGCGCGTGCTCCTCGCTGCGGAGCATGCGCCGGGCGAGCGCGAAGGCTCGTCCCTGGTACCGCTCCACCAGGATCCGGAAGGCGTCGTGATCGCCCTGCTGGGCTCTCGCGACCACCTCCTCGTCCGGCGGGCCTTCGGCGGAGTCGTGCGCTCGTTCGATCGGGATCGAGACGCTCCTCGGTGCAGCCCCCGGACGACGGCGCGCTGCGACGGGACGGGCCGGCGGGTATTCGGCGAGCGGGCCCGTGTCGGCGATCGACCGTAGCCCCGCGGCCGGCCGGCCGCCGGCCGGCCTAGTGCGCCTCGCGCCAGCTGCGCCCCGTGCCGACGTCGACCTCGAGCGGGACGCGCAGCCGGTGGACGTCGCGCATCCGCGCGCGGGCGAGCTCCGTCATGGCCTCGACCTCGGCCGCCGGCACCTCGAAGACGAGCTCGTCGTGCACCTGCAGGATCATCCGGCTCGCGAGCCCGTCGGCCTCGATCGCGCGCGCGAGCTCGACCATCGCGCGCTTGATCAGGTCCGCCTCGCTGCCCTGGATGACCGTGTTGACCGCCATCCGCTCGGCCGCCTGGCGGAGCACGCGGTTCTTCGACGCCAGGTCCGGGAGGTAGCGACGGCGTCCCAGGATGGTCGTGACGAAGCCGCGCTCGGTCGCCGCGGCGACCGTCTCGTCGAGGAAGCGGCGCACGCCCTGGTAGCGCGCGAAGTAGGCGTCGATCGTCGCCTGCGCCTCGCCCGTCGCGATGCCGAGCTGGTTCGCGAGGCCGAAGGCCGACGAGCCGTAGATGATCCCGAAGTTGACGGCCTTCGCGCGCGCGCGCTGCTCGTCGGTGACGTCCGCAGGGTCGATGCCCGCGACCTCGGCGGCCGTGCGGCGGTGGATGTCCTCGCCGCGCTCGAAGGCCGCGATCAGCGACGCATCGCCCGAGTAGTGCGCGAGGATGCGCAGCTCGACCTGCGAGTAGTCGGCGGAGAGCAGCACGCGGCCCTCCGCGGGCACGAACGCCTCGCGGATGCGCACGCCCTCCTCGGTGCGGATCGGGATGTTCTGCACGTTGGGGTGCGTCGACGCGAGCCGCCCCGTCGCCGCGCCCGTCTGCAGGAACGTCGGGTGGATGCGCCCGGTGCGCGGCGACACGAGCGGCGGCAGCGCGTCGAGATACGTGCTCTTCAGCTTCGCGAGCCGCCGCCACGCGAGCACCTGGGCCGGCAGCTCGTGCTCGAACGCGAGCTGCTCGAGCACGCTCTCGTCGGTCGAGAAGCCCGTCTTCGTCTTCTTGATCGCCGGCAGCGCGAGCTTCTCGAACAGGATGTGCTGCAGCTGCTTGGGCGAGTTCACGCTGAAGGTCTCGCCCGCGAGGTCGTAGATGCGCGCCTCGATCGTCGCGAGCTTCCCCTCGTACTCCTCGGAGAGCGCGGCGAGCTTCGCCTCGTCGATGCGCACGCCGTTGCGCTCGACGCGCCCGAGCACGGAGGTGAGCGGCATCTCGACCTCGTCGAAGAGCGGGCGGAGGCCGTCGCGGTCGAGCTGCTCGCACATCGGGGCGCGCAGGTCGCGCACCGCCGCCGCCTGCGCGGCCGCCCAGCGCGCGAGCGCTCCGACGTCGAGCGCGTCGACGGGCGTCGCCTTGGCTCCGCGCCCCGCGAGCTCCTCGAAGCTCTGGACGCGCGCGCCGAGCCGCTGCTGCGCGAGCGTCGGGAGGTCGCGCGCACCCGCGGCGTCGAGCAGGAAGGCCGCGATCTCGGTGTCGAAGACGGCGCACGGGAGCGCGGCGTCGCGCTCGCCGAGGCAGGCGTGCAGCCGCTTCGTCTCGTGCCCGATCCACGCGGGCGCGCGCGCGCCGTCCGCGAAGAGCGCGGCGAGCGGCGCGAGCACGTCGGCGGCCGCGAGGCGCGCGGGGCGCGCCTCCATCGGGAGGCCTTCCTGCGCGTCGGCCGCCTCCGCGATCGGCGCGAACCACACGGGCTCGTCGGGCACCCCCGCGACCGCGAGCCCGACGAGGCGCGCGTCGACGACGCTCGCATCCGTGAGCACGCCGAAGAGCGCGAGCTCGCCGCCGCGCGCGAGTGCGGCGAGCTTCGCGGCGACGCCGTCCGCGTCGGTCGCGATCTCGACCTCGACGTCGGCACGCGGCGCCTCCGCCGCGCCGCCGAGCGACTCGAGCAGCCGCGTGAAGCCGAGCCGCTCGTAGAGCGCGCGCAGCGCGGCCGCGTCGGGCGCGCGCGCAGCGAGCGCGTCGAGGCCGCCCTCGAGCGGCACGTCGCGGCGCAGCGTCGCGAGCTCCTTCGAGAGCCGCGCCGCGTCCGCCTGCTCGACGAGCGCCTCGCGCGCGCGCTTCGCCTTCACCTCGCCGGCGTGGTCGAGCAGCGCCTCGAGCGTGCCCCATTCCTGGATGAGCTTCGCGGCGCCCTTGTCGCCGATGCCCTTCACGCCCGGGATGTTGTCGCTCGGGTCGCCGACGAGGGCGCGCAGGTCGAGCATGCGCTCGGGCGGCACGCCGAAGCGCGCCTCGACGTCGGCGGGCTCGTAGCGGCGGTCCTTGATGCCGTCGAGCAGCGTGACGCGGTCGCTCACGAGCTGCATCAGGTCCTTGTCCGACGACACGATCAGCAGCTCGACGTCGTCGGGCAGCTCGGTGGCGAGCGTCGCGATCACGTCGTCCGCCTCGAAGCCCTCGACCTCGAGCACGGGAATCCGGTGCGCGTCGACGAGCTCGCGCACGAGCGGGATCTGCGCGGTCAGGTCCTCGGGCTGCGCGTCGCGCGTCGCCTTGTAGCCGTCGAAGAGCTGCTTGCGGAAGCTGCCGCCGCGCGGGTCCCACGCGATCGCGACGTAGTCGGGCGTCTCCTCGCGCAGCAGCTTCGCGAGCGTGTTGACGAAGCCGTACGCCGCGTTCGTGGGCGTGCCGTCGGGCGCGCGCAGGCTCGGGATCGCGAAGAACGCGCGGTAGAGCGTGTTCGCACCGTCGACGACGAGCAGGCGCCGCGGGTGCGCGCGCCGGGCTTCGGCTGCCATGCTCGGAAACCTCGGAGCCGGAAGGGGTCGGCGACGGGGACGCGGAAGGCCCGGGCGACGCGGCCCCGCGCGCCCGGCCGGCGGGAGCGCGCGAGCCTACGAACGGCCTCTCGGGGGGTCAAGCGCGCCCGCCCTCTCGGCGGACGTCGCGTGCGCCGGAGCGCGCGAGCGCGTGCGCACGGCCGCGGCCGCTACGATGGCCGCGTGACGACGCCCGCTCCGCCGACGCGCCCGCCTCGCCGACGCGCGCCGTTCCGTCCGAGCTTCACGCTGATGCTGCTGTGGGTCGCGGTGCTGTCGGTCGCCTATGCACTCGCGCTGATCCTGCCCGAGATGCTCGGCGCGCTCGAGCAGCTCCCGCCCGACGCCGATCCCGCGCAGGCGGGCCGCGCCGTCGCGCGCGCGGTCGCCGGGCCGCGCCTCACCGCCGCGATCGCGCTCGCGACGCTGACCGTCGCGCTCGGCGCCTACTGGAAGGTGCTGCCGGGGCTGCGCGGGAGCGACCGCGGCGCGCGCGGTCGGCCGCGCTAGGCGCTCGCCTGCTGCGCGACGTACGACTCGATGTCGCCGATCGTGCGCATGCCCTCGATCGCCTCGTCGGGGATCTCGATGTCGAAGCTCTCCTCGATCGACATCACGAGCTCGACCACGTCGAGCGAGTCGGCGCCGAGGTCGTCGAGGATGCTCGCCTGTGCCGTGACCTTGCCGAGATCGACGCCGAGCTGCCGTGCGACGAGGTCGCGAATCCGCGCCGCGAGGTCGAGAGCCGAGTCCGCCATCGTGGATCCCCCCGGCGCAGCCGCTCGCGGCGCGCCATGACCGCCGGTCACGATCCTGCAGGCCCGGGAGCGTGTCAACGCCCGGAATGGGGTCAGGCGGGGGTCGGCGCGCGCAGTCCGCGCAGGACGGTCTCGATCGCCTCGTCGTAGACCGCGTCGAGGGGCCGCCGGCGCAGGCTGCGGCGCGCGAGCGTGCCCTCGGACTGGATCACCGCGTTCGCGAGCGTCCACAGGATGTTCGCCGTGAGCCACGTGTCGCAGTCGGCGAGCTCGCCCGCCTTCACGGCGTCGCGCAGCACCGCGTCGAGGATCTCGAGGCTCTGCTCCCAGAGGCGCGTCACCTCGTCGACGACCGCGCCGGGCAGGTCGCCGATCACCGACTGGTTGTCGATCGCCCAGAAGATCTGGAAGTACTCGGGGTTCTCCGTCCAGTGGGAGAAGTAGAAGCGCGCGATCGCCCGCAGCCGGTCGAGCGCCGAGCCCCCGCCCTCGCGCCCGCTCGCGACGGCGAGCTCCATCTTGTCGGTGAAGACCTTCCCGTTCTCGGCGAGCACCGCGACGTACAGGTCGGCCTTGCTCTCGAAGTACCGGTAGAGCGTGCCCTTCGCGACGCCCGCCTTGTCCGCGACCTCGTCGAGGTTCGCGTTCATGAAGCCGTCGCGAAAGAAGATCTCGCGCGCGGCGTCGAGGATCTTCCGGCGCGACTCCGCCTTCTTCTGCTCGCGCGCCGCAGCGCTCTCGGTGTTGGTCATGCAGAGGCCCTTCCCGGCGGTCGGTGCGCCCGCACGCAGGCCCCGGATGCCGCGTGCACGCGCGCCGTCTCCACGTAGCTCAGCGTGCGCTCGCGCTGCTCGCGCCGCTCGTCGTCGCCGAGCGCGCGAACGGAGCGCGCGGGAGCGCCGAGCGCGACCGTGTGCGGCTCGATCACGCTCCCCGGCGTGACGAGCGCGCCGGCGCCGACGAGCGCGCCCTCGCCGACGCGCGCCCCGTCGAGCACGACCGCGCCGATGCCGATCAGCGCGCCGTCCTCCACCGTGCAGCCGTGCACGACGGCGCGGTGGCCGACCGTCACCTCGTCCCCGATGTGCGCCGCGAAGCGATCCCGCGTCACGTGCACGACGGCGCCGTCCTGCACGTTCGAGCGCGCGCCGATGCGCACGCGCTCGACGTCGCCGCGCACGACCGCCGCGTACCACACGCTCGAGTCCGCGCCGATCTCGACGTCGCCCACGACGACCGCACCCGGAGCGACCCAGACGCTCGGGTCGATGCGCGGGGCGAGATCACCGAAGCGGCGGACGAGCGGCTCGGACATCGGGCGTCAGACCTCGTCGCTCCCCTCGTAGCGGTAGTCGTCGAAGAGCGCGGTCTGGATGTAGCGCTCGCCGAAGTCGCAGACGGTCGTCGCGACGAGCTTGCCGCGGTTCTCGGGCTTGAGCGCGTATTTGATCGCGCCCAGCACGTTGGCGCCCGACGAGATGCCGCACAGGATGCCCTCTTCGCGCGCGAGGCGGCGCGCCATGTCGAGCGCATCGACGCTCGGGACGGTGACGACGCCGTCGAGCAGGTTCGTGTCGAGCACGGGAGGCACGAAGCCCGCGCCGATGCCCTGGATCTTGTGCGGCCCCGGCGCGCAGCCCGACAGGATGGCGCTCTCCTCGGGCTCGACCGCGATCACCTGGAAGCCCGGCTTCCTGGGCTTGATCACCTGGGCCACGCCCGTGATCGTGCCGCCCGTGCCGACGCCCGTGACGAAGGCATCGATCGCCCCGTCCGTGTCTTCCCAGAGCTCGACCGCCGTCGTGTTGCGGTGCACCTCCGGGTTGGCCGGGTTCTCGAACTGCATCGGGACGAAGGAGTCGGGCGTGCGCTTCGCGATCTCGTTCACCTTCTCGACCGCCGCCTTCATGCCCTGCGCGCCGGGCGTGAGCACGAGCTTCGCGCCGAACGCGCGCAGCGTGGCGCGGCGCTCCGGGCTCATCGTGTCCGGCATGACGAGGATGCAGGCGTAGCCGCGCACGGCGGCGACGAAGGCGAGCGCGATGCCGGTGTTGCCGCTCGTCGGCTCGACGATCGTCGTCCTGCCGGGCGTGATGCGCCCCTCGCGCTCGGCGGCGTCGATCATCGCGACGCCGATGCGGTCCTTGACGCTCGCGGCCGGATTGCGGCTCTCGAGCTTGACGACGATGGTGGCGTCGACGCCGTCCGTCACGCGGTTGAGGCGGACGAGCGGCGTGCGACCGACGAGCTCGCACACGTTGCTGGCGATGCGCATGGGCTCTCCTCCGCGGGCGCGACGGACCGTCGCCGAGGGTCGGATGCCGACGGACGGGCGACGACCGTCGGCCGGCGGCTCAGCATACCGCCGGCGCCCGATCCTCGCAGAAGCCTCCGAAGAGCTCCTCGACGAGGACGGTGACATAGCCACCGGGCGGCAGCGCCGCGCGCAGCCGCGCGACGCCGGGCTCGACCGGCTCGAGCGACGCGTCGCCGACGCGGGCGCGCAGCGCGCGTCGCGTCCCGTCGAGCCGGATGCCGCGCGGCGGCGCGAGGCCGGGCCCGGGCGGCACCCCCCAGCGCTCGAGCAGTGCGAGCTCGCGCGCGCGCACCTCGCCGCCCGCCGGCATCATGCGCGCGCCGAACATCGGCCCGGTCGCGCTGATCTCGAAGCGGGCCGCGCGCTCGCGCTCGCGCTCGACGTCCTCGACCTCGAACATCCCGCCCGACGCGTGCAGCACCGCGACGTCGCCGCGCTCGAGCTCGCCCGGCCCGAGCCCGCGCGCGCAGCGCTCCTCGAGGAACTCGTTGAACACGGCCGACTGGAGGGCCGACAGCAGGAAGCGCTGCTCGCGCCGGTCGCCCCGCGCCCGCGCCGCGCCGCCGCGGAGCAGCGCGAGCGCGCGCTGCGCGTTGTCGCCGTCGCGCCCGAAGCGCTGGCCGCCGAAGCGATTCGACATCCCCTCGCGCGCGATCCGCTCGAGCTCCCGCTCCGCGCGCGCGAGCGCCTCGGCATCGACGTCGCGCACGAGCAGGTCGAAGCGGTTCCCGCGCAGGTGCCCGGTGCGCAGCTTGTTGCGATGGCGCACCGCCTCGAGCACGCGTGCGCCGCGCAGCTCGAGCGCGCGCGCGGCGTCGGGCTCGAGCGCGCGCACCGACATCCACTGTCGCGTCACGGCGACGCGATCCTTGCGCCCCGCATAGCCGACGTCGCGCGGCGGGACGCCCGCCGCCCGCGCGAGCTCGCGCGCGACCTCCTCCGTCGTCCGCAGGCGCTTCTCGATCCACACGTAGGTGTGCTCGCCCTCGCCGCACGGGGCGTAGAGCGGCACCTCCTCGACCCGGAAGTCCTCCGGCGCGGCGCGCAGGCGCGGGAGCGACGTCATGCGCGCCGCGCCGCCGCGACCGGCGCGAAGGAGCGACGGTGGATGGGCGAGGGGCCGAGCGCGCGCAGCGCGGCGAGGTGCTGCGCCGTGCCGTAGCCCATGTGGCGCGCGAACCCGTAGCCCGGGTGGCGCTCGTCGAACGCGCGCATGAGCGCGTCGCGGTGCACCTTCGCGACGATCGACGCCGCGGCGATCGACGCGTCACGCGCGTCGCCCTTGACGATCGACGTCTGCGCGACTCGCACGCCCGGCACGACGCGCGCGTCGACGAGCAGGTGGTCGACGGGGAGCGCCTCGCGCAGCGCCACCACCGCGCGGCGCATCGCCTCGAGCGACGCGCGGTAGATGTCGAGCCGATCGATCTCGTCGGGCTCGACGCATCCGATGCCGACGGCGGCGCCGCTCTCGCGAATCGCGGCGTCGAGCTGCTCGCGCACGGCCGCCGACAGCCGCTTCGAGTCGTCGAGGCCGGCGAGGCGCGCCGGATCGACGCGCGCGGGCAGCACGACCGCCGCCGCGACGACCGGGCCCGCGAGCGGCCCGACGCCGACCTCGTCGACGCCGGCGACGCAGCGGAAGCCGCGCGCGCGAAGCGCCTCGCGGAGCGCGAGGAGACGTTCGAGCCGGGCGCGCTCCGCGGCGCGCGCTGCGAGCCTCCGGTCGAGCCGGCGCGCGAGCGCGCGGGCGCCCGCGCGCGCGTCGCGCGCGAGCGCGTCGCACAGCGCCGCGAGGTCGTCGTCGCTCGCGCGCGACGCGGCGTCGCGGAGCGCGTCGAGCCGCGTCGCGCGCACGTCGATCACGCGTCGTCTCCGGACGGAGCGCCGGGCCCCTCGCGCGGGCCGCCGCGCGGGGGGTCGTCGACCCCGCGCAGGCCGAGCCGCCGCTCGAGCCGGCGCAGCCGTCGCAGCGCGGCGGGCAGGAGCCGCAGCGCGCCGATCTCGCGGTGCCACGCGCGCCCTTCGACCGCGGGGCTCCCGAACACGCGCGCCCCCGCCGCGACGTCGCCGTGCAGGCCCGCGCGCGCGCCGACGAACGCGCCCTCGCCCACCTCGAGCTGGCCCGCCGCTCCCACGCGCGCCATCAGGATGGCGCGCGCGCCGATGCGCGTGCTCCCGCCGAGCCCGCTCTGCGCGACGACGATCGCGCCCTCTCCGATGTCGCAGTTGTGCCCGACCATGACGAGGTCGTCGATCTTCGCGCCGCGTCGGATGCGCGTCTCGCCGAGCGTCGCGCGGTCGATCGCGACGCCGGCGCCGATGTCGACGTCGTCCTCGATCGCGACGCGCCCGAGCTGCGGCACGCGCTCGGGCAGCCCGTTCTCGGTCGGCAGGAAGCCGAAGCCATCGCCGCCGACGAGCGCACCGGGCTGGATGCGCACGCGATCGCCGATGCGCGTCCCCTCGCGCACGACGACGCCCGCGTGCAGCTCGCAGTCGGCGCCGACCTCGACGTCGGGGTAGAGCGTGACGTTGGCGTGCAGCACCGTGCGCGCGCCGACGCGCGCGCGGGCGCCGACCACGGCGTTCGCGCCGACCGAGGCCGTCGGGTCGACGCGCGCGTCGGGGTCGACGACGGCGCGCGCGTGCACGCCCGCCGGCGGGCGCGCCGCCTGCGCGAGCAGCGCGGCAGCGCGCGCGAAGTCGCGCGTCGGGTCGGTGGAGCGGAGCGCCGGCCGCGCGCCCGGGTCGAGGTCGGGCGCGACGATCACGGCGCCCGCGCGCGTCGCGGCGAGCGCGTCCGCGAAGCGCCGCGAGCGGGCGAAGGCGAGGTCGAGGGGCCCGGCATCCGCGAGCGACGCGACGCCGCACACCCGCGCGTCGCCATCGCCCACGAGCTCGCAGTCGAGCGCCTCGGCCAGCTCGGCCAGCCGGAGCGACGGAGCGTCGGGCGTCGCGGCGCGCGCGCTCACGACTAACGAACGAGGAGGACGGCCACCGGCGATGTGCGCGCCACCGCGGCCGCGTTGCTGCCGATGAAGCACTCCGTGATGCGGTTGCGACCGTAGGCGCCCATCACGATCAGCCCCGCCGCGGCCTCGGTCGCCGTGTCGACGATCTTCACGTCGGGGCGGCCGAGCGTGGAGGAGGCCTCGCGAACGGGCACCGACAGGCCGCCGACGAGCTCGCGCACCTCGTCGAAGCGCGCGACGGCGCGCCCCTTGTCCTTCGAGTCGACGAACACGTGGACCGCTTCGCCGAGCCCGTTCGCGAGGTCGACGGCGACCTGCGCGGCGAGCCGCGAGCCCGGCGAGCCGTCGAAGCCGAGCACGATCGCGCCGCGCGTCGGCGCGCCGGGCGGGACGACGACGACGCTGCGCGACGTCGTGCGAAGGACGGCGTCGACGGTCGAGCCGAGGAGGGCCGCGCCCGCGTAGTCGCCCTTCCCGCGCCGGCCGAGCGCGCAGAGCGACGCCGAGCGGGCGCGCGCGACGAGCGCGTCGGCGGCGACGCCCTGCTGCATCTCGCAGCCGCCCTGCACGCCGCCCTCGCGCGCGCGCTCGCCGAAGCGACGCGCCGTCGCCTCGGCGCGCGCGCGGTAGTAGGTGGCGAGGGCCGCATCGGGGAAGCCGGGGGTTCCGAGGCCGCCGTCGTCCGGCGCGCGCACGTCGCGATCCTCGACGACCGTGCACGCGGCGATCCGCGCGCGGAGCCGGGCCGCGAGCGAGATCGCGAAGCGCTCGGCGCTCGCGGCGGCTTCGGACCCGTCCGTGCCGACCAGGATCGACTCGATCATCTCGCTCCTCGCGCCGGTCGGACCCGACCGAGAACCCCCGAGGGCAGCAACGTACACGGCCCCCGAGGGAGCTGCAATCGCGTCACCCCGCCGTGGGCGACAGGCCCGCGAAGTGGCGCAGCACGTCGGTCTCGGTCACGAGCCCGACGAAGCGACCGCCGTCGTCGAGGACGGGAAGGCAGCCGATCTTTCGCTCCGCCATCACGCGCGCGGCTTCGCGCACGGGCTCGCTCTCGCGGATCGTGATGGGCGGCGACGACATCACGCGCTCGATCTCGATCGCGTGCAGGAACGCGCGGCGATGGTCCGCGCCGAACTCGCTCAACGTCGACAGCGACGTGCGCAGCAGATCGCGCTCGGTCACGACGCCGACGAGCTCGCCGCCGCGGACGACCGGGATGTGCCGGACGCCACCCAGCGTCATGATATCTTGCACCGTCGAGAGCCGTTCGCTCACGCTGATCGTCACGATCTTGCGCGTCATGATGTCGCGAACCGCGAACGACATGCGCCGAGTCTACTAGAGCGGAGTGTGCGGATGGCGAAGGAACGCGAGCGGGCGGGCGGAACGAGCGGGCTGGGCGGCCTCGGCGCCCGGAGCTCCGAGGCCGTCACCGACATGGTCCGCCGCATGATGGCCGTCGGCCTCTCCGGCTTCTTCACGACCGAGGAGGCGCTGCGCAAGGCGCTCGGCGACACCCTCCCGAAGGACTGGATCGACTTCGCCGCGCAGCAGAGCGAGCGCACGCGCCGCGACATGACCGAGGTGATCGCGCGCGAGCTCGGCCGCGTCCTCGACCGCGTCGACCTCGCCGAGGTGCTGGCGCAGATCCTCGAAGGCCACGCCGTCGAGGTGACGGCGCGCATCCGGCTGATGCCCCGCGACGACGGCGAGCCCGCGCGGAGCGCGTCGCCGACGCGCGCGAGCGCTGCGCGCACTGGCGACGACGACGGCGAACGCGACGGCGGCGGATGAGCGAGCCGCAGCCCTGCGCGGCCGGCGATCGCGCGCCGACCCAGCGCGACGCCTGGGGGCTCGAGCGCTTCGCGCTCGGCATCGCGCTCGGCGGCGCGCGCACCCCGGCCGACTGGCAGGCCCAGCTTCGCATCGTCGAGCGCGCCGACGCGCTCGGCTTCCACTCCGTCTGGCTTCCCGAGATGCACTTCGCGCCGGGCGTGACCGCGTCGCCCCTGCTCGCACACGCGGCGTTCGCGGCCCGCACGACGCGCATCCGACTCGCCACGACGTCCGTGCTGCTGCCGATCCACGAGCCGCTCGCGCTCGCCGACGAAGTCGCCGCGCTCGATCGCGCGTCGCGCGGACGCGTCGTGCTCGGCCTCGGGCGCGGCTTCCGCGAGCCGCTCTTCCGCGCGTTCGGCGTCGACCCGAAGTCGAAGCGCGCGCGCTTCGACGCCTGCCTCGACGCGATGCTCGACGCGTGGGCCGGCGGCGCGGACGGCTCCGTGCGCGCCCCCTGGCAGCATCCCCACCCGCCGCTCGCGGTCGCGGCCTTCGGGCCGCTCGGCCTCGCGCAGGCGGCGCGGCGCGCGCTGCCGTACCTGCCGTCGCCCATCGAGAGCACGCGCCAGCTCGAAGCGAACCTCGCCGCGCACCGCGCCGGCCTCCCGCCCGACGTCGATCCGGCGACGCTCGTGCGCCCCGCGATGCGCACCGTGCACGTCGCCGCGAGCGACGCCGACGCCGACCGCGTGCTCGACCTGCTCAGGCGCGAGGTCCGCGGCCTGCGCGGCGCGGGCGCGCGCGCGCCGCGGGCGATCGCGCGCGCGGTGGACGAGGACGTCGAGGAGCGCGCCATCGTCGGCACCGCGCAGCGCGTCGTCGACGCGCTCGGCGCGCTGCGCGAGCGACTCGCGATCGATCTCGTCGTCGCGGCCGCCCCGTTCTCGGGGCTCGCGCCGTCCGAGCGCGAGGACGCGCTCGAACGCCTCGCCGCGAGCGTGCTGCCCGCGCTCGCGTGAGGCCCGACCCGACGGCGCGAGGCGGCGTCCGCCTAGCGACCGCGCAGCGCGATGCACTCGAGCTCGACGAGCGCTCCGACCGCGAGCCCCGACGCGCCGAGCGCGCTCCGCGCGGGGCGCGCGGCCGCGTCGGGGAACGCCTCGCGGTAGACCTCGTTGAAGGCCGGCCAGTCCCCCATGTCCGCGAGGAACACCGTGCACTTCACGACGCGGTCCATGCCCGAGCCGCTCTGCGCGAGGATCGCGCGCACGTTCGCGAGCGCCTGCGCCGCCTGCGCGCGGATCCCGCCGTCGACGAGCGCGAGCGAGCCCGGGGCGTTCCCGATCTGCCCCGACACGAAGACGAAGTCTCCGGCCTCGACCGCATCGGAGAACGGGAGGTCGAGTGCGCGCGTCGCCGGCGACGCGTGGAAGACGGGCGCCGCGGGCGCGCAGGCGGCGGCGGCGAGCAGCGCGGCCGCGAGGCGCGCCGCCGCCGGCGCACGGCTCGGGCCTAGCAACGCGTCGATCCGCCGCCGCCGTCGACGAAGATCGTGTTCGACGTCACGTAGGCGGCGGCGTCGCTGGCGAGGAACGCGACCGTGCGGCCGATGTCGTCCTCGCAGTGGCCGAGCCGGCCCATCGGATTGTTGGCGAGCATGAACGCGAGCATCTTCGCGTCGACGTTGCCGCGCACGCCCTCGGAGTCCGCGAAGGGGCAGACGGTGTTGACGGTGACGCCGTCGGCCGCGAACTCGCGCGCGGCGACGCGCGTCATCGCGCGCACCGACTCCTTCGCCGCCGCGTAGTCGAACTGGAACGGGTTGCCGAGCGTTCCGGTGCCGGTCGCGAAGTTCACGATGCGTCCGGCCGGACTCTTGCGAAGGTGGGGCGAGGCCGCGCGCATGAGCCGGAACGTCGCCAGCGCCGAGACGGCGTAGGTGCGCATGAACTCGTCGTCCGTGAACTGCTCGAACGGCTTCATCCCGGCCGTCACGGCGGCGTTGTTCACCAGGATGTCGAGCCGGCCGAGCTCGGCGACCGTGCGGCGCACGACCTCCTCGCACGTCTCGAGCAGCGCGATGTCGCCCGGGAGCGCGAGTGCGCGCCGCCCGAGCGCGCGCACCTCGTCCGCGACGGCCGCGGCCGTCGCCGGGTCGAGCTCGGCGATCGCGACGTCGGCGCCCTCCTTCGCGAGCGCCAGCGCGACGCCGCGCCCGATGCCGCGACCGGCGCCGGTGACGATCGCCACGCGTCCATCCAGGTTTCCCATGGCTCCCTCTCCGTCTCCTGTCGCGGGCGTGGCGCTCGTCCAGCCCGCTCAGCCGAGCGCCGGGCCTTCCGCGTCGGGCAGCGCGAGCTCGATCGTGCCGGTCACGTGGTCGCCCAGGCGGTTCGCGCCGCGCAGCGCGATCGTCGCGATGCCGCGGCCGCCGCGCCTCTCCTTTGCCGCGACCTCGCCGTACATCGTCATGCAGTCGCCCGGGTAGTTCGGCGCGCCGAGCCGGATGTGCATCGCGAGGAAGCGCGCCTCGGGGCCGGCCCAGTCGCTCACATAGCGTCCGCACAGCCCGCCCGACGTGAGGATGTTCATGAAGATGTCGGGCGAGCCGCGCCGGCGCGCGAGCACCGGGTCGTGGTGCACGTCCTGGTAGTCGCGCGAGGCGATCGCGGTGGCGACGATGCGCGTCGTCGTGATCGGGATCGGGCACGGCGCGAGCCGCTCGCCGACCTCGATCGCGTCGAAGCCGCGCGTCGACGCGCGGCGCGGCGCGCGCGCGATGCGGAACACCGGCACCGGCGAGTCCGGGTCGCTCTCGTCGATGGCGAGCTCGAGTGCGACGCCGGGCACGACGAGCTCGCGCGCGAGGTCGACGACGTCCGCCTCGACGCGCCCGCCCTCCGCGAGCTCGATCTCGGCGGCGACGCGCTCGGGCCCGAACGCCGACGCGGCGGCGCCCGCGGCGTCGAGCACGCGCACGAGCGTCGCGCGGCCGCTCGCGCCGTCGGGAATCGACGGCGCGAGCCGTCGCGTCGGCGCGGCCGCCGACGCGCCGCCCGCGCCGCCCGGGGCGACGCGCCCGGTCCCCGGCGCGAACTTCAGGATGCGGAATCGCATCGCGCCGACGCGCTCGCCGCGAAGGTCGCGGTACTCGGTCTGCGTCGTCACGAAGTGGCCGACGCCGAGCGCGGTCTTCTTCTCGGGCGAGACCTCGACGAGCTCGATGGTCGACGAGAGGTGGTCGCCCAGCACGAGCGGCCGGTCGTACTCGTGGTCGCAGTTCGTCGCGACGACGGACGTGAAGCCGGCGGCGTCGAGGACGCGCAGCGCGCGGCTCTGCGGGTCGTCGCCCGTGCTCCCCGCCGGCCGGCGCGTGAGGCCGAGCATCGACCACGTGTTGAGCATCGTCGCCGGCGCGACCACCTCGCCGAACACCGAGCGCGCGGCGATCGCCGGGTCGGTGTAGACGGGGTTGTCGTCCTCCATCGCGTCGCACCAGTGCCGGATCATCGGCTGGTTCACCGGGTCGCGCGCGAGGATCGCCTCGCCGCGCGTCCCGAGCAGTGCACACAGCCGCTCGTACGTTCCCGCGTCCGCCATTCCCACTCCCGTCGTCGTTCCCGCCGCGCGGCGCGATCGCTAGGCGAAGCTGCGCGCGAAGAGCTCCTCGATCGCGCGCTTGCCGTTCGCCTCGATGAAGCGCGTGCCCGTTCCCGCGAAGTGCGGATGGCCGACGGCGGGCGGGTCGACGGCCTCCCAGCGGTCGCTCTTCCAGCGCAGCCACGCGTCCTTCGCCTGGTCGAAGACGAACAGCGGCTTGTTGCAGAGCTTCGCGAACTCGGCGCCCCAGCCGGTGCCGCCCTTCACCGTGCCGTCGTCGAGCACCCAGCCGACGACGAAGATCTCCTGCCCGCTGTTGACCTGGTGCCAGATGCTCTGCAGCACCTTCTTGAACAGCGGCGTGTCGCGGTACTTGCGGTGCATGAGCCGGCTCACGTAGGCGAGGCTCACGTCGCCGTGCCGGAGCTCCTCGGGCGTCAGCACGCGCAGGCCGCGCGTGCGCGCGTCGTTGTGCCCCTCGAACGTGAAGTTGACCTCCGCGATCCCGTAGCGCTCGGCCGTCGCCCCGAACGTCGCCTCCGCGCCGCTCGCGGCGCCGCTGAAGAGCACGCAGTCGCCCTTGTCCATCGCTCGCCTCCTACGGATACGTGGTCGCCTTCACCGAGACGCCGCCCTCGACGTTGATGCACTGGCCCGTGATGAAGCCCGCGCCCTCGGAGCACAGGAACGCGACGGTCGCCGCGACCTCCTCGGGCCGGCCCATGCGCGCGAGCGCGTGCGCGTCGATGCCGCGCTGCATGAAGTCGGGGAGCAGCTTCGCGACCTCCTCGTTGCCGGGCGTCGCGATCATGCCGGGGTTCACGACGTTCACGCGCACGCCCATCGGCGCGAACTCGGCGGCCGCGCTCTTGCTGAGCGCGATCACGCCGCCCTTCGCCGCCGCGTAGGCGCTCATCAACGGCTGGCCGTTCAGTCCCACCATCGAGCCGATGTTCACGATCGCGCCGCCGCCGCGCTCGATCATCGCCGGGATCTCGTGCTTCATGCACAGCCACACGCCGACGAGCGCCACCTCGACGAAGCCGTCCCAGTCCTTTCGCGTGAGCTGCGTCATCGGCGCGAGCGTCTCGCCCGTCGCGGCGTTGTTGCAGGCCCAGTCGAGCCGGCCGAAGCGGTCGACGGTCGCGCGGACCATCGCCTCGACGCGCGCCTCGTCGCGCACGTCGGTGGCGACGGCGAAGGCCTCGCCGCCCGCCTCCGCGACGAGCCGCACCGTCTCCTCGCCGGACGCCGCGTCGATGTCGGCGATCGCGACGCGCGCGCCCTCGGCGGCCATCGCGAGCGCGGTCGCGCGGCCGATGCCCGAGCCCGCGCCCGTCACGATGCCGGCCGTGCCGCGCAAGCTCGATCCGGTGCCCGCCGTGCCCATGCGCCCTCCTCGCGGTGCGGCCCGGCTCCGCGGCGCGGGGCGCGCGGCTCGTCGGGCGCGCGCAGCCTACGGGGAAGCGAGCGCGGCGGCCAGCGCGATGAGCGACGCGCGCGCGGCGGCGACCTCGCGTCGCGCGCGCGCCCGCGCGTCGTCGCTCGCACGGCCCGCGACCGCGCCGAGCGCGGCGTCGAGCGCGCGCCGCGCCGCGCCCGCTTCGCGCGCGGCGAGCGCGAGCGTCGGCGCATCGAGCTCTCCCGCGACGGCCGCGTCGGCGAGCGCGCGGTCGAGCCCCGCGAGCTGCGCGCGCGCCGCGTCGACGGCGTCGCTCCACGCGCGCGCGCCGGCCTCGCCCGCCGCCGCGCGCGAGCTTCGCGCGCAGCGCGTCGACGGCGTCGCGCGCGTAGGCCGCGGGCGACACCGGCGCGAGCGCGACCAGCCCGGCGACGGGCGGCCCGGGCGCGCGCAGCGCCTCGGGCAGCGCAGGGTTCACGCCGTAGAAGCTCATCGACGTCGACACCGCCGCGAGCGACACGTAGACGCGACCGTCGACGTCGGGAACGACGAACGCGCTCGAGCTTCCGGCGATCTCCGTCGCACCGAGGATCGCGCCGTCCGACGGCGACACCGCGACGACGACGAACCGGTGCGGCTGCGGCATGCCGCGCACGGCGGCCGCGCCGCCTCCCGCGCCGCCGTCCACGTGCGCGGCCGCGTCCGCCGCTGGGTCGGCCGCGCCGGGAGCCGCCGCGCCGCCGGCGGGCGCCTCGCCGCCGATCCGGTAACCGAGGTCGAGCACGGCCCACACGGCGCCGTCCGTGACCGTGAGGATCGAGTTCACGGATGCGACGCGCGGGCCTCGCTCCGGCGATTCGGCGAGCACGCGCTCGGCGAGCGGCGTGAAGTCGACCGCGAAGCGGCGCGCGCCGGTGCGACCGTCGATCGCGACGAGCCCCTGCCCGCGCGTCGTCGAGTACACGACTCCGTCGCCGCCGACCGAGGGCGATGCCGCCGCGGCGGTGTCCTCGGCGCGCCAGACGAGCGCGCCCGTCGCGGCGTCGACCGCGACCATCACGCCGTCGTCGCCCGCCGCGTACACGAGCGCGCCGTCGGGCGAGATCGCCGGGCTCGTGCCGCTGCCCTGCGCCATCGGGTGCGCGAACGCGACGACGGGCCCTTCGGGCGTCGTGTCGATGCCGTAGAGCGCGCCCTCCGACGGCGACGCACCGCCCGCCGTGATGAAGATGCGTCCCGTCTCCGGGTGCACGGAGGGCGTGTTCGCGACCTCGATCTCGCGACCGAAGATCAGGTTCCACATCGGCTGCACGAACTCGCGCGCGTGCAGGCCGCCCTCGAGGAGCCCGGGCGGTGCCGGCGTCGCGGGCGGGCCGCCGACGCCGGGCAGGTCGAACGCCGGCCACACGAGCGCGCCGTCCGCGCGCGCGAAGAAGAGCACCTTCCCGTCCGTGGTGATGCCGCCGACGTGGCCTTCCTTCGAGAAGATGGGCGTGACGAAGTGGCCCTGCGCGCCCGCGTCGCGCAGGCTCGCCACCCAGCGCACGGCGCCGTTCGCGTCGAACGCCCAGAGCTGGTCGACGTCGGCCTGGTACACGTCGCCGTCGTCGGCGACGAGCGGCGCGTTGATCACCGCGCCGTAGTCGAGGTCGGCGAGCGACCGCATCGGCGCGCTCTCCCACAGGAGGTTCCCGTCGCGGTCGAAGGCGTGCAGGTGCGACGTGCCCTCGCCGCGACCGCTCGTCGCGTAGACGTGGCCCTCGGGGCCGAGCGACGGCCCGACCCACATCGCGGCGCCTTCGAGCGCGGCCCACGCGACGCGCAGCGCGGGCGTCGCGAAGAGCGGCGCGAAGTCCGAGTTGCGCGAGTCGCGGTGCAGCGTCGCCCAGGCGCTCGCCGCATAGCCGGGCGACTGCCCCGCGCGCACGGGAGGCGGCGGTGTGGCACAGCCGACGGCGAGCGCCGCGAGCGCGAGCCCGGCGGCCGCGCGACGCGCGCGCGGGCCGACGGAGATGGACGTGGACATCGATCCCTCCTGAGTGGGCGTTCCGAGCGCCGGACGCGCGCGCGGGCGGACCCGTGCGCGGAGGCGCGGCCTCCGGAGGCGCCGCGCGGAGCGCGGTTCTAGCGCGTCGCCCGGGCGATGGCTGCGATCGCCGCGTAATCGGGTGCGTCGCCGGCGCTGCGGTACGCGTGCGTCCACGCGACCTCGGACCCGCGGCAGAGGAACATGCCGGGCATCCGCCAGATGTCGCCCGACCGCTCCGCGTTGCGGTGGCCCTTCGCGCGCGCGCGCACGCTCGCGGGCCACACCGGCGGCCCGAGCATCTGCGCCCACGAGCCGCGCTCGACGCCGAACGCGTCGTACAGCTCGAGCGCGGGGTCCGCGATCGCGGGGACGTCCGGCCAGTAGCGCCGCAGCAGCGCGCGCCCCTCGGTGAGCGTGCCCTGGAAGAAGAGCAGCACGCGCGGGAAGCGCGCGTCGGCCTGCGACGCGCCGCGCAGGTCGGCCAGCGTCTCGCGGCAGAACATGCAGCCGAAGTGGCGCAGGAAGACGAGGAGCGTCGGCGCGTCGCCGAGCTGGTCGCGCAGCGTGCCCGGCGCGACGTGCAGCCCGACCACCGCGCGGTCGAGCACGGCGTCGGGAATGCGCTCACCGACCTTCACGTCGCCTCCCGCTCCGCGTCGCGGGCGATGCGCTCGCAGCGCTCCCAGAGCGCGCGCCGGTCGGCCGCGCTCTCGCGCGTGAACGGCAGGACGTGCCGGCGGCGCGGCGCGCGATCGAACCACAGCTCGCCCGACGCCTCGCGCGCGCGCTCGCTCGCCGCGAGCCACACGATCGTGTCCGCTCCCTCGTCGGGCGTGCGGAGGATCGAGCGCGCGAGCCGGTGGAAGCGCGGAAGCGACGTGGTGACGCCCGGCGTGTCGGCCCAGCCCGGGTGCACCGCGCTCACGGCGACGCCGTACGGACGCAGCTCCTGCGCCCAGAGCCCGGCGAGCACCACCTGCGCGCGCTTCGTCTCGGCGTAGGCGACGACGCCGTCGTACGCGCGGCGCGTCCACTGCGCGTCGTCGAGCTCGAGGCGTCGCGTGTACATGCCGCCCGACGTCACGAACACGACGCGCGCATCCTCCGCCGCCTCGAGCCGCGGTCGGAGCAGCCGCGTCAGCAGGTGCGGCCCCGCGACGTGCGTCGCGAACGTGAGCTCGAGCCCGTCGCGGGTCTCGGTGCGCGCGTCCGGCAGCACGCCCGCGTTGTGCACGAGCACGTCGACGGGCGCCTCGGCGAGCCGCGCCGCGGCGGCGCGCACCGAGGCGAGATCCGACACGTCGACGAGGCAGGTCGCGACGCGCGCGCTGCCGGTCGCGGCGCGGATGCGCTCGGCCGCGTCCTCCGCGCGCGCGGCGTCGCGGCACAGCATCACGACCTCGGCGCCGAGGTCGGCGAGCGCGAGCGCCGTCGCGTAGCCGAGTCCGGCGTTGGCGCCGGTGACGAGACAGCGCCGGCCCGCGAGATCGACGTCGAGGTCGCCGGGATCGAACGCGAGCGCGTGGATGGCGAAGCCCGTGCGGTCGAACGAGGGCACGACGAGCGGGTCGACGACGCGCGAGAGCGCGCGGCCGAGCGCCGCCTGCGCGCGGGGTGCGCGAGCGGGCTCGTGCGGCGGCGGCGCGGTGCCGTCGAGCGCCGCGAGGATCTCCTCGAACGGCGCGTGGTCGCCCGCCTCGCGGCTCGCGTGGCGGTAGAGGAGCGCGCCGCCGCGCTCGAGCACGAAGACGCCGCCGAGCTGCCACGGGTCGCCCTGTACGCCGCGCTGACGCTCGCCCGAGCGGAGCGCGCGCAGCGCGTGCAGCGGCATGCGCGGCGACAGCAGCTCGACGCGCCCGCGCCGCAGCCCCGCCGCGCGGTAGGCGCGCAGCTCGGGGTCGACGAGCAGCGGGACGTCGAGCCGCATGTCCTCGCGAAAGGCGGCGGCGAAGCGCGCGTCGCCGCAGCCGACGACGACGAGCTCGGCCCCGCGCTCGCGGAGCTCCGGGAGCCGGTCGCGCAACTGCGCGACGTGCTCGCGGCAGAACAGTCAGCCGAAGTGGCGCACGAAGACGAGCACGACGCGACCGTCGCGCCAGAAGCTCCCGAGCGCGCGCCGCTCGCCCCGATCGTCCTCGAGCTCGATGCCGCCGAGCTTCGCCGCGAGCCGCATCACGCGCCTCCCGCGCGGCGCGCTCGCGGCGCGTTCGCCGGCGTCGTCGTGCGCGGACGCGCGCAGCGCGCACCGCGCGAGGAGGCCGCGCCGCGATCGCCCGACGCGCGCGGCGCGTCGCCGCGCGCGAAGCGCTCGCGCAGCCCGCGCACGGCGAGCCGCCCGGTGATCTGGAAGAGCGCGCCGACGAGCGGGTCGGCGAGCCGGCGCAGCCCCGCGAGCTCGATCGCGGCCTCGTAGGTCACGCGCGTCCCGCCCGGCCGCGCGACGAACGTGATCTCGTCGCGCGAGCTCACCGCGTCGCTCTCACCGACGAGGACGAGCCGCGACGGTCGCTCGTACGCCTCGATCGCGTACTCGAACGGGAGCGTCTGACCGAGGAACGACACGGTCACGCCGAACCGGCTGCCCGCGCCGATGGGGCCGTCGGTGAGCCTGCGCGCGTCGACCACGCCGGGGTCCCACTCGACCGTGCGGCTGAAGTCGGCGAGGAAGTCGAAGGCCGTCTCGACGGGAATGGGGAGATCGATCGCGTCGACGTAGCGGGCCATGTCCTCTCCCGGTGCGCATCCGCGCGGGGGCGCGTCCGGGCGGAAGTCGCGGGCCCGAGCATGAATCGCGCGCCGCGGCGCGCAAACGGCGCCAGGGCGCGGCCACCCAGGACGCGCGCGCAAGGCTAGGCGGTCGTCGCGATCTCGAACTCGTCGAGCACCCGCTCGACGAGCGCGCGCGCGTCGACCTTCGCGCGCAGCTTCACGCACAGCAGGAACGTGCCGCCGAGCTTGCGCTGCAGGAAGAGCGTCGCCGGCGGCGGAGGCCGCCAGAAGCCGTGCTCGAACACGATCTCGGCCGACTTCGCACGCGCGCGCGACGGCAGGTCGCTCGCGCCGAAGTCGTAGGGGCCGGAGCGCCGGAAGGGCTCGGTCGCGAGCCAGACGAGGTCGAGTACGGCCTCGGCGTCGCGCGCGGCGTCGTCCGGCGCCACGAAGCCGATCTCCGTCGCCACCGCGCGCACGGCCTCGCGGTCGGCGGCGGCGGACGCGCGGAAGAGCTTCGCGTACGCGCGACAGAGCGCCGGGTCGGCGTCGTAGCCCGCGCCGAGGTCGAGCAGGCCGATGCGCCGGTCGGGCAGCAGCAGGTAGTTCGCGAAGTTCGGATCCGACTGCACGAAGTGGAACTCGAAGAACTCGCGCAGCACGATGCGCAGCAGGAGCTCCGCCGCGTCGTTGCGCGCGGCGTCGTCGTACTCGGGGCTGCAGAGCTCCTCGAGCGGCATGCCGTAGAGCCGGTCCATCGCGAGGATCGTCCCGGTCGTCAGGTCGTCGTGCACCGCGGGCACGACGACGCGCGACTCGTCGGCGAGCAGCGCGCGATAGCGCGCCAGGAAGGAAGCCTCCTTGGCGTAGTCGGCCTCGTCGCGCAGCTGGCGCTTCGCCTCCTCGAGCAGCGGCGCGAAGTCCACGTTGCCGGGCAGGATGCGCGCGAGCCGGAGCGCCGCCGCGAGGTTGTCGACGTCGCTGTCGATGCTGCGCGCGACACCCGGGTACTGGATCTTGAGCGCGAGGTCGCGGCCGTCCGTCGCGCGCGCGGCGTGCACCTGGCCGATCGACGCGGCCGCGATCGGCTCGGGGTCGAACTCCGCGAAGCGATCGCGCCAGCGCGCGCCGTAGGCGTCGCGCAGCACGCGCTCGAGCTGCGCCTGCGGCATCGCGTGGCCGGCGTCGCGGAGCGCGGCGAGCGCGTCGGCGACCTCGGGCGCGAGCAGGTCCTCGGCCTCGAGCGAGAGCAGCTGCCCGAGCTTCATCGCGGCGCCGCGCATCGAGGAGAGCGAAGCGACGAGGCGGCGCGCGTTCGCGCCCGAGAGCAGGACGTGGCCGGCGTCGGCGCTCGCGCCCGCGAGCCGGCGCACGCCCTCGGCGGCGCCGCCGAGCGCGAGCTTGCCCGCGAGCACGCCGAGGCTCGCGAGCCGCTCCGCCCTTCCGGACGGCACGCGCGAGCGGTCGAGTTCGCGCCGATCGCGCGCCATCCGCTGGGTCGCTCCCGTGCTCGTGCGCGTCGCGCGGACGTCGCCGGGCAGGCGCGCGCGCCGCGCGCCCGCCGCCGGCGATCAGCCGACGAAGGCGTCGCCCGTCTTCCAGTCCGCCGCGCACAGGCCGCCGCTGCGCAGCGCCTGCACGGTGCGGAGCACCTCGGCCGGGCTGCGCCCGACGCTCAGGTCGTTCACGCAGAACGAGCGGACCACGCCCTCGTCGTCCACCACGACGGTGGCGCGGTACGCGATGCCCTCGTCCTCCTTCAGGACGCCGAAGGCGCGGCTCATCGCGTGGTTCGTGTCGGCCACGACCGGGTGCGTGATCGGCTGCGCGAAGGTCTTGCGGTCGGCGAACCACTGGGCGTGGCTGTAGTACGAGTCCGTGCTCGCGCCGACGACCTCGACGCCCTCCTTGCGGAAGTCGTCGAGCAGGGCCTCGAAGCCGCGGATCTCCGTCGGGCAGACGAAGGTGAAGTCGAGGGGGTACCAGTAGAGGACGTGCCAGCGGCCCGCGTACTGGTCGCTGCTGATGCGCTGCTGCTCGCCGTTCACGTACGCGTTCACGCACCACGCCGGCGCGCGCTGTCCCACCGAAGCCATCGGATTCCTCCCGGAGGTAGAAGGGTGACGCGAGGCGCCCGAGCCTAGGTCCGCGATCCGCGCTGTAAAGCCGCTCTAGTCGTCGGCGCTCGCGTCCGCGACGTCGCGCACGAACGTCAGGAAGGCCATCGCCGGCCGCTTCGACGAGTCGCGCATCGCGAACTGCATGCCGTCGAAGCGCCAGCCCTGGGCCGTCACCTCGTTGAGCGCCTTCTCGATCGTCTCGTCGGTCACGGTCGCGAGCTCGACGACCTTGTACTGCGTGGCCATGCCGTCCCGCGCCCCGCTAGCGAAGCCGCGCGGCCACGTCGGCCGCCGCGTAGGTGAGGATCCAGTCCGCGCCGGCCCGCTTGATCGCGACGAGCGCCTCGTCCATCGCGCGATCTCCGTCGATCCAGCCGCGCTCCGCGGCCGCGCGGATCATCGCGTACTCGCCGGAGACGTGATACGCGGCGAGCGGCAGGTCGAAGCGCTCGCGCGCGGCGGCGAGCACGTCCAGATAGGGGAGCGCCGGCTTCACCATCAGCACGTCCGCGCCCTCCTCGACGTCGAGCTCCATCTCGGCGAGCGCCTCGCGCTTGTTGGGCGGGTCCATCTGGTAGGCGCGGCGGTCGCCGAAGGCGGGCGTGCTCTCGGCGGCCTCGCGGAACGGCCCGTAGTAGGCGCTCGCGTACTTCGCCGCGTACGACAGGATGACCGTCTCCTCGAAGCCGTGGCCGTCGAGCGCGTCGCGGATCGCGCCGACCCGGCCGTCCATCATGTCGGAGGGCGCGACCACGTCGGCACCCGCACGCGCGTGCGAGAGCGCCGTCATCGCGAGCCGCTCGACCGACGCGTCGTTCACGACGTGGTCGCCCTCGAGCACGCCGCAGTGGCCGTGGTCGGTGTACTCGCACATGCAGACGTCGGTGATGACGCAGAGCGCGTCGCGCTCGCGCTTGATCGCGGCGACCGCGCGCTGCACGATGCCGTCGGGCGCGTCGGCGCCCGAACCGCGCGCGTCCTTCGCGGAGGGGATGCCGAACAGGATCACCGCCGGGACGCCGAGGTCGTGGACGCGCTTGCACTCGTCGACGAGCTGGTCGACGGAGAAGCGGAGCACGCCCGGCATCGAGCCGACCGGCTCGCGCACGCCGTGCCCCTCGACGACGAAGAGCGGGAGCACGAGGTCGTCGCGCGAGAGCCGTGTCTCGCGGCGCATGCGCCGGAGCGTCTCCGTGCGGCGCAGGCGCCGCATCCGCTGCGTGGGATAGGTCATCGCTCTCCTCGGTTCGCATCGCCGCTCGCCGCGTCCGCCGCCGCCACCGCGGCGATGCGCGCGAGCGCCTCGTCCTGTCGCGCGCGCAGCGCGTCGCGGCGCGCGGGATGCGCGCGCAGATGGTCGACGAGCGCGTCGACGAGGGCCAGCCCTCCGGGCCGCGCCGGCACGACCTCGGGCGCGAGCCCCTCGGCGCGCAGCGCGTCGGCCGTCGTCGGCCCGACCGCGGCCACCAGGCCCGCGCCGAGCGCCGCGCGCCCTTCCGCGTCGACCCGCGCGAGCAGGTGCCGCACGGTCGACGGGCTCGTGAACGTGACGACCGCGAGCGCACCAGCGCCGATCTGCGCGGCGAGCCCGCCGTCGATCGCGCCGGGCTCGGGCTCGAGCGTGCGATAGGCGACGACGGCGTCGACCGCCGCACCCGCCGCGCGCAGCCCGTCGCGCAGCACGTCGCGCCCGATCTGCGAGCGCGGCAGCAGGAAGCGACGGCCGCGCGGCGCGAGCTCGCGCTCGATCGCCGCGAGCAGCGCGTCGGCGTCGCCCGCGCCGGCGTCGGCCGGCGGCACGAGGTGCACGGGCAGCCCGGCCTCGAGCGCGGCGCGCGCGGTCACGGGCCCGCCGCACACGACGCGCGCGGCGAGGCCGCCGAGCGCGATGCCGCGCGCGCGCGCGCGGAGCGCCGTGAAGCGCACGGCGTTCGCGCTCGTGAACACGACGGCGTCGTAGGTGCCGCCCGCGGCGAGCGCACCGAGTGCCGCGTCGAGCGCGCGCGCGTCCTCGGGCGGCTCGACGCGGATCATCGGCGCCACGACGGGCTCGGCGCCCGCGGCGCGCAGCGCGTGCAGCACGTCGCCCGCCTGCGCGCGCGCGCGCGTGACGAGCACGCGCAGGCCGAAGAGCGGCGCGCGCTCCCACCACGCGAGCTCGTCGCGGAGCCGCACCACGTCGCCGACGACGACCGCGGAGGGCGCGCGCAGCCCCGCGCGCTCGACCGCGGCCGGCAGCTCGCCGAGCGGCGCCACGACCGTGCGCTGCAGTCCGAGCGTCCCGTGCATCACCGCGGCCGCGGGCGTCGACGCCGCGCGACCGCCGGCGACGAGCTTCGCGACGATCTGCGCGAGATTGCGCATCCCCATCAGGATCACGAGCGTGTCGACGGCGCGCCCGAGCTCGGCCCAGCGCGTCTCCTCCGAGACGCGCGTCGGGTCCTTGTGTCCGGTGACGACGGCGAACGACGCCGCGTGGCGCCGGTCGGTGACGGGAATGCCCGCGTAGGCGAGCGCCGCCGTCGCCGACGGGACGCCCGGAACGACCTCGAACGGCACGCCCGCGGCGACGCACGCGCTCGCCTCCTCGCCGCCGCGCCCGAACACGAACGGGTCGCCGCCCTTGAGCCGCACGACGCGACGCCCGGCGCGCGCGTGCTCGACGAGCAGCGCATCGATGTCGCCCTGCGAGCGCGTCGGCGCGTCGTGCCCGCGCTTGCCGACGTTGACGAGCAGCGCGGTCGGCGGCGCGAGCGCGAGCAGGTCGTCGCAGGCGAGCTCGTCGTAGAGGACGACGTCCGCCTCGCGCAGCGCGTTGGCACCGCGGACCGTGATGAGCTCGGGGTCGCCCGGCCCGGCGCCGACGAGCGCGACGCGCCCGCGCGCGTCGCTCACGGCGCGGCCCCGGCGCGCGCGCGGAGCTGCTCGAGCAGCGCGCGCCCGCCGCCGTCGAGCACGCGCTCGGCCGCGCGCGCGCCGAGCCCCTCGGCGTCGCGCGCGTCCGCCTCGCCTTCGTCGCGCAGGATCACCGAGCCGTCCTCGTTCGCGAGCAGCGCGCGCAGGCGAAGCCGCCCCGGCGCACCGTCGACCGGCGTCGCGTGCGCCGCGAGCGGAACCGTGCAGTCGCCGCCGAGCCGCACGAGGAAGGCGCGTTCGGCGCGCGCGCCGGGCGCGACGCGCGCGTCCTCGAGCCGCGCGATGTCGGCGCGCAGCGCGTCGTCGGCGCGCGTCTCGAGCGCGAGCGTCCCCTGGCAGACGGCGGGCAGCATGCGCGCCGTGTCGATGCGCTCGCGCACGTGCGCGGCGAGGCCGAGGCGGTCGAGGCCCGCGCACGCGAGCACGACGGCGTCGAGCGACTCGCTCTCGAGCTTCGCGATGCGCGTCGGCACGTTGCCGCGCAGCGGCACGACGACGAGGTCGGGACGGGCCGCGAGCAGCTGCGCGATGCGGCGCGTGCTCCCGGTGCCGACGCGCGCGCCGCGCGGCAGCGCGCCCAGCGTCGCCCCGCCCGCGCGCGCGACGAGCGCGTCGCGCGCGTCGACGCGCTCGGGAAAGGCCGCGAGCGCGCAGCCGTCGGCGAGGCGGGCGGGCAGGTCCTTCGCGCTGTGGACGGCGACGTCGGCGCGCTCCTCGAGCAGCGCCTGCTCGATCTCCTTCACGAACAGTCCCTTGCCGCCGATCTTCGCGAGCGGTCGATCCTGGATGCGGTCGCCGCTCGTCGTGACGACGACGAGCTCCGTCGCGCGGCCGAGCTCGCGCTCGATGCGCGCGGCGACGTGGCGGGCCTGCGCGAGCGCGAGGTCGCTCCCTCGCGTCGCGATGCGGACGGCGCGCGCGTCGCTCATCCCGCGGCGGCTCCGCCGTCGCCCTCGTCGGGATCGCGCGCGCCGTCGCCGACCGGCGCGTCGGACGCGTCGCCGTCGCCCGCGAGCGGGCGGACTCCCGCGCGCCCGATCGGCTCGTCGAGCCCGAACAGCGCGCGCGCGGCCTCGAGCATCGCGATGCCCTCCTCGCGGTCGGTCTCGGCGCGCAGCTTCGCGAGCGGCGGGTGCAGCAGCTTGTTCACGATCGCGCGCGTCGCGCGCTCGACCACCTCGCGCTCCTCGGCGCCGAGCGCGCGCGGGCTGCGCGCGAGCGCGCGCTCGAGCTCGCTCGTGCGGATCGCCTCCGCGCGCTCGCGCAGGTGGCGGATCGTGGGCACGGCCTCGAGCGCCACGAGCCAGCCGTCGAAGCGCTGCTCCTCCTCGCGGACGATGCCCTCCGCGCGCAGCGCCTCGCGCTGGCGCTCCTCCGCGTTGCGCTCGGACACCTGCTGCAGGTCGTCGACGTCGTAGAGATAGGCGTTCTCGAGCCCGTCGACGTCCGGGTGCACGTTGCGCGGCACGCCGATGTCGATGAAGAAGAGCGGGCGCCGGCGCCGCGCGGCGAGCGCCGCGCGCGCGCGCTCGGCCGTGACGATCGGCTCGTCCGCGCCGATCGACGTGAGCACGACGTCCGCGTCGGCGAGCAGCGCGTCGAGCTCGTCGAGCCCGTGGGCGGTGGCGCCGAAGCGCGCGGCCAGCTCCTCGGCGTGGCTCCGCGTGCGGTTCGCGACGTGCACGTGGCGGAGGCCCTCGCGCACGAGCGCCTCGAGCGCGAGCTCGGTCATGTCGCCGGCGCCGACGAGCAGCGCGCGCTTGTCGTCGAAGCGCTCGAAGATCTGGCGCGCGAGATCGACGGCGACGCGCGCCACCGAGACCGGCCGCTGCGCGATGCCCGTCTCGTTCTTCACGCGCTTCGCGGTCGCGAACGCGCGCTGGAAGAGGCGCGACAGCACCGGGCCGCACGCGCCGGCCTCGACCGCCGCGCGGTACGCGTCCTTCACCTGTCCGAGGATCTGCGGCTCGCCGACGACCATCGAATCGATCGACGCCGCGACGCGCAGGACGTGGGCGGCCGCGGCCCGGCCGCTGTGGACGTAGACGGCGTGGTCGAGCGCGGGGGCGGGGGCGCCTCCGCCGTGCGCGAGCTCGCGCTCGAAGAAGCGCAGCAGCGTGTGCGTGGCGGACTCGACGTGGTGCGTCGTCACGCACAGCTCGACGCGGTTGCACGTCGAGAGGATGACGGCCTCGTCGACGTCCTCGCACGCGACGAGCTTGCCGAGGAGCGGCTCCGGGTCGCCCACCGCATAGCGTTCGCGCACCTCGACCGGCGCGCTCTCGTGGTTCATGCCGACGAGCAGGATCTTCACGGGAGCAGCCCGATGCCGACGACGGCGAAGAGCAGGAAGGCGAAGCCCGCCACCGCGCTCGCCGCGGCCTGGCGCGCGCCCTGGCCGCCGAGGAAGCGCGAGGCGACGAGGCCGGCGTAGAGCACCCACGCGAGCACGGTCCACGTCTCGTGGCTGCCGACCGCGAACGCGCGCCCGAGCTCGGCCCGCTGCCAGGCGACGCCCGTCAGCACGCCGAGCGTGAGCAGCGGGAAGCCGAGCGCGAGGGCGACCGCGTTCACGCGGTCGAGCGCCTCGAGGCTCGGGAGCTGGAGCCGGCGCGGCGGCATGCGCTTCGACTTGAGCCGGCGGTGCTCGACCAGGTAGATCGCGCCCGCGAGGCCCGCGAGCCCGAGCAGCGCGAGCCCGGCCGCCGCGAGCAGCACGTGCGCGTGCGGCCACGCGCCCTGCGCCGCCGACGCGCTCGCCGGCTCGTGCGGCAGCAGCAGCGCCGCGACGAACACCGCGAGGAACGCGACCGGCCCGATGGCGGCGGCGAGGCCGGGGAGGCGCACGCGCCACATGAAGAGCAGCAGGAAGACGACGGCCATCCACGCCGAGAGCGAGATCACGACCGCGACGTCCGTGAGCGGCGGCGGGGGGTCGAGGCGGTGGAGCGTCGCGAAGGCCGCCGCGTGCACGAGCGCGGCGAGACCGAGCCCCCACGCGCCGCCGCGGCTCATGCGCTCCGCGGGCAGCACGACGCCGAGCAGCGAGCCGATGCCGGCGGCGAGGTAGAGCGCGGCGGCGATCTGGTGGAGCTCGATCAACGGAGCCCTCCGCTCGAGGGGCGGCGAGTATAGGGCGGGCATCGGCCGGCGCGGCCGCGGCCCGGAGCCCTTCGTACGCGGCCTCAGCGACCGTCGCGGCGCCGGAGGCGCTCCATCTGGGCGGCGACCTTCGCGGCGTCGTCCACCATCTCGAAGACGCGATAGGCGGGCTCGCCGAAGAGCACGAAGCGCACGAGCTCGAGCGAGGTGTCGCCCCTCGCGTGCGCGCGCGCCTCCTCGAGCGAGACCTCGGCGCACCGCTGCAGCGGGAAGCCGCCCACGCCCGCGCCGATCGCGGGGAACGCGATGCTGCGAAGGCCGCGCTCGCGCGCGAGCTCGAGGCTGCGGCGGACGGCGCTGCGCACGCTCTCCTCGCTCGCACCGCCGCCCGGCGGCATGCCCGCCGCATGGATGACGTAGCGCGCGCGCAGGTCGCCGGCGCCCGTGATCGCCGCGTCGCCGACCTCGACGGGGCCGTGCGCGTCGCACTCGCGCTGGATGCTAGGCCCGCCCTTCTCGCGGATCGCGCCCGCCACGCCGCTCCCGAGCACGAGCGCGCTGTTCGCGGCGTTCACGATCGCGTCGACGTCCTGCTCGGTGAGGTCGCCCTCGACGAGCTCGATGCGCAGCGGCGCGGCCATGGCGTGACGCCCCTCACCGCGCGCGAGGCCGCGCCGGCCGCTTCGGCTTCGCCGCGCGCGAGGACGCGCGCCTGCGCGGGCCGGCCTCGACGACCGCGGCGGCGAGCAGCGGAACGAGGATCTCGTGCTGACCGACGAGCGAGATGCCGCGGCCGCCCTTGCGCGTCGGGCGCTCGACGACGTTCACGGTGGGGCGGTAGTGGCGGATGAAGTCGAGATTCACGGTCGTGAAGCGATCGACGCGGTGGCCGAGGTTGCGCGCGAGCGCGAGCGCCTTGAGGAACACCTCCGGAAGGATCACGGCCGAGCCCACGTTCAGGTACACGCCGCCCTCGAGCCGCGCGACGACGCCGGTGAGCGTCTCGAAGTCGCGGTGGCTCGTCGCGCCGAGCGCCGCGCCGTTCGCGCTCGGGTGCATGTGGTGGATGTCGGTCCCGATCGCGACGTGCACGGTGGCCGGGATGCCGAGGCGCGCCGCGGCCGCGAGCACGCTGCGATCGGCGTGGGGCCACGCCGAGGCGCGGATGGCCTCGCCGACCGCCGCTCCCATTCCCGCGCCGCGCTCGAAGCCGCGCTCGATCGCGCCGTTCAGCGCTTCGGCCGTCTCGCGCGCCATGCCGAACGTGCCGTCGTCGAGCGCCTCGGCCACGTCCTCGCTCGTGCGGCCCATCATCGCGAGCTCGAGGTCGTGGACGCAGCCGGCGCCGTTCATGGCGATCGCCGAGACGGCGCCGCGCTCCATCAGGTCGACGACGACCGGCGCGAGCCCGACCTTGATCAGGTGCGCGCCGAAGCCGAGCACGACCGGGCGCCCCGCCTTCCATGCGCGCACCCACGCGTCGACCGCCGCGCGCAGGTCGTCGCCGCCGAGGACGTGCGGGAGCGAGTCGAGGAACGCCGCGAACGAGGCTCCGGGCACGTGGGGCACGGCCTCGTCGCGCACGCGCACCTTGCTCGGGCGCCGTCGCGCGCGCGTCGTGCGGACCTTCGCGCGATCGATCGCGACGATTTCGACCGGAGGGCGCGGCATCGCGCCGAGAGTAGCCGCGGCCCTGCTATGCTGCCCCGCCGTTTCCCGTCCGCGAGCATCCCGTGCGTGACGCCGGCGCGACGACCGGCATCCGAGCGGCCCGCGTCGCCGCCGCCGCGCGCCCGAGCGACGACGCGCGCGGCCGGCCGCGAGGCCGGACGACCCGAGGAACGACGCGAACCACAGGAGAGAAGACGATGGCAGAGATCACCGACGTGACCGATCAGAGCTTCCAGGCCGACGTGCTCGACTCCGACCTGCCCGTGGTCGTCGACTTCTGGGCCGAGTGGTGCGCGCCGTGCCGCCAGATCGCGCCGATCGTGAAGGAGCTCGCGGCCTCGTACGCGGGCCGGGTCAAGATCGTCAAGATGAACATCGACGAGAACCCGGCCGCGCCCGGGCGCTACGGCGTGCGCGCGATCCCGACGCTGCTCGCCTTCCAGGGCGGCCAGGTGGTCGAGCAGATGCAGGGCGCGCGCCCGAAGGCCGCGCTCGAGGAGATGGTCCGCAAGCTCTGCTGAGCGCGCGCGCTAGCGGCGCTGCGGCGCCGGCGGGCGCGCGAAGCGGGCGGGATCGAAGGGCGCGGCCTCGGCCGCGCCCGCCTTGCCGAGCACGAGGTCGCGGACGAGCTCCCCGGTCGTCGGCGCGAGCAGCACGCCGTTGCGGTGGTGCCCGTACGCGACGACGAGCCCTTCCACGCCGCGGAGCGCGCCGATCGACGGCAGCCCGTCCGGTGACGCGGGCCGCAGCCCCGCCCAGCAGCGCAGCACCTCGGCCTCGCCGAGCGCGGGCACGAGACGCCGCGCGCCCTCGAGCAGCGCGGCGACACCCGCGGCCGTGACGCGCGCGTCGAAGCCGACGCGCTCCTCGGTCGCGCCCACGACGAGGCTCCCGTCGCGCTTCGGCACGAGGTAGAGGCCGCCCTCGCCCCACACGATGGCGCGCGAGCGCGGGAGCGGAGCGCCGAGCGCGAGGATCTGCCCGCGCACCGGCTCGACCGGCGGCGGCGCGGCGCGCGCCGCTCCGTCCGCGCCCCGCACCTCGGGAAGAGCCGCCTCCATCCATCCTTCGAGCGCGCGGCTCCACGCGCCGGCGCACACGACGACCGCGCCCGCCGCGACGTCGCCCGCGATCGCGCCCTCCGCGCGCACGCCGCAGATGCGCCCGCCCTCCGCGAGGAGACCGCGCACGTCGACGCCGAGCGCGATGCGGGCGCCGCGGCGCTCCGCGCCGCGCGCGAACGCGCGCGCGAGCAGCGGCGGACGCACGTGCGCGTCGCCACCCGACCAGATCGCCCCCTCGACGTGCGGCGCGAGCGCGGGCTCGAGCGCGCGCGCGGCGGCGGCGTCGAGCCACTCGACCGCGACGCCGGCGGCGCGCAGCGCATCGGCGCGCGCGGCGAGCGCGCGCGCCGCGTCCGGCGACTCGGCCGCGCGCAGCAGGCCGGACCGCTCGAGCTCCGGGTCGACGCCCGACGCGGCGCGCAGCTCGTCGCAGAGCGCGGGGAAGCGCGCGAGCGCGGCGAGCCCGAGCGCGAGCAGCGGGCTCCCCGGTACGCCCTCCGCTACGGGCGCGAGCATGCCGGCCGCGGCGCCCGACGCCGCGCTCGCCAGTGCGTCGCGCTCGAGCAGCAGGACGTCGAGGCCCTCGTTCGCGAGGAACCACGCCGCCGCACAGCCCGCGATGCCGCCGCCGACGATCGCGACGTCCGCCGTCGCCGCGCGGCGCGCGCGCGGGGCGGCGGCGCGCGCCGGCGCGCTAGGGCGCATCGCCGGCCGCGGCCTCTCCGGGGTCGTGCGCGGGGTCGTCCGCGTGCTCGTGTGCGTGCTCGTGCGCGGAGCCTCGTTCCGCGCTCGCGAGCGGCGTGCGCGCGAGCGCGACGAGGTCGGCGGCGATCTCTTCCGCGCCGTGCTCCATCCCGAGATAGCGACGCACGATCTTCCCATCGCCGTTCACGAGCAGGGAGACGACGAGGTGCTCGATCACGCCCTCGGCGTCGCGCGTCTTGCCGACCGCGTAGCTGCGGACGACGGCGTCGACCTCGCCGGGATCCCCGCCGAGGAACGACCAGTTCCGCGTGTCGGCGCCGTGCTTGCGGGCGTAGGCGCGAAACGCCTCGGGCGTGTCGTTCGCCGGGTCGAGCGAGATCGAGACGAAGTGCACGCGATCGCGCACGTCGTCCGGGAGCGCGCGCTGCACGGCCACGGCGCGCGCCGTCTGCAGTGGACACGGTCCGGGACACTGCGTGAAGACGAAGTCGACGAGGAGCGCCCGGCCGGCGAGATCGTCGAGCGTGAGCACCCGCCCGTCCTGGTCGCGCAGCGAGAACGGCGGCGCCACGGTCGTGCGCACGAGCTGCTCGCCGAGGCGCGCCCACTCGTCGCCCACCTCGACGGTGCCGAGCACGGTGGCGTCGACGATCTGGTACGCGCTGCCGGTGAACACGAGCGTGAACGAGATGCGTTGGCCGGGCTCGAGCCTCGCGAGCAGGTCCGCATCCGGCACGTCGAACGTCATCGTCATCGGTCCCATCAGCCCGCGCACGGCCCCGTGGTCGACGACGACGACGGCGTCCTCGCGGCGCACGTCCTCGACGATGCCGCGCGCGCCGTAGCGCCGGACGTCGTCGCAGCCGAGCGCGAGCAGCGCGCACGCCCCGGCGAGAACGGCGACGGCGCGCCGCCGCGCGCTCACGGGTACGACCAGCGCCAGCCGACGCGCACGCTCCAGTCGAACGAGGGCGCCGGGCCGTCGAGCGACTCGAGCAGCGGGAAGCCCGCTTCGAGCGCGAGCGCCTGCCGCGGCGCGAACGGGAGCCGCACCTCGGCGCCGGCGAGCAGGTCGACGCGCTCGCCGCGCTGGCGCATCGGGTCGTTGGCCGTCGACTCGGCGATCGGCATGCGCGTGTCGCGCCCGCTCGTGTTGCCCCAGCGGTGCCAGCGCAGCCGCAGCGACGTGCTGAGCGCGTCGCACCACTCGCGCGCGAGCCAACCCGTCACCGCATAGCGATTGCCCGGCGTGTAGTGCGCGTCGCCGACGTCCGCGTCGCCGAGCTGGAAGAGCGTCGCGATCTGGCCGCCCCAGGTGTACTTCCAGAGCGTGCCCTCGTAGGTGAGCCCCGTCTCGACGTGCCACACGCCCGAGCCGGGCTGCATGGCGTAGGGCAGGACGCGCTGCCCGCTCGGCGTGTCGTCGCGCTGCGAGATCGAGCCCGTCGGCATGCCGAGCTCGGTCGAGAAGAAGAGCCGCTCGCTCCCGTGCCGCATGAAGAGGAAGACGCCGCTCAGTGCGATGTCGCCGAGCCCGCCCGACTCGGTCGTGTACGAGCCCGACGCCGTCTCGTTGCGCATCTCGGCGCGCACGAACGGCACCTCGAGCAGCAGCGACAGCCGGTCCGTCGTCGCGACGAGCAGCGCGAACTCGTGTCGCTCGACGCGCAGGCGGCTCGGCGCGCTCGCGAAGAAGGGAGTGCGCGACAGATAGCCCGTCGCCGTCACGTCGTTCGTGCGCTCGCGCAGCTGGTCGTAGGAAGCGACGTCGTAGCTGTAGCCGACGGCGATGCCGCCGCGCGCGAGCGTGTGCCCGCCGGAGACGCCGATCGGCGGGTGGAGCGCATGCGCGCCGTGCGCGTCGGCCGCGGCGTCGGCGCCCGCAGCCCCGTCCTCGGCCGCGGCAGGCGACGCGGCAGCGACGGAGGCGACGGCGAACGCGCAGGCCAGGGCGGCCGCGTGCGCGCGCCGCGCGCGCGGCGACGTCCGCGCCGGGGCCGACGTCCGCACGGGCTGCGCGCGAACGGTGGGCGGGCGCGGAACGACGAGACGCTGCATCGCGCGCGGCAGGCTAGCAGCCCGCGCCGCGCGAGTCCGTTGCTCAGCGACGCGCGTAGCGCTCGCGGAAGCGTTCCTCGAGGCGCGCGAGGTCGGCGCGGAACGAGCGGCGCGCCGCGCGGTCGAGGTCGCCCGTCCGCAGCGCACCCTCGACCCACTCGCGCAGCTTGCGATCGCCGTACGTCGTCGCGAGGAAGTCGACGAACGCGCGCGACTCGAGGTAGGCGAGCGCGGCCTGCTGCGGGCCGAACGCGCCGAACGACGGGGCCGAGAGCTGCGCGAGCGCGTAGAGCGAGCCCGCCGCCGCGCGGCTCGCGAGGAAGGCCTGCTCGGGGCCCGTGAGCGTCGCGTAGCCCGCCGCGCGCGCCTCGACCCACTCCGCGACGCCCTCGTTCATCCAGGCGGGGAGCACGAGCGAGGGCGCCTCGTAGTGGAAGGCCGCGTGCACGAGCTCGTGGTGGAGCACGCGGACGAGCCGCGCGTCGACGACCGTCGCGCCGCGGATGTGGATCGCGTCGCCGTAGAAGCCCGCGGCCGGGAACCGGAAGAGCCCGGCGAAGCGCGCGTCGAAGTCGCGCGCGTCGTAGACGGTGACCTGGATGCGGCGCGGGAGGCGGATGCCGAGCAGCGCGTCGATCGTGCGGTACGCGGACTCGAGCGTCTCGAGGACGTCGTCCTCGAAGCGGCGCGAGCCGCGGATGCCGGACGTCTCGTCGATGTCGACGTCCTGGAAGAGCACGAAGTGCGAGGACTCGCGCTTCTCGAAGCGCCCGTCCGCGCCGCGGTCGAACGCGCGCGCGGGGCTGGTCGCGGCGAGCGGGAGCGCGAGCGCGGCGAGCGCGAGGGCGCGCGCCGCGCGACGGGGCCAGTCGATCCGTGCCATCCGCTCGCTCCTCGGGCCCGGCGCGCGCCGCTCAGCCCATCGGGTACGGGATCTCGCGCGAGACCGCGTCGCACGCGGCGAGCACGTCGGCGCCGAGCTTCGCATCGGCGGCCGCGAGCAGCTCGGGCATCTGCGCGAGCGACGTCGCGCCGACGAGCGACGACCCCACGAAGTCCTTCGCGAGCGTCCACGCGACGCCGAGCGTCACGACCGACATGCCCGCGTCCTTCGCGATCGCCGCGAAGCGCTCCTGGGCGGCGAGCGTGCGCGCGTTCACGAAGCGGTCGGTCATGATGCGCGTGCGCGGCTCGCCGGCGCGGTACTGGCTGAAGCGCGCGCCGTCGGGCCACTGCCCGCCCGCGTACTTGCCCGAGAGCACGCCGCCCGCGATCGGGCTGTAGGCGAGCAGGCTCACCTGCTCCGCGCGGCAGACGGCCGCGAGCTCGTCCTCGAAGCGGCGGTTCAGGAGCGAGAAGTTGTTCTGGATCGTCTCGTAGCGAACGAGGCCGTGGGCGTCCGACATCCACAGGCTCTTCGTGAGGCCGTACGCGCTCTGGTTGCTGCAGCCGACGTAGCGGACCTTGCCGCTCTCGACCGCGCGGTCGAGCGCCTCGAGCGTCTGCTCGATCGGCACGTTCGGGTCGGGCCAGTGCGTCTGGTAGAGGTCGATGTAGTCGGTGCCGAGGCGCCGCAGGCTGCCCTCGATGGCGCGCTCGACGTGGTGGCGGTCGAGCGCCGTCGCACCGCTGCGCACCGCGGGGACGAACCATCCCTGCCCGGGGCCCGCGATCTTCGTCGCGACGACGATCTGGTCGCGCGAGCGCCCGGCGAGCCACTTGCCGCAGATCTCCTCGCTGCGCCCGGCGTACTCCGCGCGCGGCGGCACGGGGTAGACCTCGGCGACGTCGAGGAGCTGGACGCCGGCGTCGAACGCGGCGTCGAGGATGCGCACGCTCTCGCGCTCGTCGGCCATCGTGCCGAACGTCATCGTTCCCATTCCGATCTCGCTCACGACGAGACCGGTGCGGCCGAGGCGGCGGAGCTGCATGCGGGGGGCCCTCCGGAGGCGGGCGCGGCGCGTCGGCGCCACGGCGCGCGCAGCCTACCCGATCGGGTCGAGGGCCGGTGGAGCGGGGGTCGGCGAGGGGAGGAAGCGCGCGGCGCGCCGGGCTAGAAGGCGCCGAACGTCAGGTATCGCAGCGCGCCCTGCGCGCCGATCTTCATCACCTGGTACACGTCGGACCAGAACTGCGCGTTCGCGGCCGCGAGCGTGCGGCGATCGTACTCGGGACACAGCTGAGAGCGTCGATTGGTGAGCCGCTCGATGTGCGCCTCGGTCGACGCCTCCCAGAGATCGTCGTCGCGGTCGCGCGCCATGTCGGCGACGCCTTCGAAGTGCGCGATCTGCTTGGTGAGCGTGCGGCAGTGCGCGGCGTAGCTGCTCTGCTGGGAAGGAGTGGAGGCGGTCTGTGCGGAGGAAGGGAGCGGGGCCAGGAGGCCGAGCGCGGCGACGAGCGAGCCGACGGCGCCGAGCCCGAGCCGGAGCGAGTTCGCGTGCATGTCCATCCCCCGCACTTCGCGGCGCCGCGCGTCCACCGCCGACCGAGGACTTGCCGGACGGCTGCGGGCGGTCGCCACTGCGGAGCCCTATCGGCAGCTGGCGCGGGACGTTGAACCGCTCGTTGCGATCGGCCGAGGCCGGAGCCGCGCGGCACCCCGTGGGGCCGCCCTCCTCGCCCCGCCGTGCCGCCGCCCCGACGCCCCGCGCGCTACGCGAGCCGCCCGTGGATGGCGTGCGCCTGGCGGCGCGCGAGCGCCATGGCCGTGAACATCGGGTTCACGGACGGGCAGCGCGGGAAGATCCCGGTGTCGGCGATGTAGAGGTTGTCGAGGTCGTGGCAGCGGCCGAGCTCGTCCACCACGCCCTGCGCCGGGTCGCCGTGCATGCGCGTCGTGCAGAAGACGTGGTTGCCGCCCATCACGAGGTCGCGCCCGTTCACCGCGTCGCTGCGCAGGACCTCGAGCCCGTCGGCGCTGCGGATCGTGTCGGGGATGCGCGCCACGCCCGGAACGACGTGCGTGGCGCCGGCCGCGAAGAAGAGCCGGCCGAGCGTGTAGAGCGCCTCGCGCAGGACGGGCAGGTCGTTCGGGTGGAGGTGCCAGCGCAGCACCGGGTCGAGGCTGCGGCCGCGCCGCGCCCGCACCGTTCCGAGCGACTCGTGGGTCGAGCAGATGGCGTCCCAGACGGCGGTGCGCGGCACCTCGGCGAGGCGCTCCATCAGCTCGGCGCCGAAGCCGGGCGCGCGCACCGCGACGACCGCCGGCGGCGCCCACAGCGACTCCATCTTGAAGCCGCGCTCGAGCATCGCGAGCGACTGGTAGCCCTGGGTCGCGCCGAACTGCGGATCGATCGGCTCGGGGAACGTGCCCGCGATCGCGACGCCCGGGTGGAACTGGAGATTGCGGCCGACCTGGCCCGAGCGGTTGGCGAGGTCGCCGCTCTTCTGCAGCAGGACGGGCGTCGCCATGCAGCCCGCCGCGAGCACGACGACGTCGGCGTCGATGCGCACGCGGTGCGACGTGCGCCCGGTGAAGGGCTCGACGACCTGCCCCGTCACGCCGCGCACGCGCGCTCCCTCCGCGACCACCTGCTGCACCTGCACCGACGTCAGGACGCGCGCGCCGCGGCGCATCGCGGCCGGCACGTAGCTCACGTCCATGCTCTGCTTGGCGCGGTTGCGACAGCCCGTGAAGCACTCGCCGCTCCCGCGGCACCCGCGCACGTTGCGCGCGATCGGCTCGCTCGAGATGCCGAGCGCGTCGCAGCCGTCGCGGAAGAGCGTGTTGCGCTTGCCGAGCACGTCCTCGGGCGTCGGCGCGATGCCGAGGAAGTCGGCGACCGCGTCGTAGTGCGGCTCGAGCTCGGCGCGCGTCGTGCGCTCGAGCGCGAAGCGCTCGCTCCACGCCTCGAAGACGAACGGCGGCGGGCGCACGCAGATGGCCGAGTTCACGAGCGAGCCGCCGCCGACGCAGATCGCCTGCATCGTCGGGATCACCGTGCCGAGCGTCGTGCGCAGGCCGCCCTCGCGCATCGTGCGCGCCATCGAAGGCCCGGCCTCGAGGCGGTACTCGCCCGGCGTGAAGGGCGGCCCCTCCTCGACGAGCACGACGTCGCGGCCCGCCGCGGCGAGCTCGTAGGCGACGACCGCCCCGGCCGGGCCCGAGCCGACGACGACGACGTCCGCCCGCTCGTGCAGGTCGCGGTCGTAGCCCGCGAACACGCGCAGTCGCTCGCGCATCGCCTCGACGCCCGACGGCACGCTCACAGCGGGCGCTCCAGGTAGTCGGGGTGGACGGGCGTGTCGAGCGCGAGCGGCGTGCCGTCGCTCGGCGCGGTGAGGTCCTCTGGCCCGTGGGCGACTTCGTCGAGCCCCTTCCCGATGGGCGGGTAGACGAGATCGACGTCGAGCACGGGCGTCGGGAAGTCGTAGGGCGCGACGCGCAGGAAGCGCAGCGTCGCGGGGTGGTCGAGGTAGGCGAGACCGAGCACCGAGCGCAGCGCCGTGAAGACGAGCCGGCGGGCGAACACGCGGCTCGCGTACCACCCGTGCAGCACCTCGATCCGCTGCGCGAGCGAGAGCGCCGAGAACCGCCGCCAGCCGCGCGGCCCGGGCGCCCAGAAGATGAGCGTCGCGTGCTCGAAGAAGGCGAAGAGCAGGCGGATCTGGAAGCGCTTCCCGGCGTGGAGCACCTCGAACCAGCGGTCCACATAACGAGGCGCATCCACCTCCGAGCCCGCCACCGGGATCGCCCCGCGCGACGGGAACGCGGCGTCGACCGCGGCGCGCAGGAAGGCCGCCTCGCGCGGCGCGATGCGCGCGTAGTCGGGCGGGAGCGGCGGATAGCCGAAGTGCGCCCGCCGGACGGCGAGCGCGACGAGCGCGGCTAGCATGGCGAGCGCGAGAAGCTCCACGGCCGCCCAGCATAGGTCGATCGACGCGCGGCTTCAGGGCCGATCGCGCGCGATCGGCCCGAGCGCCGAGTGCGGTCGGCGCGACGCGCATCCGGGACGAGTGGGAGGAGTGGGAGGAGTGGGAGTGGGGGCGGAAGTGGAGATGGCGCCTGCGGGCCGGCGCGTGCTGATCGTCGGCGCCACGTCCGCCATCGCGAGCGAGGCCGCGCGCGAGTACGCGCGACGCGGCGCACGCCTCTTCCTCGTCGCGCGCGACGCGCGCGCGCTCGCTGCGCTCGCCGACGAGCTCGCGCCGCACGTCGCCGGCGCGCGCAGCGGCGACTTCCTCGACCACGCCGCCGCCGGCGCGCACGTCGCCGCGGCGATCGACGCGCTCGGCGCACTCGACGTCGCGCTCGTCGCCCACGGCTGGCTGCCCGACCAGCCGGCGACCGAGCGCGACCCCGCGCTCGCGATGCGCGCGATCGACGTGAACTTCCTGTCCGCGGTCGCGTTCCTGATCCCGGTCGCGAACCACATGGAGGCGCGCGGCGCGGGACGCATCGCCGTGATGACGTCCGTCGCGGGCGAGCGCGGGCGGCCCCGCAACTACACGTACGGCGCCGCGAAGCGCGCGACCTCGACGTACCTCGAGGGGCTGCGCAGCCGGCTGTGGCGCGCGGGCGTCCGCGTCACCGACCTCCGCCTCGGCCCCGTCGACACGCCGATGACGGCCGATCACCCGAAGAACGCGCTGTTCGGCGCCCCCGGCCCCGTCGGGCGCGCGTGCGTCGCGGCGATCGAGCGCGGGCGGCGCGTCGCGTACCTGCCGCGCGTCTGGCGCGCCATCATGCCGGCCGTGCGCTGGCTGCCCGAGCCGCTCTTCCAGCGTTTCGCGTTCCTGTCGGGACGCTGACGCGGCCGGCGCCGCGCGAGCCCATCGACGACGTGAACCTGCTGCTCCTCGACGACGACGACTTCGTGGACGCGCGAACCGCGCGCGTGACCGGCCGCCGCTGCCGGCACGTGCGCCGCATCCTGCGCAAGCAGCCGGGCGACGTGCTCGCCGCCGGTCGCATCGGCGGGGCGCTCGGGACCGCGACCATCCTCGCGCTCGATCGCGAGGCACTCGTCGTCGAGGTCGCTCTCGACACCGCGCCGCCGCCGCCGCTCGCCGCGACCCTCGTGCTCGCCCTGCCGCGCCCGCCCGTCATGCAGCGCGTGCTCGCGGCCGCGACGAGCCTCGGCGTCGCGCGCATCGTGCTGCTGCACACGCGGCGCGTCGAGCGCACGTACTGGGAGGCGAGCGCGATGGCGGAGGAGAACCTGCGCGAGCAGCTCCTCCTCGGGCTCGAGCAGGCGCGCGACACGCGCCTCCCCGAGCTCTGGCTGCGACCGCGCTTCCGCGACTTCGTGGACGGCGAGCTCGGCGCGCTCGTCGCGGGCGGCGGCGGCGTGCTCGCGCATCCGCAGGGCGCCGCGCCCTGCCCCGCGCGGCTCGCGACCCCGTGCGTCGTCGCGGTCGGTCCGGAGGGCGGCTTCCTCGACGACGAGGTCGAGCGGCTCGCTCGCGCCGGGCTGTCCGCCGTCTCGCTCGGGCCGCGCGCGCTGCGCGTCGAGACCGCGGTCGCCGTCCTGCTGTCGCGCCTGCTCTAGCCGCGCCGGTGCGGCGCGGCGCGCATCAGCCCGCGTCGCCCTCGCAGCCGAGCACGTCGCGGTGATAGGCGTCGAGCGAATCGAACGTCGCGAACGGCTCGCCGCGCACGCTCGCCGCGCTCGGCAGCGCCTCGCCTCCCGAGCCTTCGGCGATGGCGGCGACGAAGCCGCGCAGCGCGGCGAGTCCGCTCTCCGTGCCGTCGACGAAGGCGCGCGGATCGAAGCGATCGCTGCGCAGCCGCACGACGCGCAGCGCCTCGCGCGGGTCGCCGCGCCAGCCGAGCACGAGGTCGATCACGACGACGGGCTTCGGGCCGAGGCCGCGCACGGCCGCGACCGCGACGGCGTCGACGCGGTCGTACGGGAGGCGCGTCTTGCCCTTGCCCTCGGCGTCGACCTTGATCGCGGTCGGCTCGAGCGCGAGCGGGACGGCCGCGATCTGGCGGAGCGCGCGACGCGGCGGCGGGGGCGCGGCGTCCTCGAAGGCGAGCTCGTCCTCTGCGCCGGCGAGCGGCGACGGCGCGTCGAAGATCGGCCGCGTCGGTCGGTCGGGTGCGGGCGGCGCGCTCGGCGCGGCGGCCTGCGCCGGGAGCGACGACGGCTCGTCCGCCGCGACCACGGCCTCGCCGATCGCCATCGGCGGCGTCGCGGCCAGCTGCTCCTCGAGCGGTGCGGCGAGCGGCTCGTCGTCGACGGAGCCGAAGAGCGCGGCGCGCTCGGCGGGCGTCGCGATGGCGGCGTCGCCGTCGCCGTCCGCGAGCCCCGCGAGCATGCCCGGCGAGTTCCAGCTCTCGACGTCCTCGCCCGCGCCGTCGCTCGCCGCCGGCGCCGTCGCATCGTCGAGCCCTTCGAGATCGAGCGCGCCCGGGTCGAGGTTCGCGAAGGCGTCGACCTCGGGGCCGGCGCTCGCTGCGGGCGCCGGCGCGGCCGGCGCCGCGCCGCTCGGCGCCTTCGCGACGAGGCCCTTGAAGCCCGGGAGCGGCCGCGTGACGACGACGAGCGGCTCGCCGCCGGGCGTCCGCCGCTCGGGCTCGTGCGCGTCGGCATCGCCCGGCCCGAACGCGCCCGCGTCGCCGTCGCCCGCCCGGGGCGCCGCCGACGCGGCGCCCGCGTGCGCGTAGGCCGCGAGCTTCTCGCGGTCGCGCGGCGAGCAGTCGGGCTGCTCGCTCGCGCGCGCGGCGATGCGCGCCGCGAGGCCCGCGTCGCGCTCGGCCGCGAAGCCGGCGGCGCGGAGCGCGAGCGCGGCCGGCAGCGGGCGCGGCGCGCGCAGCGCGCGCTCGAGCGCGTCGAGCGCGCCGGCGTCGCGCCCGTCGCGCGCGAGCAGGTCGGCCATGCGCAGGAAGAGCGGCGGCTCGGCGTCGACGACGTCGACCATCTCGACGAGCTCGCCCCAGTAGCGGATCGCGCTCTCGGTCTCGGCGCGCCGCACCGCGTCGCGCACCAGCCAGAGCGCCGCGCCCGCGCCGTCGCCCGGGCGGCCGAGCTCCTTCGACACGTCCCAGAGCCCGAGCGCGACGTCCTCGGTCGCCTTGCGGCCGAACGCGCCGAGCAGGATCTCCATCGCCTCGTCGCGCTTCCCGGCCGTGCGCAGGTCCATCGCCTTCTCGTAGGTCGGGTTGCGGACGGGATCCTTCGCGTCGTCCCAGCGGTCGGTGAGCTTCTCCTCGAAGCCCGCCTTGCGGATCACGAAGGCGAGCGCGAGGCCGCCCGCGAGCAGCGCGCCGTGCGCGACGGCGGGCGCGGCGCCGAGCGAGTGCGGGCCGAGCTGGCGCACCCACACGTACTCCGCCGCGAGCCACGCCGGCGCGAGCAGCAGCGGCTGCAGCGGGAACGCGCCGAGCAGGCGCGGGCTGCCGCTGCGCATCCAGCGCGTCAGGCTCGCGCCGAGGAGCGCGGCGACGAGCCCGCTCGTGCCGAGCCACGGCGCGGGCAGTGCGGAGTGGAACGTCGCGAAGAGCAGCGCGCCCGCCGGAACGGCGAGCGCGCAGAAGGTCGCGAAGACGAGCGAGCCCCAGGCGTCCTCGAGGGCGATCCCGAGCAGCAGCAGGCCCGCGAGGCCGAGCGCGAACGACGGCAGCGTGGCGTGGTAGAGCGCGTGCTCGAACAGGCGCGCGACGCCGGCGTCGAGGCCGCGCACGCCGAAGGCGTTCGCCGGCAGGTCGTCGAGCCGCGCGAACGCGACGGCGACGAGCGCATCGAAGCGCCCCTGGATCCGCTTCACGACGCGCTCGGGAAGCGGCGACATCCCGAGCCGGTCGCGCTCCTCGTCCTCCGCCTCGCGCAGCGCGCGCGCGTGGTCGGCGGCGATGAAGGGCTGCATCGCGTCGGGCAGCACGACGTGCGGATGCTCTTCGAAGTAGGCGACGGCTTCGGCCATCGCGGCGTCGGCCTCGGTCTGGGCCGCGGCCATGTCGTCGCGCATGCGCGCGAACGTCGCGACCACGGCCGCGACGAGCAGGAAGGTGACGAACGGGAAGCGTCGTGCGGACCCATCGGACTGGGTCACGAGCGAGATCATGCGCGTGCTTCTCCCCGGTGGACGACGCCGCCCGCCCGCGCCCGACGCGCGCCGGTGCGCGCACGTCGGGATGGAAGGCGAAGGCCGGCTGCTCAACGGACGGCTCCCATGTGCGCTGAAGCGGGAATCCCGCGCTCGCGCCGATGCGCGCGGCGCCCGCTGCGCGACGGCTGCCGGCGCACTGCGCGGCCCGACCGCGCGCGCTACCTCCTGCGCGTGCGCGCAGGAGGGCGACGAACGGGCGGCGGCGCGCGGCGGGCCGCCGCGCGCGCGGTCGCGGCCGCGCTCGCGTGCGCCGTCGCGCAGCTCGCGGCGTGCGGCGACGCGCCGGGCGACGGCGCCCCGGAACGCGCGGACGGCGCCGAGGCGGCGTCCGGCGCGCGCGATGCCGCACCGTCCGGCCGCGCGCCCGCCGACTCCGACCTCTCGCCGACCGCCCGCCCCGAGACCGAGGCCGAGCTCCGCGCAGACCTCGAAGCGGCGCGCCACCCGGGCGACGGCGGCGGCCGCGCCTGGCTCGTCTCGCTCGAGCGCATCCCCGCGCCCGCACCGGGCGTGCCCGGCGCGGACGGCCCCGCTCCCGCCGCGCCGATCCGCGCCGCCTCGATCCCCGCGTCGGGACGCGCGCGCATCCGCATCGCCTACGAGGTCGGGCCGCACGGCATCGCCCCGGGCGGCGCGCTCTACGTGCAGTCGTCGCCGTTCTGGGATTGGGAGCCCGCGCAGGCCGACGTCCCGGCGCTCGGCGGCTACGCGACCGCCGAGACCGCCGCCGACGGCGTCGCGCTCGAGCCGCACACGTACGGCGGCGGGCTCGTCGCGTTCGTCGTGCGCGGGCGCGCGCTCGCGGCCGGCGCGCGCGTCGACGTCGCGCTCGGCGCGGGCCCGAGCGGCATCGCCGTCGATCGCTATGCGGAGCGCGAATCGCGCGTGTGGCTGCAGGTCGACGCCGACGGCGACGGCACGCGCGGCGTCGTGGCGAGCTCGCCCGCGATCGCCGTGCACGCGGGCCCGCCCGCCATCCTCGTCGTGCGCGCGCCGACGACGGCGCACCCGGGCGACGAGGTCGACGTCCACGTCGCGCTGCTCGACGCGCAAGGCAATGCCGCGCCGGTGTTCGAGGGGAGCGCGGAGATCGCGTTCGAGCCGCAGACGGTGCTCGCGCTGCCCGAGCGCGCGGCGATCGCGCCCGACGCGGGCGGCGCGGTGCGGCTCGCGGCGCGCACCGTCGGCGCGGGCGTCGCGCGGCTGCGCGCGCGGGCGCGGCTCGCCGACGGGCGCGAGCTCGAGAGCGCGGCCGAGCCGCTCGTCGTGGTGCCGGGCGCGCCGCGCGTGCTGTGGGCCGACCTGCACGGCCACTCCGCGTTCTCCGACGGAACCGGAACGCCCGAGGACTACTTCCGCTATGCGCGCGACGTCGCCGCGCTCGACGTCGCCGCGCTCACCGACCACGACCACTGGGGCATGCGCTTCCTCGACGCGAGCCCCGACCTCTGGCAGCGCATCCGCGCCGCGGTCGCGGACGCGAACGAGCCCGGGCGCTTCGTCGCGCTGCTCGGCTACGAGTGGACGAGCTGGCTCTACGGCCATCGCCACGTGCTGCACTTCGCCGACGACGGCCCGCTGCTCTCGAGCCTCGATGCCGAGCGGCGCACCGAGACGCCCGAGCAGCTGTGGAGCGCGCTGCGCGGTCTGCCGGCGCTCACGTTCGCGCACCACTCGGCGGGCGGGCCGATCGCGACCGCGTGGAGCCACGCGCCCGACCCCGTGCTCGAGCCCGTCACCGAGATCGTCTCCGTGCACGGGAGCAGCGAGGCGCCCGACTCGCCGCGCCCGATCTACGCGCCGGCCGACGGCAACTGGGTGCGCGACGCGCTCGCGCGCGGCTACGCGCTCGGCTTCGTCGGGAGCGGCGACAGCCACGACGGGCACCCCGGCCTCGCACAGATCGCGTCGCCCGGCCGCACGAACGGCGTGGCCGCGATCTTCGCGGAGGAGCGCACGCGCGAAGCGGTGCTCGCCGCGCTGCGCGCGCGGCGCACCTACGCGACGAACGGGCCGCGCCTCTTCCTGCGCGCGACGCTCGACGGGGTGTACGAGATGGGCGAGCGCGTCGCCGCGAGCGACGCGCCGACGCACGCTCTCGCGATCCGCGTCGCCGCGCAGGCGCCCATCGCCTTCGTCGACGTCGTGCGCAACGGCGAGATCGCGATGCGCCTCGACGGCGAGGGCGCGCTCGACTGGTCGCGCGCGGGCGACGTGCCGCGGCTGCGACCCGGCGAGACGCTCTACGTGCGCGTCGTCCAGGAGAACGACGGCGCCGCCTGGTCGAGCCCGTTCTTCGGGCCGCTCGACGCGCCCGACGCCGACGAGTGAGGCCGGCGCGCGCCGCGCGCGGTTGACGCCCGCGCGAGCCGCGCGGTAGACAGCCGGCCCGACGTTCCCGAACCGACGAGCGCACGCCCGGTGCGCGGAGGATGCGATGGGCGACCGGCCTCGCGACGACGTCGACGCGTACGCGCTGCTCGCCTCGGGCGAGGCGTGGGACGCGTTCTGCGACGCGCTCAAGGAGCGCGGCAAGGACCTCCTCCGCCCGACGGCGCCGAAGTCGCCGGTCGACCTCGCCGAGGGGCATCGCTACCTCGCGCAGATGGTGCGCTCGGCGTTCGAGCTCGTCCTCGAGGCCGGCGACCCGGCGCGCCCGTGGCTCTTCACGTCCTTGCACGAGACGATGAAGATCGGCTGGGACAACCCGGACAACATCCACACGAACGCGCGGCTCTCGCCCGAGTACACGTACCGGCTGTCGGGAACGCGCGGCGAGGCCGCCATCCTGTCGATCGCGATCTACGGCGGGTCGTACGCCGGCGGCGGCGGGAGCACCGAGGGCTTCGTCTACGCCGACGATCTCGAGATCGCGCCGGACGGGAGCTTCGAGGTCGTGCTGTCGGCGAAGCCGCACGACGGCAACTGGATCCGCCTCACGCCGCGCGCGAAGACGATGATGATCCGCCAGACGTTCACCGACCGACGGCGCCAGGCGCCCGCGCGGCTTCGCATCGAGCGCATCGACGAGGGCGCGCCGCCGCCCGGGCCGCTCACGCCCGAGCACGTCGTCGGCGCGCTGCGGCGCTCGGCCGCCTACATCCGCGGCACGAACCAGATCTTCTTCGACTGGTCCGACCTGTGGAAGACGAAGCCCAACACGTTCTGGGAGAGCGACGCCGAGGCCGCGGCCGCGCAGCAGGGCATCCCCGGGCAGTTCTACGCGAGCGGCTACTGGAGCATCGCCGACGACGAGGCGATCGTGTTCGACGTCGAGCCGCCGGCGTGTCGCTACTGGGCGATCGTGCTGAGCAACTACTGGGGCCAGTCGTTCGACTACCGCTATCACCCCGTCGACGTGAACATGGAGCGCGCGGTGTACCGCGCGGACGGGAGCGCGCGCTTCGTCGTCGCGCACGAGGACCCGCGGCTCCCGGGCGTGAACTGGCTCTCGACGGAGGGGCACGGCGAGGGCGTCTGGACGCTCCGCTACCTGCATGCCGACCGGCACCCGCTCCCGACGCCGCGCGTCGTGAAGCACGCCGATCTCGCCCGTCACGCCTGAAGCCGCGCGCGTTCCCGCGCCCGCGCGGGCTCGCCTAGCGCGCGGGCGTGCGCGGCTCGACGCGGAACAGCCAGATGTCGTCGGGCAGCTCGCCCGACTCGAGCGCGGAGGCCATCTGCGCGTACTTGCGCGCGGCCGAGTCGACGTAGGGCTCGAGATCGGTCGGCTCGATGCGCACGAGGCGCGCCGGGTACACGGTGTCGCCGACCTTGATGCGCACGTTCGGGTTCGCGAGCGCGTCCTGCGTCCAGCGCTTCCCCGAGCCGTTCATGGCGGGGATGTGCAGCTTGCCCTCGTGCAGGAACGCGAACGTCGTGACGGAGTGCGGGTCCGCGGGGTTCGTCTCGACCGCGATCGTGTAGGCCGCGTCGGAGAAGCGCCAGTCGTCGGGATAGGGCGCCTCGGGGCCGGTGAGCGCACGGCCCGCGATGGGGCCGATGGGGTCGGTGCGCACGAGCCACGCGCCGAGCGCGCCCACACCCACGACGGCGACCACCACGGCGGCGACGCGCGCGACCTTCATCCGCGCCTCACCGCTTCTGTGCCGCCGACCATTCCTTGATGACCGCGATGCACGCCTTCATGTTGTAGACGTCCTCGTGGTACGAGAAGCGACCGTCGCCGGCGTACACCTTGCACGACGTCCCCATGAACTCGTACCAGCTGCCGTCGGCGCGACGACCGGGAAGGCGGTTGTACCAGCCGTAGGAGATGCGGTTGCCCTCGATCGAGCGCCAGCGCTCGGGATACGTCCAGCCCTTGCACGGCTCCATCGCGGGCAGCAGCCACTCGAGGATCGCGTCGCGGCCGACCATGCGGCCGAACTCGCACTCCTCGTAGACCGCGTCGCGCGTGAACGTCTCGGCGAACGTCGCCCAGTCCTCGCGCGCCTGCAGCGTGAGGGTGTGCTCGAAGGCGCGCTCGACCTCGTCGCGCGAGAAGGCTCCGTCGCTCATCGCTCTCCACTCCGCGTCCTGCGCTCCGCACGCGCTCGGCGCGCGCGCACCCTATCAAGCGCGCCGATCGCACAGCAAGCGCGATGCGCGCGCGGCGACGCGACCGCGGCCGTCGCTGACGGGGAAGGAACCCGCACGGGATCGCACCGCGCTACGCCCCGCCGCCGCCCACCCATGCGGTGCCCGCGCCGCCGCGTTCGGCGCGCTCCTTCTCGTGCTGCTCGATCGCGCCCTGGATGCCACCTAGCATCGCGGGGATGAAGGTGCCCGCGTTCGCGTGCGCCCAGTCGAGGCTCGCCGCGCGGTTGCGGTTGGACCCGTTCACGGCCGGCATCACGTAGCGCGCGATCAGCTCGTAGCTGCGGAGCGTCGCGGCCGGGTCGGCGCAGTTGTGGCCGAGCAGCAGCAGCGTGCCGAAGCCGCCCGACTTCTCCTGCAGCGCGCGCACGACCGCGACGGCGTCGTCGGGCGTCCCGAGCACGAGCCGGCCGAAGACGACGAGCCCGCGCTGGGTCCACTCGTCGAGCATCGCGTCCGTCGACGACAGGTACGGCGGCGGCGCGCCGCCGAGCCGCTCCATGTAGCGGCCGAGGCGCAGCGTGCCGTGCTCCATGTCGGCGCGCGCCTGCTCGCGCGTCGGCGCGATGTGCATGGGCACGACGACGCGCCAGCCCGCGCGGTCGACCGTCCGCCCGTGCTCGCGCGCCTTCTCCTCGCACACCTGCCAGTGCTTCGGCAGCTGCTCGAAGCCCTCCGGCCCGCTCGCCGCGAGCGAGAGCAGGCCCGTCCCGTGGGTGCCGGCCGCGCGCGCGCCCGACGGCGAGATCGCCGACGCGACCGCCATCTCGACGCGCGGGTGCTGGAAGGGCGGCAGCTGGAGCTGCGCGTCGCGCACCTCGAACCAGTCCGTCTTGCGCGTCACGCGCTCGCCGCGCAGCAGCGGCTCGATCACCTCGAGCGCCTCGAGCATGCGCCGCCGCTGCGTCGCCACGTCGATGCCGAGCATGAACGCGTCGGTCGGGAGCTGCCCGGGCCCGCAGCCGAGCATCACGCGGCCGCGCGTCTGGTGGTCGAGCTGCGAGATGCGATCCGCCACCATGAAGGGATGGTGGTAGGGGAGCGAGACGACACCGGTGCCGAGCCGGATGCGCTGCGTGATCGCGGCCGCGTGCGCGATGAAGAGCTCGGGCGAGCCGATGATCTCGAAGCCCGCCGAGTGGTGCTCGCCGATCCACGCCTCGTCGTAGCCGAGCCGTTCGAGCTCGGCGACGAGCGCGAGGTCGCGGTGGATCTGCTCGGTCGGGTTCTCGTCGTCGGGATGGAAGGGCGCCAGGAAGACGCCGAATCGGACGGGGGCCTCGTGCATCGCGCGCGCTCCTCGAGGGCCGCGGAAGGCGCGGCCGGCCGCGCATGCTAGACCGGCGCGCGCGGCCGCGGGTCTCCGTTCTGCTCCCGGTGCGCGACGCCGCCGCGACGCTCGGCGCGTGCCTGCGCAGCGTCGCGCGCCAGACCGAGCCCGACCTCGAGTGCATCGTCGTCGACGACGCCTCGCGCGACGCGAGCCGCGACGTCGCGCACCGCGCGGCGCGCGCCGACGCGCGCTTCCGGGTCGTCGACGGCCCCGGGCGCGGCATCGCGGCCGCGCTCGAAGCGGGCCTCGCCCACTGCCGCGCCGACGTCGTGGCGCGCATGGACGCCGACGACTGGATGCACCGCGACCGCCTGCGCGCGCAGTGCGACGCGCTCGACGCCGACGCCTCGCTCGACGGCGTCGGCTGCCACGTGCGCATCTTCCCGCGCGGCGCGCTCGCCGACGGGCGCCTCCGCTACGAGCGCTGGCTCGCCTCGCTGCGCACGCCCGACGACGTCGCGCGCGACGCGTTCGTCGAGTGTCCGCTCGCGCACCCGACGTGGGCGCTGCGGCGCGCGACCTTCGAGCGCTTCCCCTACCGCGACGTCCCCTTCCCCGAGGACTACGACCTGCTGCTGCGCGCGCTCGGCGCGGGCGCGCGGCTCGGCGTCGTGCCGCGACGGCTCGTCGGCTGGCGCGACGGGCCGGCGCGCCTCTCGCGCACGGACGCTCGTTATGCGATCGCGGCGTTCACCGAGTGCAAGGCCTGGCACCTCGCGCGCGGCTTCCTCGCCGGCGGCGACGACTACGTGCTGTGGGGCCATGGCGCGACCGGACGCGCACTCGCGCGCGCGCTCGCGCGGCACGGCAAGCATCCGAGCGCCATCGTCGAGCTCCACCCGCGCCGCATCGGGCGCGAGATCGCGGGCGCCCCCGTCGTGCCGCCCGAGGCACTCGGGCCCGGCGGCGCGCTCGAGGCGCGCGCGCGCGCCGGCGCGCTGCGGCTCGTCGCCTCCGTCGCGGGCGCGCGCCCGCGCGCCGAGATCCGCGCCGCGCTCGCGCGGCTCGGCCTGCGCGACGGCGCGGACTTCGTCTGCGCGGCCTGAGCGCCCCTGGCACGCCGCGCCGTTCGCACCCGCGCGCGCGTTCGTGGCAGGATGCGCGGGCGCGCCGAGGAGGACCGCCATGCCGCCGCTCGACCGCTTCGCCGCCTACGCCGCCGCCTTCGAGCGCTTCGTCGCGAGCCGCGACGGCGCCGTGCTCGAGCCGTTCTTCACCGAGGGCGCGGTCTACGAGACGATCGGCGGCCCGCCGTTCGAGGGCGTCGCCGAGGGGCGCGACGCCGTGATCGCCGCGCTCGCAGGCTCGCTCGACGGCTTCGATCGCCGCTTCGCGACGCGCGAGCTCGCGACGCTCGACGGTCCGCGCGCCGACGGCGACCGCGTCTGGTTCCGCTGGCGCGCGACGTACTCGAAGCCCGGCCTGCCCGACCTCGCGATCGAGGGCGAGGAGACGGCGACCTTCGAGGGCGAGCGCATCGCCCGTCTCGAGGACCGCTTCACGGACGCGTCGGTGAAGGAGGCGACCGCCTACCTCGGCGCGCACGCCGCCGCGCTCTTCGGCGACTGACGTCGCGCGGCCCGTCGCCGGGCGCGCGCGTCAGAACTTCGCGGAGCCCGGCACGCGCGGGAACGGGTGGACGTCGCGGATGTTCGCCATGCCGGTCGCGTACTGCACGAGCCGCTCGAAGCCGAGGCCGAAGCCCGCGTGCGGCGCGCTGCCGAAGCGGCGCAGCTCGAGGTACCAGTCGTACTCCTCGCGCGAGAGGCCGAGCTCGTCCATGCGGCGCGCGAGCCGCTCGAAGCGGTGCTCGCGCTGCGAGCCCCCGATGATCTCGCCGACGCCCGGGACGAGCACGTCCATCGCCGCCACCGTCCGGTCGTCGTCGTTCTGGAACATGTAGAAGGCCTTGATGTCCTTCGGATAGTCGGTGACGACCACGGGCGCGCCGAAGTGCTCCTCGGCCAGGTAGCGCTCGTGCTCGCTCTGCAGGTCGATCCCCCAGCGCACGGGGAACTCGAAGTCGCGCTTCGCCGCGAGCAAGAGCTCGACCGCGTCGCCGTACGAGACGCGCGCGAACGGGCTCGCGACGACGTGCTGCAGCATCGCGACCACGCCCTTCTGGATGCGCTCGTCGAAGAAGTCGAAGTCGTCGGCGCAGCGCTCGAGCGTGCGCGCGAGCACGTGCTTGAGGAAGGCCTCCGCGAGGTCCGCGAGCGCGGGCAGCTCGCAGAACGCGACCTCCGGCTCGACCATCCAGAACTCCGCCAGGTGGCGCGTCGTGTTCGAGTTCTCGCTGCGGAACGTCGGGCCGAACGTGTAGACACGCGACATCGCGAGCGCGCCGATCTCGGCCTCGAGCTGCCCCGACACGGTGAGGAACGCCTTCGCGCCGAAGAAGTCCTGCGCGTAGTCGACGCGGCCCGCGGCGTCGCGCGGCGGCGCCGCGTCGTCGAGCGTCGTCACGCGGAACAGCTCGCCCGCGCCCTCGGCGTCCGAGAGCGTGATGATCGGCGAGTGCAACCACAGGAAGCCGCGCTCCTGGAAGAACTCGTGGATCGCCGCCGCCGCCGCGTTGCGCACGCGCAGCACGGCGCCGATCGTGTTCGTGCGCGGGCGCAGGTGCGCGATCGTCCGCAGGAACTCGAACCCGTGGCGCTTCTTCTGCAGCGGGTAGTCGTCGTCGACGCCGCCGACGAGCACGACGCGCGTCGCGTGCAGCTCGACGCTCTGCTTCGCCCCGGGCGAGGCGACGACGCGCCCTTCGACCTCGACCGCGCAGCCCGTCGAGAGTGCGCGCACGCAGCTCTCGTACTCCTCGAGGTCGGGCGACGCGACCGCCTGCAGCCCGGCCATGCACGACCCGTCCGACAGCTCGAGGAACGAGACGTTCTTCGCGTGGCGCGCCGTGCGCAGCCAGCCGCGCACGAGCACCCGATCGCCCGCGCGCTCGCCTTCGAGGATGGATCGAACGGAGCTCGCACGCTCCGCCGCGCCCTCGCCCGCCATGCTTCCCCCCTCCTCGTGTGCGCGCGCGGTGCGCGGCCGCCCGCGCGGCCCGACGCGAGCGCGCGCGACCCGACGCGAGCGCGCGCGCAGGTTCACCCGCCGGAGGACGCGCGCGCAAGGGCGCGAGGCTAGGCGGTGCGGCGGCGGCCGCGGACGGCGAGCGCGACGAAGCCGAGCGCGCCGAGCGCGAGCGCGAGCAGTGCGCGCTGCGGTGCCCCGAGCGCGGGCACCTGCGGCGCCGTGCACGTCGACGGCGGACCGCTGCAGCGGTATCCCGGCTCGATCTGGCAGGTCGCGTCGCAGCCGTCGCCCGGCGTCGACCCGCCGTCGTCGCACGCCTCGAGGCCCGCGACCCAGCCGTCGCCGCACTCGGCCGCGCCGCAGCTCGACGGCGCTCCGCCGCACACCCAGCCGGGCTCGAGCTGGCAGGTCGCATCGCAGCCGTCGCCCGGCGACGCGCCGCCGTCGTCGCACGCCTCGACGCCCGCGACGAGGCCGTCGCCGCACGCCGCAGCGCCGCAGATCGACGGCTCGCCGCCGCACGTCCAGCCCGGCTCCACCTGGCAGAGCGCGTCGCAGCCGTCGCCCGCAGCCGTCCCGCCGTCGTCGCACGCTTCCGTCGGGCCCTGCACGTCGCCGTTGCCGCACACGGGCGCACAGACCGAGGGCGCGCCCGCGCACGCGTAGCCCGTCTCGACGCGACACCGCTGGTCGCAGCCGTCGCCGTGCATCGTGTTGCCGTCGTCGCACGTCTCGGCGCCCTCGAGCGCGCCGTTCCCGCACGACTCCGCGTTGAAGTACCAGGCGACGCTCGTCGGGTGGAAGTACACGTCGGCGTTCGTGATGCGGTAGTGCTGGCTCGCGAGGTTGCCGATCCGCTGCGTCGTCACGCCGCACACGGCGAAGTCGGTCTTCGAGGCGTCGAAGTCGAGCACGATGTCGCAGCCCGTCCCGAAGCCGCCGTACACGAGCTGCAGGTCGTAGTCGTCGGACGTGCCCTCGGCCTCGTCGAGGCCGCTCATCGCATAGCGGAGCGCGGAGACGTCGTCGGCCGTCAGCAGCCGCTGCTCCTCGTCGTAGTAGGTGCCCTGGTTCATCACGGCCTCGGTGCTGCCGACCGCGAACGACGCGCCGTTGAAGCGCGTCGCCGTCGCCGCGAACGTGCTGCCGACGGGGAGGTCGGCCGCCTGGCGCGAGTAGGTCGTCGCGTCGACGACCGCCGCCGACAGGCGGAACGGATCGTTCGTCGCCTTGTCGAAGTAGAGGAGGCCGACGTCGTCGCCGCGCACGTCGTCGCGCGACGCGATGCGCCCGTCCGCGCCCGGCGCGAGGTCCCACACGTCGTTCGCGCCGTCGCCCGCCTTCGCGTAGTCCGAATCGGGATCGGAGGGGTCCGGGAAGCCGCCCTCGCTCGCGAGGTTCGCGTGCGCGAGCCCGAGGCAGTGGCCGACCTCGTGGAGCGCGACCGATTCGAAGTCGATCGTCCCGCCCGGCACGCCGTTGTTGAAGTTGAGGAAGACCGTCCCGAACGGCATCACGCGCTCGTTGTACGTCTTCACGAGGTTCTGCACGGGCACGACCATCTGCGCCGCGTTCGCGCTCGTCGGGTCGATGCACACGTCGACGGTGAGCACGCCACCCGAGCCCGTGTAGCCGCTCGGATGCGTGATGCGATCGGGGAACTGCTCCGTCGCGTCGATGAAGGCGCCCGCGCGCGCGACGCGCGGCGCGGCCGCGGCGGCCAGCGCCGCGCAGCCGGCGACGAGCGCGGCGCGCGCGACGCGATGCGCGACCCCGGCGCCGCTCACGGCGCACCGCCCGCAGCGGTCGGCGCCGCGGCGTTCGCGACGGATTCCAGGGCGTCGCGGAGCGCGCCCATCCTCTGGACGCGCGCGTCGCCGGGGTGCTCGCGCAGGTCGGCGCGCAGCCCGACCCAGCGCACGACGTGCCGCACGTCGCGGCGCTCGGCCCGGCCGGGCGCTCGCACCCGCGCCGCGTGCAGCTCGACCTCGACGACGTCCTCGTCGAGCACGTGGTGATGCACGCCGTCGTCCGCCGCGGCGCGCGCCGCGCGCAGGCTGCGCTGCACCGCGCGCGCATCGAGATCGGCCGCACCGGCGTCGAGCGCCTGCGCGACGAGCGCGCGCGCCTCGGCGGCGCCGACCCGGAAGCGCTCGGTGTGCACGCGCCGCACCGTGCCGCCCGGGCCCGGCTGGAACGTCGCGCGATCGCGCTCGCAACGGCCGTCGGCGAACACGCGGATCTCGCGGCGCACCGCGGGCCCGAGCTCGGCCGGCCACGTGCGCAGCACGAGCGCGGGCTCGCCGGGATCGGCCGGCGGATCGAAGTCGACGGCCGTCTGCGCGGACGCCGCCCCCGCGACGCACGCGGCGAGGAGCGCGGCGCGCGACGTCCGCATCCACTGCCCCATCCGCCCTCGCACCCGCATCCGTACCCGCATTCGTACCCGCACCCGCATTCGTACCCGCGCCCGCATTCGCACCCGCATTCGTACCCGCGCCCGCACCCGAGTTCCTGCGCGCGGCCGCATCCGCGATCGCGTCCGCACGCTCGTTCGCGCCCGTGCGGTCCATCGCTCGCACGCCGCGCGGGCCTGACCGTCACACGCACGGCAGGGCCCGGCGAGGCGAGCACTCGGGAAGAGGGAGCCGAGCCTACACGCCCGGGAGCGGACGCGGTGGCGCACACGGCCGTGCAGCGGCCGCCGGGCCGCGCGGGCCGCCGGGCGCGGGCCGCCTCAGGGCTCGGCGAGCGGCCGCACGACGGCTCCCGTGCGCAGGAACCACAGCTCGAAGGCGGGGCTCCGCTCGAGGCCGAGCGCGTCGCGGAGCGCGCGCGCGTAGGCGCGGCCCTGCCCGGCGTAGTGCGCGCCGCGCTCGCGCAGCGCCGCGTCGTCGCGGACGTCGTCCGTCTTGTAGTCGACCACCACCCAGTCGCCGTCGGGCGTGCGCAGCACGAGGTCGATCGCGCCGACGAGCCCGTCGATCGCGCCGACGCCATCCGCGCCCGCCGCCGACGGACCGGTTGCGGCCGGCGCGGGCGGCACGAGGACGGGGAGCTCGCGCGCGACGACCTCGCCGCCGAGCTGCGCGAAGCGCTCGAACAGCGCCGTCGCGGCGAACGCGTCGAGCACCTCGCGCGCGGCGGCCGCCTCGGCGGCGACGGCCGCCTCGCCCTCGGCGCCGAGCGACGCGACGACCGCGGGGAGCCGCGCGCGCTGGTGCGCGAGCTCGCGCTCCGGGTCGGCGCCGAAGTCCCATCCTTCGAGGAGCGCGTGCACGGCGGTGCCGACGCGCGCGGCGGACCCGCGCGCCCCGGCGCCGCGCTCCGAACGCGCCTCCCCCTCGACCGCGGTCGCGCGCTCGCTCTCGTCGCGCGCGGCGACGGGCTCGCCCTGCTCGTCGACGAGCGGCTCGAGCGCGCGGGCCGCGCGCTCGAGCGCGTCCGCGCGCGCCTCGCTCGAGACGGCGGCGGTTCGCGGGCGCGCCATCCGCGCGCTCGCGGCGGCGCGCGCCGACGCGGCGCGCTCGGCCGCGCGCGCGACGTCCTCCGCCGACGGCCAGCGCTCGCTCCGCGCCGACCCCGTCTCATCGGCCGGCGGGTCGGGGTCGAGCGCGGGGAAGCGCCACAGCGCGTCGCCCGCGACGAAGCGCGCGCACCCTTCGCCGAAGGGTGCGTCGAGGTCGGGCGCGTCGTCGCGCAGCGCGAGCAGCTCGGCATACGAGAGCGAGCGCACCGCCGTCGCATCGACGAGCTTCGCGCGCTTCTCGTCGCCCGGGCGCGCGCCCATCACGACGAGACGCTGCTTCGCGCGCGTGAGCGCCACGTAGAGCGCGCGCACCGACTCGGCGCTCTCGCGCCGCGCCCGCGCGGCCTTCGCCCGCGCGAAGCCGAGCGTCTGTGTTCCGAGGAGCCGCATCTCGGGGCCGTCGATGCCGCGCTCCACCTCGGTCGCGCGCGCGCGGCCGCCCGACGCCGCCTTGTGCACCTGGGCCAGGTACACGTGGTCGAACCCGAGCCCCTTCGCACCGTGGATGGTCATCACCTGCACGGCGCCCGCCACGACCGCCACGGGCTCGCCGGCGCCGCGCCCGCGCGCGCCGCCCGTGCGCAGCCGGCGGAGCAGGACCTGCTCGTCGCAGCCCGCGGCGAGATCCTCCGCGAGCTCGCGGTGGAAGCGTGCGAGGTTCGCGACGCGCAGCGCGCCGGGGAAGCGCGCCGCCTCCGCGAGGTCGAGCGCGAGCTCCGCGCGCAGGCGCTCGACGAACACGTCGGGCGCGTCCCGCTCGAAGCTCGCGCGCAGCCGCGCCACCGCGCGGGCGGCCGCGACGAGGCTCTCCTCCCAGCCCGCGACCGCCGCGAGCTCGGGCACGACCTCGGCGTCGAGCGATGCAGCGACCTCGCGCGCGAGCGCCTCGACCGCCGCGAGCGCGGCCGCGCCCTCGCCGCCCGGCTCGCCGTCGAGCTCGGCGAACCGCTGCGGAAGGCGACCGACCCACAGCGGCAGCAGCGCCGCATCGGGAACGCCGACGCACGCACTCCGCAGGAGGGCGACGAGCGCGATCTGATCGTTGGGGTCGAGCACGCAGCGCAGCACGGCCGCGGCGTCGACCGCCTCGCGGCGGCTCGCGAGCTCGGGCCCCGCGTGCGCCGAGTACGGAACGCCCTCCTCGCGGAGCGCGCGCAGGTAGACGTCGACATCGCCGCGCTGCCGCACGAGCAGCGCGACGCGCTCGAGCGCGACGCCGTGCTCGTCGCGCAGGCGGCGGACGTCGCGCGCGAACGCGCGCGCCTCGACGCGCGTGGCCGCCGCCGTGCGCGTCTCCGGGCCCGATCGCTTCTCGCCCCCCTCGACGTCCCACGAGACCCAGTGCTCGACGGGCGCCCAGCGCGGCGCATCGCCCTCGACGCCGCCGCCGGCCCCGCCGTCTTGCGCGAAGCCCGGCGCGGACGCGTTGCGCTCGCTCGCGAAGAGCGGCTCGAAGGCCGCCTGCACGCCCGGCTCCGCCTGCATCGCGTGGGCGAGCGAGCGCTCGACCTCGGCGAGCACGGCCGGCACCGAGCGGAAGTTCACCGCGAGCTCGAGCGCGCGGCCGCCCGCGCGCACGACGTCCCCGACGAACGCCTCGTACGCGCCGAGGTCCGCGTCGCGCCAGCCGTAGATGGATTGCTTCGGGTCGCCGACGAGGAAGAGCCCGGGGCGCGGCCCGTCGTCGTCCGCGGCGCGCGGCAGCGCGAGCGCGCGCACGAGGTCGCACTGGAGCGCGTCCGTGTCCTGGAACTCGTCGACGAGGAGCTGCTCGATCTCCCCGCGCAGCTGCGCGGCGACGGCGGGCCGCGACACGAGCAGGTCGCGCGCCCCGCGGAGCAGGTCGTCGAAGCCGAGCACGCCGCGATCGGCGAGCTCGCGCTCGACCGCGCCGAGCACGCCGCCGAGCGCGGCGAACGACGCGCGGAGCACGCGCGGATCGACACTGCGCACCGTCTCGAGCGGCTCGCGCAGCGCGGCCGCCGCCTCGACGACGTCCTCGACCCGCTCGAAGTGCTTCGCGATCTTCGTGAGCGTCTCGCCGCGCGACCACTGGCCTACCTTCGCGACGCGCTCGCTCCACATCGCGCCGATGTCGACCCAGACGGTGGCGACGAGCTCGTCGTCTTCGACGTCGAGTGCGCGCAGCGCGTCGGCGGTGTCCGCCGCGCGGTCGAAGACCTCGTGCGCCGCGTTCGTGTCGCGGTTCGACGGCATCGCCGCCGGACGCAGCGCGGCGAGGCGCTGCGCGGCGTCGCGGAGCGCGCCGACGAGGTGCTCGACCGCCGCGCGCGGACACGGATCGGCCGCGAGATCGCCCGCGCGCACGCCGGCGCCCGCGAGCGCGAGCGCCGTCTCGAGCACGCGCGCGGGGCCGACGCCCGCGCGCGCCAGCTCGAGCAGCGGCCCGCCGCTCGCGTAGTCGTCGCGCAGCGCGCGTTCGAGCGCGTGCTGCGTGGCCTCGAGCCGCGCGCGGCCGGACGCGTCGACCTCGAAGTCGGGTCGCAGACGCGCCGCGAGCGGGAAGCGCGCGAGCAGGCTCCGACACCACGCGTGGATCGTCTTCACGGCGAGGTGGTCGAGCGCCTCGCGGAGCGCGCGCGCGCGCGGCTGCCGCTCCTCGAGCGACGGGAGCGCGGCCTCGTCGACCCAGTCGGGTCGCCCGCCGCGCTCGATCGCGCCGAGCGCCTCCTCGATGCGCTCGGCCATCTCCGCCGACGCCGCCTCGGTGAAGGTGATGGCGACGACGCGAGCGAGCACGTCGCGCGCGAGCTCGTCGTGCCGCTCGGCGATCGCGTCGGCACCGGAGGCGGGCGGGCCCGCGCGCGCCTCTGCGCGCCTCCAGCCCTCGCCGAGCGTCCAGGCGACGACCCGCGCGGTGAGCGCGGCCGTCTTGCCCGTCCCGGCGCCCGCGCGCACGACGAGCGGCCGCGCGAACTCGCGCTGCGCCTCGGCCCTCGCCTGCGCGTCGCGCGCGCGCGCCTGCGCCTCGGGGCTCACGAGCGCTCCTTTCGCGCGCTGCCGGTGGCGCCGTCGATCTGCGAAGGCGGGCGCGCGTCCGCCGGCGCCTCCGCGCGCGCGAGCGCGTCGAGCGCGAGGTGGAGCGACTCCGCGCGGGAGAGCGCCTCGCCCGCCTCGGCGCGCGCGGCCGCCGCGGCCAGCCAGTCGAGCTGGCGCTCGCGCAGGAGCGGGTCGCCGCGCACGCACGCCTCGCTGACGTCGCAGTGGCCGCAGGCGCGGTTCGGCGCGCCCGCGTCCGAGAGCCGCGGCGCGAAGACGCCTTCGCGCCAGCAGCGCTCGAGCGTCGCCGCCGTCCCGGCGAACGCGCGCGCGAGCGGCGCCTCGCGATCGGCCTCGAAGTCGACGACGGGCTGCGCGTCCCTGGCCGCCCCCGTCGCGAGGTGCACGTAGCGACCGACCGCGCCCGCCTCGCCCGCGCCGAGCGCATACGCCAGCGCCTGGAGCTTCGCGCCCTGCGCGACCGCCTTGCCGCGCCGGCCCGCCGCGGTGGCCGCCTGCACGCCCGAGACGAACGAGGGCCCCGTCTTGAAGTCCGTGAGGCGGAGCGCGCCCGAGGCGCGCTCGACGAGATCCGCGCGGAAGGCGATGTCGAACGCATCGCCCTCGTGCTCGACGCGCACGAGGCCCTCGACCTCGGCGCCCAGCACGTCGAGTGCGGCGCCGTCGAGCAGGTCGCGCTCGATGGCGAGGTGCGTGCACGCGCGCTCGGCGAGCGCGCGCGCGAGGCCCTCGTACGGGGCGCCCTCGCTCGCGAGATGCGCGCGCGCGCAGTCGAGCGCGATCGCCGCGAGCGCGTCGTCGGGCGGCCACGCCACGCGGCGCGGCTCCTGCGCGGCGAGCTCCGCGAGCGGCGTCTCGCAGCGGCCGCCGAACACGACCTCGAGCGCGCCGTGCACGACGCTTCCGACGGCGAGCGCGTCGATCTCCGGGAAGCGGTCGATCGGATCGGGCAGCACCTCGAGCCGCAGCAAGCGCTCGAGGAAGGCGCGCCAGCCGCAGCTCGCGGTGCGCTCGAGCGCCGTCACGTAGCGCCGGGCCGCGCGCGGATCGCCGGCCGCGCGCACGGGACCGACGGCGCCGAAGTACGCGCCCGGCCCGCCCGCCCCGCCGCGCGCGCCCCGCGAGAGCTCGGCCGCGACGCTCGCGCGCGCGGCGCCGAGCGCGGCGAGCGCCGCGGGTGCGAGCTCCGCCGCGACCGTCCCCTCGGCGAGTGCGGCGGGGAGGAGGCGCGCCCACGCAGCGAGGGCTGCGCCGCTCCCGTCGACGCCCGCCGCGAGCGCCCACTCGCGCGGCGTCCGCGCGACCGCGTCCGCGGCATCGGAGCCCTCGTGCGCGGCGGCGACGGAGCGGCGCGCGAGCCCGCCCGGCGCGCCGGTCAGCCGGTCGACGAAGGCCGAGCGCACGCGGCGCTTGCCGTCGTCGCTCGTCCGCGGCCATCCGAGCACGACGTGCGGACTCGCGGCGGCGAGCTGCGCGAACAGGTACCGCTCCTCGTCGTGGCCCGTCGCCTTGACCGGCAGCTCGGGCAGCACGCTGCGGAGCGCGCGCCGCACGGCGTCCGGGAGCAGCGCGTCCTCGCGCACGACGCGCGGGAAGACGTCGCGCTCGAGGCCGAGCACGTAGAGCCGGTCGAACGTCCTCGCGCGCGCCTCCATCGCGCCGAGCACGGCGACGCCGCCGCCCGCGCCGCCGAGCGGCTCGGAGCGGGTGGCCCGGGTGAGCGCGTCGACCGCGAGCGCGAGCGCTTCGGCGCGCGCGAGCTCGAGGTCGGACGGGAGCGCGCTCGCGAGGCCCGCGAGCGCGCGTGCCCCGACGTCGTCCTCGCCCCACCGGAGCTCGTCGCGCGCGAGCGCGCGGAGGCGTCGCACGTGCTCGGCCGCGGGCGCGCTCGCCGGCCATGCGCGAAGGCTCTCGACGATCCGCCGCGCGCTCTCGACCCAGGCGCGCACGCGCACTGCGGCGACGCTGCGACGCTGTCGATCCCCGCCCTCGCGCGACGCCGCGTCGCTGGCGCCGTCCTCCGCCTCGGAGCCGGCGCGCTCGTCCCCGTCGCTCGCTCCCGCATCGTCCGCGGCGTCGACGTCGCTGCGCGCGCCGAGCCCGTGCCGGACCGGCAGCACGACGTCGCTCTGCGGCAGCGAGAGCGCGGCGACGTCGCCGAGGCGCGCGGCGCCGAGCACGCGGAGCGCGAGCCGCGCGTCGGCGCGCGCTCCGCGCGTCTCGGCGGGGAGGCTCGCGAACGCGTCGAGCCAGCGGTCGGCCGGGCTCGCATCTCCCTGCTCGAGGACGGCCGCGAAGGCCGCCGCGCGCCGCGCCGGGCCGCCGCCCGCGACCATCGCGCCGACGCCCGAGAACGGGACGCCGAGCCGTGTGAAGTGCGCGCGCACGTGGTGCGCGTACGGCCCGAGCTGCCGCGCGACGACGCCGATGCGCTCGGGCGCGAGCGACGGGTCGGCGTCGAGCTGCTCGCGGATGCGGCCCGCGACGGCGCGCACCTCGGCCTCGCGGCCCGGCGCATCGACGAGCTCGCCCGGTGCGCGCGGCTCGAGCCCGGGCGGCGTCGGCAGCGCGAACGGGGGCGCGACGGCGAGCGGCGCGAGGGCATCGCGAAGGCGGTGCGCGAAGCGCGCGCCCGGGTCGGTGCGCGCAGGGCGCCCGGGCTCGGGCGGGAGGTCGAGCAGCACCGTGGTCGGGCGCGCGGCGGCGAGCGCGCCGAGGAGGTCGGTCGCGACACCGGTCGCCTCCGCGAAGCCGTGCACGACGACCTCGCCCGCCGCGAGGCGCGCGGGCTCGCGCCGCAGCGCGTCGGCCGCGCGCGCGAGCACGTCGGCGCGATGCGAGAAGCCGCGGGCGGCGAGCGCGCGCCGCACCGCGATCGCGAGCGCGACGATCTCGGCCGCGCGCTCGACGACGTCGGGCGACGTGTGGGAGGCCGCCTCGCCGAGCGCCTCGACGACCGCGCTCGCATGCTCGTCGCGGAACCCGGCGTCGAGCAGGTCGTCGACCGCGGCCGCGACCGCGCGCGCTCCGCCGCGCACGCCGTCGAGCGCGCGCGCGAGCGCCGGGTGCGCGGGAAGCCGCCGCTCGACCTCGAGCGCGACGAGCGCGGCCGAGACGCGCGGCGGGCGCCCGAGCACCTCGAGCGCGAGCGCGAAGAGCGACTGCACGACCACGCCCGCGAGCGGGCGGCCGCGCGCGCGCAGTGCGGCGGCGACGACGTGCTCGCGCAGGCTCTGCGAGGGAACGACGACGCGCAGCGGCGCCGCGAGCCGCGCGGGATCGCGCGCGACCCGCTCGCCCCATTCCTCGAGGTGGTCGAGGAGCGCGGCCTCGACGACGCGGGGGCCGGCGCCGACCCAGAGTGCGGGTGCGCCCGCGCGCGCCTGCGGGCGCGCCTGGCCGGCCTCCGATGCGTCGCGCTTCACCACGGGAGCCAGGCTCTCCCATCCTCGTGACGGCCGCGGTCACAGGCGCGGGAGCGGCGGCCGCGCCGCCCCGCCCCCCGGCCCTGCGAGCGCGGCCCCGGACGCAGGCGCCGCCGCTCGCGGGCCGGATCCCGAGGGGACCCACGACGCGGCGCCCACGTCACTGGCCTACCCATTGAAATCGACATTGATTTTCAATTTCAGCCCCGTACAATGCGCGCCGCTGAGAGGCGGTGTTCGCGCGGAGCCCACCCATCCGGGGCGCACGCGCACGGGAGCTTCGAGAACGACATGCTCGTCTGCCACTGCAACGGCGTCTCCGATCGCGCGATCCGCAAGGCCATCCGCAAGGGCGCGCGCAGCGCGACCGAGATCGGCATGCGGACCGGTGCCGGCACCTGCTGCGGCGGCTGCCTCGGCACCGTGAACGAGCTCCTCCGAAGCGAGGCGAGCAGCGCGCGCGATCGCGCGACGCCGCCCGAGATCGTCGCCCTCCCCGTCGTCCGCGCCTAGCCCGCTCCTCCGACACACGCCCCGACCCGCACCGCGTCGCTCCGAGCGGCGCATCGCGCTGCACGTCGCGCGCGCGACGGGATAGCCTCCCCCTCGACGCGCCATGCGGGCGCGGAGCGCGAGGGAGGCGAGCATGAAGGGCGACACCGGGATCATCGAGGCGTTGAACGACGTCCTGACCGCCGAGCTCACGGCGATCAACCAGTACTTCATCCACCACAAGATGTGCGCGAACTGGGGCTATCGACGGCTCTCCGCCAAGAAGCGCGAGGAGTCGATCGAGGAGATGAAGCACGCCGACGAGATGATCGAGCGCATCCTCTACCTCGACGGCGTGCCGAACATGCAGCGCCTGTCGCCCGTGCGCGTCGGCGAGGACGCGGTCGAGCAGCACGAGCTCGACCTCGCGCTCGAGCTCGAGGCCGTGAAGCGCCTGAACGACGCGATCGCGCTCTGCCGCGACAAGGGCGACAACGGCTCGCGCGAGCTGCTCGAGCGCGTGCTCGTCGAGGAAGAGGAATCGGTCGACTGGCTCGAGACGCAGCTGCACCTCGTGCGCGAGGTCGGCCGCGAGCGCTACCTCGCCGAGATGATCCACGAGTGAGCGACGCGCTCAGACGAGCGTCGCGAAGCCACCGTCGACCTGGAGCGTCTCGCCGTTGACGTAGGACGCGGCGTCGCTCGCGAGGAAGGCGATCGCCGCGGCCAGCTCCTCGGGATGTCCGAGCCTCCCGCTCATGCTCTGGCGCGCGATCACCTCGCGCTCCTCCGGCGTGCGATTGCGCTCCATGAGCGGCGTGAGCACGGGCCCCGGCGACACGCAGTTCACGCGGATGCCGTCGGCCGCATGGTCCATCGCGAGCGCGCGCGTGAGCGCGACGACGCCGCCCTTGGCCGCGACGTAGGCCGGGTTGCGGCGCATCCCGCGAATGCCGGCGCCCGAGGCGACGTTCACGATCGCGCCGCCGCGCGCGCGCGCCATGTGCGGGATCACCGCGCGTGCGAGCAGGAACGTCGAGGTCAGGTTCGCGTCGACGACCGCGCGCCAGTCGTCGAGCGCGAGCGCATCGGCGGTGACGCCGGGACGGCTCCCGCCCGCGACGTTCGCGAGCACGTCGATGCGCCCGAAGCGCGCGATCGCCGCGCGCGTGGCGGCCGCCGCGCCCTCCTCTCGCGCGACGTCGCAGACGACCGTCTCGAGTGCGCTCGGCGACGACCAGCCCGACGCGAGCGCGACGAGCGCATCCGCATCGACGTCCGCCGCGACGACGTTCGCGCCCGAATCGGCGAAGCGGCCGACGACGGCGCGGCCGATGCCGCCACACGCACCCGCGACGATCGCCGTGCGCCCCGCGAAGTCGAAGCGCGCGCCGCCGTGTGCGCCCGTCATCGCGCGCCCGCGCGGAACATGGGGTTGCGCGCGTTGTCGCTGAAGATCGTCTGCGCGCAGAAGCGCCAGCGCCCGTCGCGGCCGCGGCGGAAGCGGAAGACGTAGGAGCCCTCGTGCGCGCCGCGCGACGGCTCGACGCCGTCGTCGCGCGTCGCGACGAGCGTGTACTGCACGACGGCCGTCGCCTCGTCGGCGCTCGTGCGGCGCACGACCTCGCTCGCCATCAGGTGGCGGAACGAGAGCGCGAGCAGGCGGTCGGGGGGCGGCGCGGCCGCGTCGTCCGCGCGGCGCCGCTCGAGCGTCGGTGCGACGAGCTTCTCGCGCAGCGCGGCCTTCCCCTTCACGTGCTCGCGCAGCGTCCCGCCGAGCGTGCGCTCGATGTCGTCGGTGTAGAGCGCGAGCAGATCGTCCCAGCGCCGCGCGTCGCACAGGTAGCCGTAGAGGCGGACGAGCTCGCGGATCTCGCGCTCGTCCTCGAGCGCGCGCAGCCGCTCCTCGGCGCTCGCGCACGGCGCTTCGGGAAGCGCGAGCGCGGCGAGCAGCTCCTGCTCTTCGTCGGTCGTCATCGCGTTCCCTCCTCGGTCGCGTCGCGCGCCCCCGCCGCCTCGATGCGCGCGACGTCGCGCTCGAGCCAGTGCGCGAGCTCGCCGTCGAGCGCGCGATAGGGCGCGCGCAGCGCCGTGCCCGGCTCGCCGCGCGCGGCGAGCACGGCCTTCACGGAGCGCGGCGTCATCGCGCGGCCGAGCGCCAGGTTCCAGTCCATCAGCCGCGCGAAGCGCGCGCGGAACGCCGCGAGATCGCCCGCGTCGAAGGCGCGCGCGACGTCGGCGCACAGAGCGGGGACGACGTTGGCCTCGAAGCTCACGAGGCCCTCGGCCCCGAGCACGAGCGCGAGCGGGAGCTGCGCCGTGAGTCCGACGCGCACCGGCACCGCGCGCTCCGCGTCCGCGAGGCCGCGCACGACGCGCGCGAGCGACGACGGGTCGGGGTCCGTCCAGTTGATGCCGACCACCTGGCCGTGCGACGCCGCGAGCGCGCACATGCGCTCGGGCGCGAGCCCGTAGCCGACCATCAGGACCTCGTTGCTCAGCACGAGCGGGAAGTCGAGCGCGGCGAGCACGGCGTCGTAGTAGGCGTCGATCTCGTTCTCGCGCGGCGCGATCGTCGCCGGGCCCGCGAGCGGTGGGTGGATCTGCACCGCGTCGACGCCGAGCGCGCGCGCCTCGCGCGCGCGCTCGACCACGTCGTCGGTCGCGCCGAGCCCGAGCGCGGCCGCGACGACGGGCACGCGGCCGTCGCTCGCCTCGACACCGACGGCATAGAGCCGCCGCACCTCGTCGCCGCGCAGCAGCTTGCCCTCGCCCGTCCCGTAGCTCCCCAGGAACACGCCGATGCCGGCGTCCGCGAGGCGGCGCACGTGGGCGCGGAGCGCCGCCTCGTCGAGCGCGCCGCGCGCGTCGAAGGGCGTGATGCTCATGACGTGCATGCGGGGCGTCACGGATCGCGCTCCCTTCCGTCTTCGAGCCGTGGGGAACGGCGCGCGGCGTGCCGTGCGACGCGGGCGTTCCGATCGCCGGCGCGGGCGCGTAGACTCGCGCGGCCCGCGCATCGTGCGCGATGCGCCGCCGCGGAGGCAAGGACGATGGACGCCCCGAACGCGCCGGCCGCGCGGCATCGCGCGCGCGCGGAGCGCGCCGAGGCCTGGCGGCGCGCAGGCCTCTGGGATGCATCGACGCTGTGGAGCCGCGCCGCGGCGCACGCGGCGGAGCGGCCCGACGCGCTCGCCGTCGTCGACCGCGACGGCGCGCGCGCCCACACCTACGCCGCCGTCGTCGACGCGGCGCGCGCGCTCGCCGCGCACCTGCGCGCGCGCGGCGTCGAGGCGGGCCACGTCGTCTCCGTGCAGCTCCCCAATCAGGTGGAAGCCGTCGTCGCCGCGCTCGCCGTGCAGGCGCTCGGCGCCGTGCTGAACCCGCTGCTCCCGGGCTACCGGCGCCACGAGCTCGAGCACGTGTTCCGCGTCGCGCGGCCGCGCGCGATCGTCACGCCCGTCACCTACCGCGGCTTCGCCTACGCACCGCTCGTCGACGAGGTGCGCGCGGCGACCGGCGTCGCGGCCTGGCACGTCGCGGCGGCCGGCCTCGACGGCGACGACGCCACCGTCGAGGCCGGCGACGCGAGCTTCGCGCGCGCGTGCGCGGGAGCGCCCGCGGACGCGGCGTCGCTCGGCGGGCGCGCCGACGCGCTCTCCGAGGTCATCTTCACGTCCGGCACCGAGGCCGCGCCGAAGGCCGTGCTGCACACCGAGGAGACGACCAACTTCTCGGTGCGCGCGGCGTGGAGCGACATGGGCCTGCGCGACGACGACGTCGTGTGGATGCCGTCGCCGGTCGGGCACTCGACCGGCTTCAACTACGGGCTGCGCATGGCGCTCTACCACGGCCTCCCGCTCGTGCTGCAGGACCGCTGGAGCGCGGACGTCGCGCTCGCGCTCGTCGAGCGCTTCCGCTGCTCGTACACGCTCGCGGCGACGACGTTCCTGCAGGATCTGGTGGAGGCCGCGCGCGCGCTCGTTCCCGCGCGGCCGCTCGCGTCGCTGCGCTGCTTCGGCTGCGGCGGCGCGCCCGTGCCGCCCGACCTCGTCACCGCGGCGCGCGAGGTCGGCATCGACGTGCGGCGGCTCTACGGCTCGACCGAGGTGCTCGTCGCGACGTGGAACCGTGCCGACACCTCGCTCGCGCGCAAGCGCGACACCGACGGCGCGCCACTCGCCCACGTCGAGGTCGAGCTGCGCGACGAGGACGGCAAGCGCTGCGCGCCGGGCGAGCCCGGCGAGATCTTCACGCGCGGCCCGAACACGTGCGTGGGCTTCCTCGACGACCCCGAGCGCGAGGCGCGCACGATCTCGGACGACGGCTGGGTGCGCTCGGGCGACCTCGCGACGGCGGACGCGCAGGGCTTCGTCTCGATCGTCGGGCGGCGCAAGGACATCGTGATCCGCGGCGGCCTCAACATCGCGCCGCGCGAGGTGGAGGACCTGATGCTCGCGTTCGACGAGGTCGAGCGCGTCGCGATCGTCGGCGTGCCCGACGCGCGGCTCGGCGAGCGCTGCTGCGCGTGCGTCGTGCTGCGCGCCGGCGCCGAGCTCGACCTCGCGACCGCAGTCGAGCGCCTGCGCGGCGTCGGGCTCGCGACGCACAAGCTGCCCGAGCGGCTCGAGCGCTTCGACGCGCTGCCGACGACCGCGTCGGGCAAGATCCAGAAGTTCCGCATCCAGGAGCTCCTGGCGGAGCGCGCGCGATGACGGCCCTGCTCCGCGTCGAGCATCTGCCGCTGGTCGAGGCCGGGCGCGGCGACGACGTCGCGGCGCTCCTGACGCTCGACCGGCCCGACAAGCTGAACGCGATCGATCTCGCGATGGTCGAGGCCCTCGACGCCGCGCTCGACGAGGCCGACGCGGACGCGCGCGTGCGCTGCGTGCTCGTGCGCGGCGAGGGACGCGCCTTCAGCGCGGGCGGCGACCTCGAGAAGTACGTCGCACTGCAGCGCGACCCGGTCGCATTCCCGCACTTCGTGGCCGAGCTGCACCGCGTCTTCGGGCGGCTCCGGCGGCTGCGCGTGCCGGCCGTCGCGCTCGTCAACGGCGTCACCGCCGCCGGGGGGCTCGAGCTCCTGATCGCGTGCGACCTCGCCATCGCCGCGCGCTCGGCGCGCATCGGCGACGCGCACCAGAACTTCGGGCAGATGGGCGGCGGCGGCGTGCTGAGCCTGCTTCCGCGCATGATCGGCTGGCAGCGCGCGGCCGAGCTCGTGTTCTCGGGGCGCTTCCTGCCCGCCGAGGAGGCGAAGGACTGGGGGCTCGTCGCCTCCGTCGTCGACGACGAGGCGCTGCTCGAGGCGGGCCTCGCGTTCGCGCGCGAGGTCGCGCGCAAGAGCCCGCTCGCGATCGCGAAGGCGAAGCAGACGATGGCCGCGCTGTGGGAGGACCGCGTCCCGCTCGAAGCGAGCCTGCGCCTCGAGCGCGAGACCAACAACGTCTACTGCCTCACGTCCGAGGACGCGCGCGAGGGGCTCGACGCGTTCGCGAGCAAGCGCGACCCGCGCTTCCGCGGATGCTAGGCGCCGCGCTCGGGCAGAGGGGAGGAACGCGATGACATCCGGACGTCCCGCCGCGGCCGGCGCGGCGGCCGCGAGACCGGCGCCGCGGATCGACGCCGACGCCGCGCCGTTCTGGGACGCGCTCTCGCGCCGCGAGCTCGTGCTCGAGCGCTGCTCGGCGTGCGACCGCCGCCGCTTCCCGCCGCTCGTCGCGTGCCCGTACTGCGGCGCGACCGAGTCGCGCCGCGAGCGCGCGAGCGGCCGGGGCGCGCTCTACTCGTGGATCGTCGTGCACCGCGCCTTCTCCGACGCGTTCGCGGCCGACGCGCCGTACACCGTCGGCACGGTCGAGCTCGACGAGGGCTGCCGCGTGCTCGCGCGCATCGAGGGCGCGGACGGACGGCTCGCCGCCGGTCTGCGCCTGCGCGCCGCGTTCCGCGACCACCCGCACGCGGATGCCACGCCCGCGTGGACGGAGCTCTACTTCACGCCGCAAGCCGAGGCCGCGCCCCATGCCTAGCAACGGCACCGGCCTGCGCGCCGCGATCACGGGCGTCGGCTACACGGAGTTCTCGAACGCCTCGGGGCGCAGCGTGCTCGCACTCGCGCGCGAGGCGTGCGCCGCCGCGATCGCCGACGCCGGCCTCGCGCCCGCCGACGTCGACGGCATCGCGAGCTTCATGCTGAACGACGACTCGGTGCCGTGCCTCGCCGTCGCGACGTCGCTCGCGCTCGGTCCGCAGCGGCTCGTCGTCGACCTCTCGCTCGGCGGGCAGGCGCCCTGCCACCTCGTCGGCCTCGCCGCGCAGGCCGTCACGACCGGCCAGGCGCGCCACGTCGTCGTGTTCCGCGCGATGAACGGGCGCTCGGGCGCGCGCGTCGGCGCGATGCACTTCCCCGGCCTCGGCGGCCCGTACCGCTACCCGATCGGCTACGAGGCGTACCTCATGTACATCGCCATGTGGGCGCGGCGCTTCCTCGTCGAGACGGGCCAGGACGAGGAGGACCTCGCCGCCGTCGTCGTCGCGCAGCGCGCCTACGCGATGGCGAACGAGCGCGCGATCCGACGCAAGCCGATCACGCGCGAGGAACACCTCGCGAGCGCGTACGTCGTCGAGCCCTTCCGCGCGAACGACTGCACGCGCGAGGTCGACGGCGCGTGCGCGGTCGTCGTGAGCGCGCTCGACCGCGCGCGCGACCTGCGCCACCCGCCGGCGGTCGTGCGGGGCGCCACCTATCGCGCGGGTCCGCGCGCCGGCCTCGACATCGGCGACCACCTCGCGTGGGACGACTACACGCGCAACTACACCTCCTGGCTGCGCGACGACCTCTACGCGCAGGCGGGCATCGCCGCCTCCGACGTCGAGCTCGCCGAGATCTACGACTGCTTCAGCAGCACCGTGCTGATGGGCCTCGAAGGCCTCGGCCTGTGCGCGCGCGGCGAATCGGGCGCCTTCGTGCGCTCCGGCGCGACGTCGCTCGCCGGGCGTCTGCCGATCAACACGCACGGCGGCCTCCTCTCCGAGGGCTACCTGCACGGCATGAACACCGTCGCCGAGGCCGTGCTCCAGGTGCAGCGCCGCGGCGGCGCCCGCCAGGCGCCGCGCTCGGAGGTCGCGGTCGTCACCTCCGGCGCGCTGATGGACGGGTCGGCGCTCGTGCTGGCGGCCGATCGTTAGTCGAAGCCCACACGCGCTCCGGAGAACGCCCGAGCGCGCCGGGCGATGACACCCCACGCGCGCGAATCGCCTGCCACAAGCCCGCATCGCCCACCACTCGCCCCTGCCGCGCCCTCGCGCACGGGGCGCGTCTCGGGGGGAACCGATGCGCACACGAACCGCGCGCGCGCTCGCACGAGCGCTCGCCTGCCTTCCCGTCGCCGCGATGCAGGGCGTCGCGATCCCGGACGTCCGAAACGCCTGCGGCGCGCCGACGATGGCGACCTCCTCCTACGAGACCGTCGACCTCGTCGCGACGGGTGCGTCGGGCGCGCCGGGTGCGCGCGGCGCCGACGGCGGACGCGGCGGGGACGCGACCGCGATCTGCGACGACCTCGGTGCCGGGCCGCTCGCGCTCGTGCTCACGCAGTCCGCGACCGGGGGCGATGGCGGCGCCACCGACAACGCGCGAGGCCCCGCGCGCAGCACGGCGGGCGACGGAGGCGCCGCGACGATCGTCGTCGACGCGGCGCGCGACAGCGTCGTGTCGCTCGCGGCGACCGCTCGCGGCGGCCGGGGCGGCGCGACGAACGGCTGGGGCGACGGCGGCGACGGCGGCGGCGCGACGCTGAGCCTCCGGGCCGAATCGACGACCCACGAGTTCGTGAGCCTGCTCGGCGAGGCGCGCGGAGGCAGCGGTGGCAGCGGCGTGGTCGGCGGCCGCGGCGCGGACGTGCACCTCGACGACGCGGTGACGGGCTCGACGAGCGGGGCCCTCCGGCTCATCCAGCGCGCGTACGCAGGGAACGGGGGGAGCGGCGACTCGATCCCCGGCGCGGCCGGCAGCGTCCACGTCGTCGGCACCGCGGCATCCGGCGGCTCCGCGTCGAGCCACCTGACGCAGCATGTCGATGGCCCGAGCGTCGAGCTCTTCGCGCAGGCGGTCGGCGGCACGGGCGGCGACGCGCGACGCTCACCGGCGGGCGCCGCCGGCGGGCGTGCGGACGCCTCGGCCACGGCATCGAACCTCACCGGCCGTGCACGCGCCCAGGCGGACGCGGTCGGAGGGCGAGGCGGAGCGGGCTCGGTCGCCGTCCCGATCGGCACGTCCCCTCTCGGAGCGCCGGGCGGCGACGCCGTGGCGCTCGCGTTCGCCGAGACCTTCGAGGACCTCGCCGACGCTACGGCGTCGGCCTCCGCCACCGCGGGCCCCAGCGTCGGGTACACCCCGGGCTACACGGCCGGACCGAGCGGCGAGGGCGCTGCGCGGGCGATCGCCGTCGCGCACGGCGACGCCACGGCCGAGGCGGAAGCCACCGCGTCGTCGCGCTGCGTGCTCCCCGGCTGCGGGGCGGCCTCCGACGCGGCATCGAGCGACGCGTACGCCGAGGCGCGCAACGCCGGCGTGTCGCAGATCCGCGCGAGCGCCCAGTCGCACGACGGCGCGGCACGCGCCCGCGCCGTCTCGACCGGAGGAGCCTACGCGTACGCCTCCGCGCGCGAGGTGTTCACGAACGACTGGACGTCGACCGCGAGCGGCTACGACCTCGTCGGCGGTGCGACCGCGGGAGAACTCGTCCTCTCGCAGTGGGTGCAGGCGGAGTACGGCGCGGCGACGACGGGGCTGCGCGCCGAGAACGAGGGCGGCGGCGCGCTCCGCGCGACGCTCCGCGCCGCGGGCGGCCGCGGCGACGGCACGTCGAACGACGCGCACGTCGACTACTTCGAGCTGTCGTCGGCGACCGGTGCCGACCTGGTCGGAGCCATCTGGATCGAGGCCGGCCGCTACGGCACCCCGTCGCCGAGCGGCCCCCTCGCGCCCGGCGCGAAGGGAGCGGACGCCGTGCTCGACTCCGCGACGACCTCGATCGCACTCGACACGACGGGCGCCGCCTCGCTCGACGTGCGCGCAACCGGAGGCGGCCCCGGGGACGTCGGGGCCGCGAGCGGGGGCAACGCGCGCATCGCGCTGCGCGACATCGCGACCGCCGCGCGCTCGCTCGACGTGACGCTGCTCGCGACCGGCGGGAGCAACTCCAACGCCGCGCCCTTCACGGGCAGCGGCGGCAGCGCGACGATCGACGTCGACCTCGCCGCGACCACCGCGCGCCGACTCGTCGTCTCGGGCGACGCGCGCGGCGGCGCGGGAGGACGCACCGGTACCGACGCATCGAGCTCGAATGCGACCTCGCTCGTCCGCGCGACGGGGCTCGCCGCGAAGTCGAGCACGCGCGACCGGGGCGACGAGCGCGTCGAGGCGCGCGCGACCGCGACCGGCGGCACGGCGAACTCGAGGCCCTACAGCGCGGCCCCGCACGGCGGCGACGCCGTCGCGCGCGCCGAGGCCGAGGGCTTCGGCGACGCCGAGACCCACGCGTCGGCGAGCGCGCGCGGAGGCTCCGGTGGATCGGTGAACGGCGAGTTCGCCGCGGGCGGTCGTGGCGGCGACGCGACGGCGAGCGCCGTCGCGATCGGGCACGGCGCCGGCAGCGTGACCGCGGACGTCTTCATCGAGGGCGGACTCGGCGGCTCGGCATCGGGCTCGTCGCGCAAGCGCCCGGTCGCGGGCGACGGAGGAACGGCGACGCTCGGCCGCGTGTTCGGGAGCTCCGACGGCGGCGGCGACGTGTCGGTGAGCGCCACCGTCCTCGGCGGCATCGGTGGCCTCGCGATGCCGGCTCCGCACGGGAAGGGCGAAGCCGTCCACCTGTACAACGCGGTCGACGGTGAGACGTCGGGACGGCTCTCGCTCTCGCAGACGGCGCGGTCGGGCGGAAGCCGCGCGCGCAGTCTCGACAGCTCGAGCGTGCTCGAGCGCACGAGCGACACGGCCGGCCTCTCGCTGACGGCGAGCGCGTCGACGTACGACGCCGTCTACATCGCGGGCGACGCGATCGCGCGGTCGACGGCGACGAACGCGACGGGCGACGCGGCGGCGCACGCCATCGCGCGCGGCGGAAGCTCGACGGGCCCGGGCGGCGGGCGGGGCGGAAGCGCGAGCGCGAGCGCGTTCGGCGAGAGCCTCGGACGCGGGAGCGTCGACGTATCGGCCGAGGCGATCGGCGGCGATGCGACGTCGGGAACGGCGGGCGACGCGACGCTCGGCGAAGTGCGCGGGGTGTCGCACGGCGGCGGCGACGTGCACGTGACGGGCGTGCTGCGCGCCGGCTACGGCGTCGAGGAAGGCCGGGGACGCGATGCGCACCTGCGCAACGCGGTCTCCGGCTCGACCACCGGGAGCCTCACCCATCGTCAGGTCGCGCAGGGCGGCGGCGCCCGGTTCTACGGCGCACCCAGCTCCACCGTCGGCGGCGACGCATCGAGCTGGCTCGACTACACGGCGCGGGAGCGGCTCGCCTCGATCTCGCTCGTCGCCGAGGCCTACGGCGGCACGGACCCCTTCCGAAGAGGGGCCGGCGGCGATGCCGACGCGGATGCGCACGCGGTCAACGCGACGGGCGACGCACACGCGAAGGCGATCGCGATCGGAGGCGGGCCGGGAACCGCCAGCCGCGGCAGCGCGCATGCGAGCGCGACGGCGCTCGCGCGCGGCGACGCGAGCGCCCGCGCCGAGGTGGGCGCGCACGCGACGTTCGAGGCGTCTGCGGATGCACCGCGCGCGCCGAGCGCGACGCTCGGCCGCGTGTTCGCGGCGAGCCTCCGCGGCGGCGACGTCGACGCGACTGCGATCGTGCGCGACGCGAGCGGCGTGGTCACGGGACGCCGCGCACTCGAGAACGCGGTCGACGGCGAGACGACGGGAGCACTCGCGCTCTCGCAGCAGCTGTTCACGGCCGGTCGGCCGGTCGCTCCGGGCGATCGCGCCGAGATCGCATCGACCCTCGCGCGGGACGAGCACCGCGCGCGTTCGCTCGACCTGCACGCCGTGGCCGTCGCCGTCGACCCGACGCGCGAGTTTGCGCTCGGGAGCACGCCGGAGGCCGGCATCGCGTGGAATCCGTTGGGCTCCGTGGACGCGGCCGGAACGCACGCATCGGCGCGGATCCACGCGACGACGACCTCGGGATCGGCCGCGGCTCGCGCGCTCGCGCGCGGGAGTCGCGCGTTCCAGGCGCCCGGGACCGCCGCGACCGACGAGGCATCGAGCGGCGACGCCTCCGTCGAGATCGAGCTCGACGCGAGCGCGCGGCGCAGCGGCTCGGTCGAGATCGGCGCGCGCGTCGGCGAGGCCGACACGGCCGCGCTGCGTGCGGCGGCGCTCGACGGCCTCGGCGTCGGCGCCTTCGGCGCCGACGCGTTCGGACGACTCCGCGCGGGGAACGCGACGAGCTCCTCGATCGGCACCGCGGGCGCGGGCGGCCGCGCCGCGGTGTCCGACCTCGCGGTCGCGGGCGACGGCGACGTGTGGAGCGCGAGCGACGCAGGGCCCGGCGGCGATGCGAGCTCCCGGGCCATCGCCCGGACGAGTGGGCGGCGGCAGTCCACGAGCGCGGCGCGGGCGATCGCGGGCGACGCCTTTCACGGCTGGGAGTTCTACGGCGCCGAGTACCGCGGCCTCGGCGGCCACGCGTTCGCCGACGCGCTCGCCGAAGGCCGCGGCCGCGTCGATGCCTCCGCGTGGGCGACCGCGGGGGCAGGCCTCGAATCCGGTGCGTCGGCCGTCGCGCGCGCCGCGGGCGCGCGCGGCACGGTGTTCGCGCGCGCCGACGGTTCGGCCGTGCTCGTCGAACGCCTCGCATTCGAGGTCGCGAGCGACGTCGCGGGAAACGCATCGGTCGCCGCCCGGCTCGGAGCGCTCGACGCGCCGGCTGCGAGCGCGACGCCGCACGAAGCGGCGATGTCGGGTGTGCTGCGCCCGAGCGGAACGGAGCGCGCGGCACTCGACCTTCGCCACCCCGGGCTCGCGGCGGCCCTCGCCGACCGCGGGCTCGACACGGTGCTCGCGGCGGTCGACCTCACGGTCGCGCCCGGCGACGGTGCGGGCCGCCACCTCACGACCGCGATCGAGCTCGCGTTCGAACAGGACGACTTCCGCGCGCTCGGCGAGCTCCATCTCTTCCTGCTCGACGGCGACGCGGAGGGCCGCGAGGCGGCCTTCGACCGCGTCGTGCTGCGCGTCCTGCGCGCGGAGTCGCCGCTCGTCGAGCGCACGCTGCGCACGCTCGGCGCTCTCGAGGAGGCGTTCGACGGCGAAGGGATCGCGCTCGGCGGAGGCTTCGACCGACCCTACGACCCGCTCGCGCCCTACGACCCGCACAGCCCGTACTTCCCGTTCACCGCGCCGCCCGGCGACCCGCTGCGCGTCGAGCTCGCGTGGTCGAGCCGCAGCGCGGGCTGGAGCTTCACGGGCACGGTCGTGATCGCGACGACCGCCCTTCCCGAGCCCGGCACGGGCGCGCTGCTCGCGATGGGCTTCCTCTTCGTGGCGACCGCTCCGCGACGGCGCACTCGTTAGGCGCTGCGCCGCGGCACCTACCAGGCCGTCCAGCCGCCGTCGACCGGCACGAGCGCACCGGTCACGAAGCTCGATGCCGGCGACGCGAGGAACAACAACGCCGTGTCGATCTCCTCGACGGCGCCGACGCGGCCCATCGGCGTGAACGTCTCCATGCGCGCGCGCTGGTCGGGCGCGATGTCGCCGTGCGCGGGGTCGATCGTCATCTCGGTCGCGAAGTAGCCGGGCAGGATCGAGTTGACGCGGATGCCGTGGGGCGCCCACTCGACGGCGAGCTGGCGCCCGAGGTTCGCGAGGCCGGCCTTCGAGGCCGAGTAGCCGACGGTCTTGTGGGTCGCGCTCGCGCCCAACGAGAGGATCGAGCCGACCAGGACGATCGCGCCGCGCGTTCCGCGCTCGATCCAGCGCGCACCGACGGCTTGCGACGCGTCGAACGCACCCGTCAGGTTCACGGCGAGCGCCTGATCCCACTTCGCGCGCGCGTGGCGCTCGGCGCGGCCGAGCGGCGAGATGCCGGCGACGTAGACGAGCAGCGACAGTTCGCCGAGCGCGGCTTCGGCCTCGGCGACCGCGCGCTCCATCTCGCCTGCGCGCGCGGCGTCGGCCTCGACGACCGCGCAGGATGCGCCGCCCGCTCGGATGTGCGCGGCTTCCTCGTCGAGCCGGTCGCGGCGGCGCGCGGCGAGCGCGACGCCGGCGCCCGCGCTCGCGAGCACGCGCGCCATGCGCGCGCCGAGCCCGCTCGATGCGCCGACCACGAGCGCGTTCGCGCCGCGCAGATCGAAGAGTTCGGAAGGGCTCGGTGCGCGCACTGCGTCGTCGCTCGCCATCGGGTCGGATCTCCCTCGCGCCGCCCCGAGTGGAGCCCGCGGCCGCACTGTGTACCCGACCGCGCGCCACTGCGCGCGCGTGATAGGCTGCGCGCCCCGTTCGCATCCGCTCCACGGCTCCGCCATTCCGGAGGGCTCCATGCCGCTCGCGCCCCGCGTCCGCTTCCTCTCGCCCGCGCTCCTCGCGGCGACGTTCGCCGCGCTCGTCTCCGCTCCGGGAGCCGCGTCGGCCGACGCCGTCGAGCGCCCCTACGCCGTCACGGAGCAGCGCGAGGCGTGCGCCGACTACCAGCCGCTGCGCAAGCCGCTCTTCGGCGACACCCACGTGCACACCGCGTTCTCGTTCGACGCGTCGACCCAGGACACGCGCAACACGCCGCGCGACGCGTACCGCTTCGCGAAGGGCGAGCGCGTCGGGCTCCAGCCGTACGACGCGAAGGGCCAGGCGCTGCGCAGCGCGCAGCTCGAGCGCCCGCTCGACTTCACGGTCGTCACGGACCACGCCGAGATGCTGGGCGAGGTGCGCACGTGCAACGACCCGAGCGCGCCCGGCTACGACAGCGACCTGTGCTGGCTCTACCAGAACATGCGCCCCGTGCTCACGGCGCCGCTCGCGGTGCGCGGCATGGTGCTCAAGCAGCGCTGGAACTTCTGCCCCGCGGCGACCGCGGACGCCGAGCTCTGCCACGGCAACACGCGCAGCGCGTGGAACGACATCCGCGCCGCCGCCGAGGAGGCGTACGACCGCAGCGCCGAGTGCCGCTTCACGAGCTTCGTCGGCTACGAGTGGACGGCCACGGCGACGTCGCAGAACCTGCACCGCAACGTCGTCTTCCGGAACGACCGCGTGACGGACCTGCCGTCGAACTGGATCGAGGACGCTTCCGCCTGGCAGCACTGGCAGGATCTGCGGCGCGAGTGCCTCGACGCCGGCACCGGCTGCGACGCGCTCACCATCCCGCACAACTCGAACCTCGGCGGCGACGGCCTCATGTTCATGACGGCGAAGCTCACGTCGCTCGCCGACGCGAACGGCGAGGTGACGCGCGAGGAGGCCGTGCTGCGCCAGCGCATGGAGCCCGTCATCGAGATCATGCAGCACAAGGGCGACTCGGAGTGCCTGCTCGCGGGCGACACGGTCGACGAGGCGTGCGGCTTCGAGAAGCTCCCCTACGACAGCTTCGCGGGCGCGCAGATCTCGCGCGCGCCGGTCATGACGAACACCGGGCTGCTGAGCGACATCGGCAAGCCGAAGCGCAGCGCGATGGTGCGCGAGGCGCTCAAGAAAGGGCTCGCGCTCGAGAAGGAGCTCGGCGTGAACCCGCTCAAGTACGGGATCATCGCGAGCACGGACACGCACCTCGGCACGCCCGGACTCGTCGACGAGCGCAACGCGAAGGGCCACGGCGGCGCCGGCCTCGCGGCCGGTGCGGGCCTCGCGCCCGGCCTGCCCGACAACCTCGAGAACAACCCGGGCGGGCTCGCCGTCGTGTGGGCCGAGGAGAACGCGCGCGACTCGATCTTCGCGGCACTCACGCGACGCGAGACGTACGGCACGAGCGGCCCGCGCCACGTCGTGCGCTTCTTCGGCGGCTGGGACTACCCCGACGACCTGTGCGCGGCGCCCGACTTCGCGGCGCGAGGCTATGCGGGCGGCGTGCCGATGGGCGGCGACCTCCCGGAGCCCGGCGCGGCGGGCGGCGCGCCCGTGTTCGCGGTGTCCGCGCTCGCCGACCCGGGCACGCCCGCCTCGCCCGGCACGCCGCTCCAGCGCGTGCAGATCGTGAAGGGCTGGGTCGACGCGAAGGGCGCGACGCACGAGAAGGTCTACGACGTCGCCGGAGGCGACAACGGCGCGAGCGTCGACACCTCGACGTGCGCGACGAGCGGTGACGGCGCCGCGAACCTGTGCGCCGTGTGGCGCGACCCCGCCTTCGACGCGAAGCAGGGCGCCTTCTACTACGCGCGCGTGCTCGAGAACCCGACGTGCCGCTGGAGCCAGCAGCGCTGCGTCGCGGGCGGCGTCGACTGCAGCCGGCCCGAGACGATCACGCGCGGCTTCGAGCCGTGCTGCGCGGCCGACCACCGCAAGACCGTGCAGGAGCGCGCCTGGACGTCGCCGATCTGGTACGCGCCGTAGCGGGGCTGCGCGCCTAGCCCGCGAGCTCGCGCTTCTCGAACTCGATCGGCATCGCGAGATAGCCGTCGACGAACTCGCTGTGCGCGCGCACGACGCTTGCCTCGGGCACGTCGTACTCGGGCACGGCGGCGAGCAGCTCCTCGTACATGACGCGCGCCTCGAGGCGCGCCGCGTGCTGGCCGAGGCAGACGTGGCCGCCGTGGCCGAAGGAGAGGATGCGCGGCGGGCGGCGCGCGACGTCGAAGCGGTCGGGCTCGGCGAACTCGTTCTCGTCGCGGTTCGCCGAGCGGTAGAGGAGCAGCACGCCCTGCCCCTCGCGCAGGCGCTGGCCGCGCAGCTCGACGTCCCTGCGGACCTTGCGCGTGAGGAGCTGGGTCGGCATCTCGTAGCGGAGGATCTCGGTGAACGCGTCCCGGATCTCGTCGGGGCGCGCGACGAGATGCGCGCGCTGCGCGGGGTGGCGCGCGAGCTGCAGCACGCCGCCCGCGAAGACCTTCGGCAGCGTCTCCGTGCCGCCGACGACGAGCGTCATCAGGTGGCCGGCCATCTCGTCGTCGTCGTACGGCTGGCCGTCGAAGGCCTGCGCGAGGTAGACGTCGAGGATGTCGTCGCGCGCGCCGACGCCCTCGCGACGCCGCAGCGCGACCGTGCGCTTCAGGTACTCGTTCAGCTCGACGGCCGCGGCCATCGCCGCGGGCGACATGCCCTCGACGCCCGGCTCGCGCGAGAAGAAGCGCGCGACGAGGCCCGAGAGCATCGCGCCGTCCTCGGCCGGGAGGCCGATCAGCCGGCACGCGACGGCGACCGAGACCTGCCCCGCGAGGTCGGCGATGGCGTCCATGCGCCCCGTCGGCAGCACCTTCGCCAGGCACGCGCGCACCTGCGCGCGCACGTCGCCTTCGAGCTCCGCGACGGCGCGCGGCGAGAAGTAGCGGGTCAGCGCCTTGCGCAGCGCCGTGTGGTGCGGCGGGTTCATCATGAAGATGGTGCGCCGGCCCGGGTCGTCGCCCTGGAAGATCGGCGGCTCCTCGTCGCCGATGTTCTGGAACGAGGGGCCGGGCTGGTCGAAGTGCTCGCCGTCCTGGCCCGCGCTCCACACGTCCTCGAAGCGCGACAGCGCCCACGCGTCGAGCCGCTCGACGTAGTGCACAGGGCTCTCGGCGCGCAGCCGCGCGTAGACCGGGAACGGGTCGTGGCGCATGATCTCGGCGAACGGGTCGTACTCGAGCGTCTCGGCCATCGGCTTCCTTCGCGAGCGTTCGTCGACGGGCGCTTTCGTCGACGGGCGATCCGGGGGCGGCAGCATACGACAGCACGCGCGCATGCAGGATCTCTACTTCGCCTACGGATCGAACATGAGCACCGCGCGGCTGCGCGCGCGCATCGCGAGCGCGCGCCACGTCGGCGCGGCGCGCCTCGCGGGCCACGCGCTCGTCTGCAACAAACGCGGGAAGGACGGCAGCGGCAAGGCCAACCTCGTCCCGCACGCCGCGCGCGACGCGTGGGGCGTCGTGTTCGAGCTCGCACGCGCCGACTGGCCCGCGCTCGACCGCTTCGAATGGGGCTACGCGCGGAGCGCGTGCGTCGTGCACGCGCGCGACGGCACCGCGCTCGAAGCGCACGTCTATCTCGCGCTCGCGCCCGGCCCGGGCCCGCTCGCGCCCTTCGACTGGTACCGCGACCACTGCCTCGCCGGCGCGCTCGAGCACGCGCTCCCGCAGGAGGTGGTGGGCGAGATCCGCGGCTGGCGCGTGGTCGCCGGGGACGGCCCGGCCTAACGAAGCCGCGCCGCGAGGCGCTCGATGGCCCAGGCCACGCGATCGGGCGGCGCGGCCGTGTAGCAGAGGCGGACCCAGCTCGCGTAGTCGGAGCCCGCCGAGGCGCCCGGCGCGACGAGGACGCCGTCCTCGAAGCAGCGCTCGAGGAAGCCCGGCATGCCGCGCTCGTCGAGCGCGCGTGCGACGTCCACGAACAGGAAGGTCGAGCCCTCGGGCGCGGGCAGCCCGAGCGCGGCGGCCGCGCGCCGGCCGGCGTCGCGGTAGAGCGCGCGCGCGTTCGCCACCCACTCCGCGCCGCCCTCGAGCGCGCGCAGCGCGGCGACCTGCCCGGCGACGGGCGCGTGATAGGCGGTGTGCGTCCCGATCTTGAGCGCCTGCTCGACGAGCGGCGGCGGCCCGACCGCGTAGCCCACGCGGTTGCCCGCCATCCCGTACGTCTTCGAGAACGAGAACACCGACACCGTGCGCTCGGGCGCGACGGCGCCGACCGAGAAGTGCGCGCCCTCGTAGACGAGCTCCTCGTACACCTCGTCGGAGACGAGCCAGAGGTCGTGCTCGCGCGCGAGCCCGGCGAGCGCCTCGAGCCACGCGCGCGGCAGCACGCGGCCCGTCGGGTTCGACGGGCTCGACACGTAGAGCGCGACCGTGCGCGGCCCGATGCGCGCGCGCACCGTGGCGACCGCCTCGTCGACGTCGCGCACGCGGTCGTAGAAGGGAACCTCGACCGGCGTCGCGCGGAAGGCCTGCACGATGCCGCGCGCGAGCGGCCAGAACGGCGCGAGGATCGCGACCTCGTCGCCCGGCGATGCGATCGCGCCGATCACGTTCGCGAGGACCGAGGTCGCGCCCGCACCGACGAGCACGCCCGCGCGCTCGCACGCGAGGCCGTTGCGCGCGCGCACCTTCTCGACGAGCGCGTCGACGAGCGCGGGCAGCCCCTGCGTCGGGCCGTAGCGGTGCAGGCCCGGGTAGTCGGCCGTGCGCAGCGCCTCCATGCGCGCGCCCTCGAAGGGCTCCATCCACGTGTCGCCGACGTGGAGCGCGACGACGTCGCGCCCCTCGGCCCGCGCGCGCTCGGCGAAGGGCGAGTAGACGGCGCCCGGCATGGCGAGCGCGGCCGGCGCGAAGCCGCGGCCCGCGTGGAAGCGCGGCACGCGCCTAGCGCGCCGCCCGCGCGGCGCGGAGCATGTCCGCATAGCCTTCGCGGAAGGTCGGGAAGCGCAGCGCGAGCCCCTCGGCCTTGAGGCGATCGTTGCGACAGCGCTTGCTGCCCGCGCGCCGCGGCGCGCGCCGGCCGTCGTCGACCGGCGGCGGCGCGGGGACGCCGAGCAGCTCGGCGAGGTAGGTGAGCACGTCGCTCTCGTCGGCCGGCTCGTCGTCGACGCCGAGGTAGCAGCGGTGCGCGGGGGCGTCGGCGAGCGCGAGCAGCGCGAGCGCGCGGGCCGCGTCGTCGCGGTGGATGCGGTTCGTGAAGTGCTCGCCCTTGCGCAGCCGCGCCTCGCCGCGCCGCACCTGGTCGACGAGGCGCGTGCGCCCCGGCCCGTAGATGCCGCCGAAGCGCACGGCGATCGCCTCCGGCAGGCGCGCGGCGAGCAGGCGCTCGGCGGCGAGCAGCGTCTCGCCGTTCCAGCGCCGCGGCTCGGTCGGCGACGTCTCGTCGACCCACTCGCCGCGATCCTGGCCGTAGACGGCCGTGCTCGACGCGAACACGAAGCGCGGCGGCCGCTCGCCGCGCTCGGCGATCGCGCGCAGCAGGTTGTCGACGCCGTCGAGGTAGATGCTGCGGTACGCGGCCTCGTCCGACGTGCCCGGAGCCGCCGTGTAGACCACCGCGTCGATGCGCGGCGGCAGCGAGCCCAGCGTCTCGATGCGCGCGAGGTCGGCGACGACGGGCTCGACGCCGACGGGGAGCGGGCCGCGGCCGCGCCGCAGCGCGAAGACGGAAGCGCCCTCGCGCGCGAGCCGGCTCGCGAGCCGCACGCCGACGTAGCCGCAGCCCGCGATCAGCACGCGGCGACCGGCCCCGCCGCGCGCGCGCGAGCGCGCCGGGCTCGACCCGCCTTCGTCGGTGGTGTCGTCGGAGGAGCTGGAGCGACGGCGGGCCGGCATCGGCGCGCAGGATGCCTCGCCGATCCCCACCGGGCCAGCGGCGCGCGGGCCTCGCCTAGCTGCAGACGCGGTTGCGACCGCCGCGCTTGGCCTCGTAGAGGCGCGCATCGGCGGCGCCGACGAGATCGCGCGGATGGTCCATGTCGGGCGTCAGCGCCGCGACGCCGATCGACACCGTCACGGGGATCGACGCCCCGTCGAAGCGCAGGTCGCAGGCCTCGACGCACCCGCGGAGCTTCTCCGCGAACACGACGGCCTGCGCGAGCGACGTCTCGGGGCTCGCGATCGCGATCTCCTCGCCGCCGTAGCGCGCGCAGCAGTCCTCGCGGCGCACGCTCTCGCGGATCCGCTTCGCGAGCGCGACGAGCACGTGGTCGCCCGCGAGGTGGCCGTGGCGGTCGTTGATCTCCTTGAAGTGGTCGACGTCGAGGAGCAGCAGCGCGAGCGGCCGCGCGTGGCGGTGCGCGCGCGCCATCTCGCGGTCGAGGTGCTCGTCGAAGTAGCGGCGGTTGTAGATCTGCGTGAGCCCGTCGACCACCGACGACAGGTAGATCTCCTCGTGGTAGAGCGCCTCGAGGTCGTTCCCGAACAGGAACTTGAAGATCACCGCGCCGAGCTGGACGAGGTCGCCGGTGCGGAGCTCGGCGCGCGCGCCCGGCGCGAGGCGGTGGTCGTTCACGAACGTGCCGTTGGTCGAGCCGAGATCCTCGATCTCGGTGCGGTCGCCGGCGGTGCGGATCGCGCAGTGGCGGCGCGAGATCGAGTCGAGCGGGATGACGACGTCGTTCTCGCCGTCGCGGCCGACGACCGCTCGGCCGGGCTCGAGCGCGACCTTGCGTCCGAGTCCCTCGCCGAAGATCTGGACGAGGCAGCCCGCGCCCTCCGATTCGGAGGTGGGGCGCGAGAAGCCGACGACGACGGTCGTCCGCTCGTCCGCCCCGCGCTCTTCGGCTCCGTCCGCCACTCGCGCCGTGCCCCCGCCAAGGTGCCCGCCGCGCGCGGGCGCTCGACCGGACGCGCGCCGCGCGCCCGGGCCCGGGCCTCATCGGCGGTGGCGCGAGCGCCCTGAACCTCGCCGCGCCCGTATACTCGCGCGCCGTGCGCCCCGTCGTCGGCATCCCGGTCTCGCTCGACGCCCGAGGACGCCTGCGCGGCGGCCGCGCGACGCTCTTCAGCGACCGCGCCTACGCACGCGCCGTCGCCGCGTGCGGCGGCGCGCCCGTGCTGCTCCCCACCGACGCACCCGAGCGCGCGGCCGACGTCATCGCGCACGTCGACGCGCTGCTGCTCCCGGGCGGCGACGACTTCCCGCCCGCCCGCGCGCGCGCCGACTACCCCGACGGCGTCTTCGAGCTCGCCGACCCGGAGCAGGTCGCGTTCGACGCGGCGCTGCTGCGCGCCTCGCTCGCCGCCGCGATGCCGACGCTCGGCATCTGCTACGGCATGCAGCTCATGGCGCTCGAAGCGGGCGGCGCGCTCCACGCGCACCTGCCCGTCGACGCGCCGAGCGAGGTCGCGCACGGCGGCGGCGGCGCACCGCCGGCCGTGCACGCGATCGCGATCGAAGCGGCGAGCCGGCTCGCGCGCGCCGCGCGCGCGGACGCCGCGCGCGTCGAGAGCCGGCACCACCAGGGCGTCGCCGACCCCGGGCGATGGCGCGTCGCGGCGCACGCACCGGACGGGCTGATCGAGGCGATCGAGGCACCCGACGCGCCGTTCGCGATCGGCGTGCAGTGGCATCCCGAAGGCCTCGCGGGCGAGGCCGACGGCGCCCTCCTGCGCGCCTTCGTGGCCGCCGCGGCGGAGCGGGCCGCGAGCGCGCGCGGCGCCCGCCCGCGCGGGGCCGCGAGGTAGACTGCGCGCATGCTGAGGCGCCTCGGCTCCGCCGTCTTCTGGGCCTTCCTGGTCGCGAGCTCGTTCGCGCTCTTCCCCGTCGCGGTGCTGGTCTGGCTCGTGACGGCGCCGTTCGATCGGCGCCTCGTCGCGCTCCACCGCTTCACGTGCTTCTGGGGCTCGCTCTACACGTGGCTCAACCCGGCGTGGCCCGTCACGCTCTCGGGGCTCGACCGCATCGACGACGCGCGCCCGTCCGTCCTCGTCGCCAACCACCTCTCGCTGCTCGACATCCTCGTGCTCTTCCGGCTCTTCAAGCACTTCAAGTGGGTGTCGAAGGTCGAGAACTTCCGCGTGCCGCTGATCGGCTGGAACATGCGCCTCAACCGCTACATCCCGCTGCGCCGCGGCGAGCGGTCGAGCGTCGTGCAGATGTTCAAGGCGTGCGAGGAGGCGCTGCGCGGCGGCTCGTCCGTGATGATCTTCCCGGAAGGCACGCGGTCGCCGGACGGCCGGATGCGCCGCTTCAAGACCGGCGCCTTCGAGCTCGCGCTGCGCACGAAGTCGCCGATCGTGCCGATCGCGCTCCACGGCACGGCCGACGCGCTCCCGAAGCGCGGCTTCGTGCTGCAGGGTCGCCACCCGATCGACGTGACGGTGCTCGAGCCGATCCCCTACGAGACCTTCGCCTCGCTCACGACCGAGGAGCTCGCCGAGCGCGTGCGCGACCGCATCGCCGTCGCGCTCGAGGAGCGCGCGAAGCGGCGGAGCGGCGGGCGCGAAGCCTCCGCGGCCGCGACGGCCGCGCCCACCCCCGACTAACGCGCCTCGGCGCGGGCGAGCTCGGCGCGCAGCTCGCCGCGCCGCAGCTTGCCGGACGCCGTGCGCGGCAGCGCGTCGCGCTCCGCGAAGCCGACCGGCACCTCGTAGCCCGCGAGCCGCTCGCGACAGAAGGCGCGCAGCGCGTCGGCGTCGAGCTCCGCGCCCGCGCGCCGCACGACGAACGCGAACGGCCGCGCGCCGAACTCCGCGTCCGCGCGCGCGACGACGGCCGCGTCCTCGACGGCCGGGTGCGCGCACAGCACCGCCTCGACGCGCGCGGGCGCCACGTTCTCGCCGCCCGAGACGATCAGGTCGTCGCGGCGGTCGAGCACGGCGAGGCGACCGCGCGCGTCGAGCGCGCCGACGTCGCCGGTGTGGAGCCAGCCGTCCCGCAGCGCGCGCGCCGTCGCCGCGGCGTCGTCGAGATAGCCCGTCATGAGCGTCGGCCCGCGCACGAGGATCTCGCCGTCCGCGGCGATGCGCAGCTCGGTTCCGTCGAGCGGTGCGAGGTGCGCGCCGAGCGGGCGCTCCGCATCGCCGGGCGCGCGCGTCGCGACCTGCGAGCACGCCTCGGTGAGCCCGTAGGTGGGCGCGACGGGATAGCCGAGCGCCGCCGCGCGCTCGAGCAGCGGCTCGGGGCACGGGCCGCCGCCGAGCAGCACGCTGCGCAGGCGCGCCGGCGCGCGCCGCGCGCCGCGCTCGTCGAGCACGCGCGCGAGCATCGTCGCGACGAACGACGCCTGCGTGATCGCGTCGTCGTCGAGCTCGCGCGCGACGGCCCGCGCGTCGAAGCCCGCGTGCACGAGCGCGCTCGTGCCGTCGAAGACGCTGCGGAAGAGGATCGACAGGCCGCCCACGTGGAAGAGCGGCATGCACGCGAGCCAGCGGTCGCCGGGCGCGCTCCCGAGCCGCGCCGACGACGCGCGCGCGCTCGCCGCGAACGCGCGGAATGCGAGGCGCACGCCGCGCGGCGCGCTCGTCGTGCCCGACGTGAAGAGCACGACGGCCGTGGCCTCGGGGTCGATGCGCCGGGCGAGCGGCGCGTCGCACGGCGCGAGGCGCGCGGGCGCCGGGCCGGGCCCGGAGGCGGCGCTGGCGTCGGCGCCGCCCGCGACGTCGGAAGCGAGCCACTCGATGCGCGCGCCGGCGTCGTCGCCCGGCTCGACGGCCGCCGGCGGGCACGCGGCGACGAGCGCGGGCCGCGCGGAGGCGTCGGCGCGCGTCGTCAGCACGAGCCGCGCGCGCGCGCGCCGCGCCTGGCGCGCGAGCTCGGCGTCGGGGAGCCGCGCGTTGAGCGCGAGCACCGCCGCGCCGCACGCGTGCACGGCGTGGACGAGCGGCGCGACGACGGGCGCGCTCGGGACGAGCATCGCGACGACGTCGCCGGGCGCGACGCCGAGCGCGCGCAACCGTCGCGCGAGCGCGTCGGCGCGCTCGGCGAGCGATGCGTAGTCGAGCGCGCGGAGCGCGCCCGATGCGGGGTCGCGCCACGCGAGCGCCTCGGCGCGCGGGCTCGCCTGCGCGCGCTGCGCGAGCCACGGCCGCGCGACGTCGATCCCGCTGGCGCGCGTCACCCCGCGCGCTCCGCGGCGATCGGGGCGCCGAGCGCGCCGGCGCGGAGCGGCGCGCCGAGGCCGGGCTCGTCGCCGTCGACGACGAGCGCGCCGTTCTCGACGCGAAGCGGCGCGCACGAGTCCGCCGCGAGCCGATCGGACGTCGCGAGCCCGCAGGCCGAGAGCGCGCCGTCCTCCGCGCACGCGAGCGCCGCGTGCGCGGCGGCGCGGACGCCGAGCGAGCCGTCGAGGAACGACGTGACGCAGACGGCCATGCCGCGCGCGCGCGCCGCGCGCGCGAGTGCGAGCGCGCGCAGCGGGCCGCCGAGCGGCGGCAGCTTGAGCACGACCGCGTCGACCGCCGCGCACTCGACGACCCGCGCCGCTTCGCGCGCGTCGACGAGCGACTCGTCCGCCGCGATCGCGACGGGCGACGCCGCGCGCACGCGCGCGAGCGCGTCGACGTCGCCGGGCGGGATCGGCTGCTCGACCCACTCGATGGCGAACGGCGCGAGCGCGGCGAGCGCGGCGCCCGCCCCGCGCTCGTCCCATGCGCCGTTCGCGTCGAGCCGCACCGCGACGGCCGACCCGACCGCGTCGCGCACCGCGCGCACCCGCTCGACGTCGCGCGCGAGCGGCGCCGCGCCGACCTTGCACTTCACGGCGCGGAAGCCCGCGTCGACGGCCGCGCGCGCGGCGCGCGCGGCCTCCTCCGGTGCGCCGTCGCCGACGAGCGCGTTCACGGGAATGCGAGCCGGGAGACGCGGGGCGACGGCGCCGAGCCGCGCCGCGAGCGGCGCGCCCGCGCGCCGCGCGGCGAGATCGAGGAGCGCCGTCTCGCACGCCGCGCGCGCGACCGGCGCATCCGCGAGCGCTCGCTCGAGCGCAGCGTCGAGCGGAGACGAGACGGGCGCGGTGCCGAGCGGAGGAGCGACGCGCGCGCCGTCGGCCGCGCGCCGCGCGACGCCGTCGGCTCCGCGCGCGGGACGCATCGCATCCGCTGGGTGCGCGGCGCGCGCGGCGAGCCCCGCGAGCGCGGCTCCGAGCGCGGCGCGACACGCCGCGAGCGACTCGCCGCCGAAGGCCGGCAGCGGGAGCGCCTCGGCCGCGCCGCACACGCCGTCGTCGCCGCGCAGCGCGAGGGCGAAGCCGCGCCGCTCGGCGATCGCGCCGTGCGCCGTCGCGAGCGGAGCGAGAAGCGGCAGGCGGAGCTCGAAGAGCTCGGCCGTCGCGCCGCCACTCACAGCGCGTAGCCGAGCGCGAACGCGAGCGAGAACGCGAGGCCGAGCCGCGCCGTCGCGCCGAGCACCGGGTTCAGCGCCGCGCCGACCGCGCCTCCGAGGACGCCGCGCACGAGCGGCCACGCGAGCGGCAGCGTCACCACCGGGAGCAGCACCGCGAGGCTCTCGCCGAACGCGACCGCATAGCAAGGCAGGAGCGCGTACGGCGCCAGCACGAGTGCCGCGTACTCGCCCCGCGCCGCGCGCGCGCCGAGCCGCACGGCGAGCGTGCGCTTGCCCGCGACGCGGTCGGTCTCGACGTCGCGCAGGTTGTTGACGACGAGCACCGCGGTCGCGAGGAGGCCGACCGGCACGGCGGCCGCGAGCGCCTCCGCCGAGAGCCGCAGCGACTGCACGTACTCCGTTCCCGCGACCGCGACGAGCCCGAAGAAGACGAACACGGCGACGTCGCCGAGCCCGTGATAGCCGAGCGGATACGGCCCGCCCGTGTAGGCCCAGGCCGTCGCGATCGACGCGACGCCGATCGCGACGACGGGCCAGCCCGCGATCGCGACCAGGTAGAGCCCGACGGCGGCGGCGAGCGCGAAGACGACCGCCATGCCGCGCTTCATCTCGGCCGGCGACAGCAGCCCGAGCTGCACGGCGCGCGGCGGGCCGAGCCGGTGCTCGGTGTCGGCGCCCTTCTCGCTGTCGTACACGTCGTTCGCGAAGTTGCTGCCGACCTGGAGGAGCAGCGCGCCGGCGAGCGCGGCCAGCGCGGCGTCGACGCGGAGCGCGCCGCCCGCGTGCGCGACCGCGGTGCCGACGGCGACCGGTCCGACCGCCACCGCGAGCGTGCGGGGCCGCACCGCGAGCCACCACGCGCGCGCGCGCGACGGCGCCATCGCCAGCGGCGGATGCGGATCGCTCATGCTCCCTCCCCGGCGTCCGGCGACGCGGCGAGGAAGCGCCCGACGACCGCCGCGAAGTGCGACGGGTTCTCGAGGTGCGCGGCGTGCCCCGCCTCGGGAACGACCTCGATGCGCGAGCGCGACGCGCTCCCGAGCCGCGCGAGGAGAGCCTCGGCGATCGCCCGGAACTTCGCGTCCTCCTCGCCGACCACGAGACACACCGGGCACGCGATGCGCACGAGCGCGTCGTGCACGGGCCGCTGCGCGCCGGCTCCCATCCCGCGCAGGCTGTTCGCGAGGCCGTGCGCGACGTTGCACAGGCGCTCGCGACGCGCCTGCGCGAGCGCGGCCCGGCCGAGCCGCGCCTGGCTCGCGAAGAGCGGGAGCGCCATCCACTCGTCGACGAAGGCCTCGACGCCGCGCTCCTCGATGCGCGCGGCGAGCGCTTCGTCGCTCGCGACGCGCTCGGCGCGCGCCGCCGGGTCGGCGATGCCCGCCGTCGCGCCGACGAGCACGAGCTTCCCGACGAGCGCGGGCCGCGCGACGGCGACCTGGAGCGCGGTGCGCCCGCCCATCGAGTAGCCGACCCACGCCGCGCGCTCGACGCCGAGCGCGCCGCACGCGCGCGCGAGCTGCGCGACGCAGTCGTCCATCGCATAGCGAGCGACGCCGCGCGGCGCGTCGCTCGCGCCGTGACCGACGAGGTCGACCGCGAGCACGCGATGCGTCGCGGCGAGCGCGTCGCAGACGCCGCGCATGCTGCCGGCCGCGCCCGTGAATCCGTGCAGCACGACGACGGGCGGGCCCGCGCCGCGTTCGTGCACGGCGAGCGCGAGGCCGTCGCCGACGTCGACGCGGTGCAGCACGGATGCACCGGCCGCGCCGCCCGGCGCGGACGAGGCCGCGCCCGGCGCCGCACGACCTCCCGCGCCGCTCACGCGCCCGCCCCAGCGCCGAGCGCGAAGCGCTCGGCCGCGAGCGCGCGCAGCGCGGCGGCCTCGATCGCGCGGTGCTGCGCGAGGTTCGCGGCGGCGTCGACCGCCACCTCGACGACCGAGACGCCGCGCTCGCCGAAGCTCGCGGCGAGGCGCTCGCGCAGCGCGGCGGCGGAGTCGACGCGCGCGTGACGCGCGCCCGCGAGCGCGCACGCGTGCGCGAGATCGCGGCCGTGGCGCGTGCGGAACCAGCGGTCGAAGTCGACGTGCTCTGCGTGCGCGGCGATCGGCAGGTACGAGAAGATCGCGCCGCCGTCGTCGTTCACGACGACGATCGTCGCGTCGAGCGCGAGGTCGGCCGCCGCGACGAGCCCGCCGACGTCGTGCAGGAACGCGAGGTCGCCGGTGAGCAGGCAGACGCGCCGCCCGCTCGCGGCCGCCGCGCCGAGCGCCGCCGACGTCACGCCGTCGATGCCGCTCGCACCGCGGCACGCGAGCACGCGGCGCGGCGCGCGTTCGAGCGGCCAGTAGGCGTCCACGTCGCGCACGGCCATGCTGTTCGACGCGAAGAGCCACGCGTCGTCGGGGAGCGCATCGGCGATCGCGCGCACGACCCCCGGCGATCCGAGCTGCGGCGCGCTCGCGAGGACGTCGTCGATCGCGCGCGCGCACGCGGCGTCGGCGCGCGCGAAGTCCGCGGCAAAGCCGTCCGCTGCGCGCGGCGGAAGGGCGTCGCGCGCGAGCCGCGCGGCGGCGGCGGCGCAGAGCGCGCCCGGCTCGTCGTCGAGCCAGTGCGTCGCGAGTGCGCTCGCGTCGTTCCACGCGCGGTCGGGGTCGACCAGCACGAGTGCGCGCGGCGGCGCCGCCTCGAGCCAGCGGCGCTGCGGCTTGCTCGTCGGCGATCGCCCGATGCGCACGACGACGTCGGGCGCGTGTGCGCGCGCGAAGCCCGCGTCGCGCAGGAAGAGGTCGGCGTGCGCGACGGAGGTGCCGCCCTCGACGCGCGCGCGCGCGCCCGACGTCGGCTCCGCGAGCAGCGGCCAGCCGCTCGCCGCCGCGAGCGCGGCCGCCTCGCGCGCGACGTCGTCGTCCGACGGGCCGAGCGCGAGGACGCCGCGCGCGCACTCGGCGGCGAGCCGCGCGAGCAGCTCGATGGACGCCGGCGCCGCTGCGGACGCGCGCGCCGAGAGCGCGACGGCGGCGCGCGTCGCCGCGATGTCCCCGCGCGGCCCGCCATCGGATTCCGCCTGCGCCCCGCGGCCCGTGCGCGGCCCCGCGCCACTCGCCCCGGCGGCGAGGAGCTCGCGCGCGTCGAGGGGCGAGCGCTCGGGCTCGAGCGGCTCGCGCAGCGGCCAGTTCACGTGCACGGGCCCGCGCGGGCGGCGCGTCGCCTCGGCGACCGCGCGCGCCGCGAGCGTGCGCGCGTGCCGCGGCGGCGGCCCTCCCGGCCCGGGCACGGCGACCTCGTGGAACCAGCGCACGTGCGAGCCGTACAGGCCGACCTGGTCGATCGTCTGGCCCGCGCCGCGGTCGCGCAGCTCGGGCGGCCGATCGGCCGTCAGCACGACGAGCGGCACGCCCGCGTGGTGCGCCTCGACGACCGCGGGCAGGTAGTTCGCGGCCGCCGTTCCCGACGTGCACACGAGCGCGACCGGTCGCCCGGTGGCCTTCGCCGCGCCGAGCGCGAAGAAGCCCGCCGACCGCTCGTCGAGGTGCACGCTCGCGCGCAGCGCGCCCGCGCTCGCGCGCTCGATCGCGCCGACGGCGAGACACAGCGGCGTCGAGCGCGAGCCGGGCGAGACGCAGACGCGCTCGACGCCGTGCGCGGCGAGCGCGTCGACGAACGCGAGTGCGTAGGCATACGTCGCGCGGCGGTGCTCGCGCTCGGCCGCGTCCACGTTCAGATCTCCGTCAGCTGGGACAGCATCGCGCGCAGCTTGAGCCGCGTCTCGGCGAGCTCGTTCTCGGGCACCGAGCCGGCGACGATGCCCGCGCCCGCGAACAGACGCGCGTGCGCGCCGCGCACGAGACCGGAGCGGAGCGCGACGCGCAGCTCGCCGCCGCCCGTGGCCGTCGCGAAGCCGACCCCGCCCGCATACCAGCCGCGCGCGAGCCGCTCGTGCGCGCGGATCCACGCGCGCGCGGCGGCGCGCGGCGCGCCGCCGACGGCCGGCGTCGGGTGCAGGCGCGCGGCGATCTCGAACAGGTGCGGGCGGCCGCCGTCCGCGCGCGCGACGAGGCGCCCGCCGATCGGCGTGTGGAGGTGCTGGATGCCGTCGAGCGCGAGCAGGTCCGGAGCCTCGTCGCGCTCGACGCGCTCGACGAACGGCGCGATCACCGCCTCGATGTCGCGCGCGACGAACGCGTGCTCCTCCTGGTCCTTCTCGCTCTCGCGCAGCGCGCGCGCGAGCCGGTCGTCCTCGTCGGGGCTGCGGCCGCGAGGCGCCGTGCCGGCCAGTGCCGCGGTCGCGAGCCGGTCGCCGTCGATGCGCAGCAGCCGCTCGGGCGTCGCGCCGGCGAACACGCCGTCGCCGCGCGCGACCGCGAACACGGTCGAGGTCGCGTGCACGCGCCGCAGCGACGCGAGCAGCGCGACGGCGTCGTACGGCACGTCCGTCTCGACCGCGAGCGAGCGCGCGACGACGACCTTCTCGAGCGCGCCGACGCCGATCGCGTCGCGCGCCGCGTCGACCGCGGCGAGGTAGTCGGCGTGCGGGCGATCGGGGCGCGCCGTGTACGCGCTCGCGGTCGCGGGCGGTCGGCGCAGTGCGTCGTCGACGCGCGCGTCGCCGAGCGCGGCCGCGAGCGGCGCGAGGGCGGCCTCGATGCGCGCGGCGAGCGACGCCGGCGACTCGCCCGGCCCGGGCGCCGCCGCGGCGAACGCATGGGCGCGGTTGCCGTCGCGCGCCCAGCCGAGCGCGGGAAGCGCGAACGAGAGCGGCGCGAAGCCCGCCCAGTCGCCGCGCGCGCCGTCCTCGGGCTCGAAGGCGAAGCCTCCCACGAGCGCGGGGGCGAGCTCGGTCGGCGCGCCGTCCGCGGCGAGCGCGATGCGGGCGAAGAGCGCGCGGGCGCGCGCGGCCGCGACGTCGAGCCGCTCGGCGCCGGACGCCTCGACGGACGCGACCGCGCCGAGCGCGGCGAGCGCGCGCCGCTCCGACGGCTGATCCCAGTAGAAGCGCTCGCCGCTCCCGACCGCGAGGTCGGCGGCGCGCGCGCGGTCGACGGCCGCGCGCACGGCGCGCGACCCGCCAGCCTCGTCGCGCGACGTCGCGCCCGCATCGCGCGCGCCCGCGTCGCACGCGACGGCGTCGCACGCGACGGCCGCGAAGAGCGCGAGCCCCGCGCCGTCGCGCGCCGCCACCTCGACGCGCGCCACCGCGATGCCGCCGCGCTCGACGGCCTCGCGCGCGCGCGCCGCGAGCGCCGCGCGGAGCGGGCCGGCGAGGAGCGATGCGGCCGTCACTCGCCCGCCTCCGCGGCGCGGACCGCCGTCAGGATCTGCGCGGCGCCGAGCAGCAGCCGGTGCTTCGCGACGTCGCGGAAGCCCGCGCCCTCGAGCATCGCGAGCAGCGCCGGTGGCTCGGGCAGGTAGACCGTCGACTGCGGCAGGTAGCGGTAGGCGTCCGCGTCCGAGAGCAGGCCGCCGAGCCGCGGCACGATCCGATCGAAGTAGAGCGAGTGGCCGGCGCGCACGAGCCGACTGCGCGGGCGGTCGACGTCGATCAGCGCGATGCGACCGCCCGGCGCGAGGACGCGCGCGAGCTCGCGGAAGACGTCGGCGAGCGACACGAAGTTGCGCAGCGCGAACCCGCACGTGACGACCGTGACGCTCGCGTCGGCGAACGGGAGCGCCGCCGCGTCGCCCTGCACGAGTGCGGGCGTCGCGCCGCGCGCCTGCGCGCCCCGCAGCATCTCGCGCGCGAAGTCGGCTCCGACGACGCGCGCACCGAGCGCCGCGGCGAGCTCGCAGAGGTCGCCCGTCCCGCAGGCGAGGTCGAGCACGCGATCGCCCGGGCCCACGCGCGCGAGCGCGAGCGCGCGCCGTCGCCAGCCCTGGTCGAGACCGCCGCTCATGAGGCGGTTCATCAGGTCGTAGCGGGGCGCGATGCGGTCGAACATCGACTGCACCTGCGCGCGCTTGTGCTCGGCCGGCGGAAGCGCGTCGGCGCGCGGCGACCCGGCGGCGCCCCGACCTAACGTCGCCACGACACCTCCAGGCGCGCGGAGCGCGTCTCGGCGAGCGCCTTCTCGAGCGCCTCGCGCTCGCCGCGCGCGCGGAGCCGCTCGAGCGCGCGCCGGACGAGCGTGCGCTCGAAGTGGAGCGCGACGAGCCGCGCCGCCTCGGGCAGCAGCGCGCGGAACGCGTCCGCCACCGCGTCGTCGGACGCGGCGGCCGCGCTCGCGTCGCCCGCGGCCGCGCGCGCGCGCGCCGGCTCGAGCACGTGCGCGTCGAAGAGCCCGATCGCCGCGTCGGCCGTCGTCTCGACGCGCCGCGCGTGCGCGACCGCGACGTCGAGGAGCTCGGCCAGCGGGAAGCCGCGACCGAGGACGGCGAGCCCGGCGCGCGCGAGCTCGGCATCGGCGCGCGCGAACCGCTCCTCGCCGTCGACCTCGATCGGCGCGATCAACCCGGCCGACTGCGCGGCGGCGATCAACGCCTCGGGCACCTTCGACTCCGCGGCGAGCTCGCTGCGCGACAGGGCGCGCTCGCCGACCGACTCGGCGACGAGCGCGGCGAGCAGCGCGGCGGTCGCGTCCGCCTCGCCTCCGGCGCGCGGCGCGCCCTCGCCGCTCGCGTCCGCCGCGTGCTCGCCCGCGAAGAGCTTCGCGATCTGCGCGAGCGTGAAGCCTTCGGCGAGCAGCGCGCGCGTGCGGCGCAGGCGCTCGAGATGGACGGGGCCGTACCACGCGACGCGCCCTTCGCGGCGCGGCGGCGGGAGCAGGCGCTTGCCCTGGTAGAAGCGGACGGTGTCGACGGTGACGCCGGCGGCGCTCGCCAGCTCCTCGACGCGGTACTCGGCCTGGGACTGCACGACCGGCGATTCTAGGAGTGATCGCTCGAATCGTCCAACCGTCTGAAAATCAACGGGAATCCGAGCCCTCGGCGATCCGGCCGAAGCGCGCGAGCAGCTGCGGACCGGCGGGCGTCGGCGCCACGCGCTCGAGCGCGGCCCGCGCGTCGAGGCCCTCGGCCTCGAGCGCCTCGCGGCGCGCCTCGAGGTAGCCGCGCATCACGTGCTCGTCGAACTCGGGGTGGAACTGCACGCCCCACGCCACGGCGCCGCGCGCGTCGTCGATGCGGAACGCGTGATGCGGGTCGAGTGCGGTGCGCGCGAGCCGCCGCGCCGCGCGCGGGAGCGCGAGCACGGCCTCGACGTGCGTCGCGTGGAAGCGCTCGCGCGCGGGCGCGTCGCCGAGCAGCGCGTCGCCGGCGGCGTCCGGCAGCAGGTCGACGTCGACCGTGCCGATCTCGCGCCCGTGCGGGTTGGGGCCGACGCGGCCGCCGAGCGCGTGCGCGAGCAGCTGGTGCCCGTAGCAGATGCCGAGCACGGGCACGCGCGCGGCGACGGCGCGCGCGAGCCACGCGGCCGCGCGCTCGCTCCACGGCTCGCGCTCGCTCACCATTGCGCTCGAGCCCGTGACGACGATGCCCGTGACGTCGCGCGGCGCGGGGAGCGCGTCGCCCTCGAAGACGGCGACGACCTCGACGCGCGCGCGCTCGAGGGCGAGGCCGCGCTCGATCCACGCCTCGAAGTCGCCGCGCGCGGCGCGCACCTCGGGCAGCGTCGTGCCCGTCTTGACGACGAGCAGCGGCTTCACGCGCCGGCCGGCCGCGACGCGCTCGGCCCGAGCGCGTACATCGCGATCGCGGCCGCGGTCGCGACGTTCAGCGAGTCGACGCCCGCCGCCATCGGGATGCGCACGCGCGCATCCGCATAGCATCGGAGCGCGTCGGAGAGGCCCTCGCCCTCGCTGCCGAGCACGAGCACGCGACCGGCCGGGCGGCCGACCGCCCCGCGACCGCCGGGCGAGGCGAGCGCCGCGAGATCGCCCGCGTCGGGCGCCGGGTCGAGCGCGACGATCTCGAAGCCCGCGTCGCGAAAGGGGTCGAGGCCCTCGGGCCAGCGCTCGGCGCGCGCGTACGGCAGGCGCAGCACGGCTCCCATCGAGACGCGCACGGCCTTGCGGTAGAGCGGATCGCAGCAGCGCGGGGAGAGCACGATCGCGCTCGCGCCGAGCGCGAGCGCGTTGCGGAACGCGCTCCCGACGTTGTCGATGTCGGTCAGGTCCTCGAGCGCGACGACGAGCCGCGGCGCCGCCGCGGCCTGCGCGCGCAGCGGCGACAGGACGTCGTCGATCGCGAGGGCGTCGCGGCGGTGCGCGACCGCGAGGCAGCCGCGGTGGATGCGGAACCCGACGACGGCATCGAGCAGCGCGGGCGGGGCGACGTGGATCTCGGCGCCCGGCGCGAGCCGCGACCAGACATGGGCGAGCGCATCGAACGCGGCCGGCGAGACGAGCACCGCCTTCACGTCGAAGCGCCCGTGCACGACCAGCGCCTCGACGTTCTTGCGGCCCTCGATCACGAAGAGCCCGCGCTCGCGGCGAAGCTCGGGGTCGCGCACGTTGCGGAAGTCGTCGAGCCGCGCGTCGTCGAGCGCGTCCACCCAGGTCGCGGTGCGACCGCTCCCGAAGGCGAACGCGCGATCAGGAGCGGCGGCGGAGCGGTGCGTCGGCGCGGACACTGCGGGAAGCTATCACCATGGACGCCCGCTCGAACGGCGATGGCCGCGTGCTCGTGCTCGTGGGCGGCGGACACGCGCACGTCGAGGTGCTCCGCCGGCTCGCCGAGTCACGCGAGCCCGGGCTCGCGATCGTCGTCGTCTGCGACCGCGCGCGCTCTCTCTACTCGGGGATGGTGCCGGGCTTCGTCGCCGGCCAGTACGCGGCGGGCGAGCTCGAGATCGACGTGCCCGCGCTCGCCGCGCGGGCGGGCGCGCGCTGGATCGGCACGGCCGCGGTCGGCATCGACGCGGCGCGACGGCGCGTCGCGCTCGCCGACGGGAGCGAGGTCGCATACGACCTCGCGTCGCTCGACGTCGGCTCGACGGTCGCCGGGCTCGCGACGCCGGGCGTTCGCGAGCACGCCCTGTCGACGCGACCGATCGCGGAGTTCGTGGCGCGCATTCCCGAGGTGGTGGCGCGCTGCGAGCGCGAGCGCTCGCCGCACGTCGTGGTCGTCGGCGGCGGTGCGGCGGGCGTCGAGCTCGCGTTCTGCACGCGCGCGCGCATCGCGCGCGAGACGGGCGGGCGCGCGCGCGTGACGATCGTCGAGGGCGGGCCGGAGCTCCTGCCGGGCGCGACGCGCGCGCTGCGCGGCTGCGCGATGCGCGCGGCGGCGCGCGCCGCGATCGCCGTGCGCACGGGGCGACGCGTCGTCGAGGTGGCGGCGGGCGGCGTCGAGCTCGACTCCGACGAGGCGCTGGCGGCCGATCTCGTCGTGTGGGCGACGGGGGCGGCCGCGCACCCGTTCGTCGCGGAGAGCGCGCTCCCGGCCGCGGCGCTCGACGAGCGCGGCTTCGCGCGCGTCGGGGCGACGCTCGAGGTCGCGGGGTGCGACGGACTGTTCGCCGTCGGCGACTGCGCGAGCCTGCCGGGCACGGCGAAGGCGGGCGTCTACGCGGTGCGGCAGGGTCCGGTGCTCGCGGACAACCTGCGCGCCGCGCACCGCGGCGAGCCGCTCGCGCGCTACGCGCCGCAGCGCGACTTCCTGCGCCTGCTCAACCTCGGCGACGGCACGGCGATCGCCGCGAAGTGGGGGCTCGCCGCGCACGGCGCGCTCGCGATGCGGCTCAAGGACCGCATCGATCGCGGCTTCATGCGCCGCTATCGCTAGGCGAGGCCCCGCCGCGCGCCTCAGAGCTGCTGGAAGAAGTCGTTGCCCTTGTCGTCGACGACGATGAAGGCGGGGAAGTCCTCGACCTCGATCTTCCAGACGGCCTCCATGCCGAGCTCCTCGAACTCGAGCACGTCGACCTTCTTGATCGAGTCCTTCGCGAGCACGGCCGCGGGCCCGCCGATCGAACCCAGGTAGAAGCCGCCGTGCTCCTTGCACGCGTCGGTGACCTGCTTGCTGCGGTTGCCCTTGGCGAGCGTGACGTAGCTCCCGCCGTGGCGCATGAAGAGGTCGACGTACGAGTCCATGCGGCCGGCCGTCGTCGGCCCGAAGCTGCCGGACGCGAGGCCCTGCGGCGTCTTCGCCGGGCCGGCGTAGTAGACCATGTGGTCCTTCATGTACTGCGGCAGCTCGCCGCCCGCGTCGAGGCGCTCCTTCAGCTTCGCGTGCGCGATGTCGCGCGCGACGACGAGCGTGCCGGTGAGCGAGAGCCGCGTCTTCACCGGGTACTGCGAGAGCTCGCGGCGGATCTCGCTCATCGGGCGCCGCAGATCGACCTTCACGACCTCGCCCTTCGCGAGGTCGGCCGGCGCGACCTCGGGGAGGAACTGCGCGGGGTTCGTCTCGAGCTGCTCGAGGAAGACGCCGTCGCGCGTGATCTTGCCGAGGATCTGGCGGTCGGCGCTGCACGAGACGCCGATGCCGACCGGGCACGACGCGCCGTGTCGCGGCAGCCGGACGACGCGCACGTCGTGGCAGAAGTACTTCCCGCCGAACTGCGCGCCGATGCCGACCTGCTGCGTGAGGCGGTGGATCTCCGCCTCGAGCACCGGGTCGCGGAAGGCGCGGCCGCGCGCGTTGCCGGTCGTCGGCAGCCCGTCGAGGTAGCGCGCGCTCGCGAGCTTCACGGTCTTGAGCGTCGCCTCGGCGCTCGTGCCGCCGATCACGACGGCGAGGTGGTAGGGCGGGCAGGCCGCGGTGCCGAGCAGCTTGATCTTCTCGGCCATCCACTTCATCAGCGAATCGGGGTTCAGGAGCGCGCGCGTCTCCTGGAAGAGCAGGCTCTTGTTGGCGGACCCGCCGCCCTTCGTGACGAACAGGAAGTGGTACTCGTCGCCCTCGGTCGCGTAGAGCTCGAGCTGCGCGGGCAGGTTCGTCCCGGTGTTCTTCTCCTCGTACATCGAGAGCGGCGCCATCTGCGAGTAGCGCAGGTTCGTCTCGGTGTACGTGCGGTGGATGCCGCGCGAGAGCGACTCCTCGTCGTCGCCCGTCGTGAAGACGCGCTGTCCCTTCTTGCCGATGACGATCGCGGTGCCCGTGTCCTGGCACGAGGGCAGGATCATGCCGGCCGAGATGCACGCGTTCTTCAGCATCTCGCGCGCGACGAAGCGGTCGTTGTCGCTCGCCTCGGGGTCGTCGAGGATCTTCGCGAGCTGGCGCAGGTGGCCGGTGCGGAAGAGGTGGGAGACGTCGTGGATGGCGGCCGCCGCGAGCGCGGAGAGCGCGCCGCCGTCCACCTTCAGGACCGGCGCGCCCTCGAACTCGCCGAGCGAGACGCCGCCGACGTCGAGCCGGCGGTAGACGGTGTCGTCGTGGTCGAGCTCGAAGATCGGCTGATGGACGAATTCGGGCACGGGCATCGCGGCCTCCTGCGCGGGCTCTGGATCCGACCGGGTCGGTGCGGTGGACTGGAGGCCGCGCAGGATAGCGGAGACGCGCTCAGAGGAACTCGAGCACCTTCTCCACTTCGGCCGACGAGCCGAGCACGACGGGCGTCCGCTCGTGCAGCTCGCCCGGCGCGACGTCGAGGATGCGACGCCCGTCGCCCGTCGACGCGAGCCCGCCCGCCTGCTCGACGAGCAGGCTCATCGGGTTCGCCTCGTACATGAGCCGCAGCTTGCCCTTCGGCGCCTTCTTCGTCGGCGGGTACAGGAACACGCCGCCCTTGAGCAGCGTCCGATGCACGTCGGCCACCATCGAGCCGATGTAGCGGCTCGCGTAGCCGTGGTTCTCGGTGTGCACGAGGTAGCTCTGGTAGCCCTCGGAGAAGTCGAACCGGTAGGCGCCGTTCACCGACCGGATCTTCTTCTCGCGCGGGATCTGGAGGCCCTCCTGCACGAGCACGAACTCGCCGAGGTCGGGGTCGAGCACGAACATGTCGACGCCGTGACCGAGCGTGAGGACCATGAGCACGGACGAGCCGTAGAGCACGTAGCCCGACGCGACCTGCGCCTTGCCCGGCTGGAGGGCCGCGGTGTCCGTCGCTTCGTCGTCGCGGTCGTTCGCGAGGATGCTGAAGATGGTGCCGACGCCGGCCGCGACGTCGATGTTGGAGCTGCCGTCGAGCGGGTCGAACAGGACGACGTAGTCGCCGCCCGCGCTCTTCGGCCGGACGACGACGACCTCGTCCTCCTCCTCCGAGCCGAGCACGCCGACGTGCGGGCACCGGCGCAGGCAGTGGATCAGGAGGTCGTTCGCGATGACGTCGAGCTTCTGCTGCTCCTCGCCCTGGACGTTCGTGGTGCCGACCGCGCCGATCACGTCGCCCGCGAGGCGCGCGCGGCGGACCTTGTTCGCGATCGACTTGCTCGCGAGCGCGATCGCCGCGATCACGTCGGGGAGGTTGCGGCTGCCGTTGCGCTCCTTCGCGGCGCGCAGGTACTCCGTCAGGGTGTCGAGCTCGTCGCCTCGCGCCGGACCCGCTTCGCTTCCCGTCATCGTGCGTCCCATCTTCGGTGTCGTCCTCGCCCGTGGCCCCGTCCCGCGCGCGGCGCGAGCCCGCGATGGGCGGGGCCGGCGCGAGGCCAGTGCGTATAGCGCAGCGTCGTGGCCGCGAAGCGACGGCCCGGTGCAATCGCCGTTCCAGACGCAGGCGGGGCGCAGGAGCCCGCCCAGCGCCCCGACGCGCAATGCCGGCCGCGCCGACCGGGGCATCGCGCGCGCCCCGGCGGCGCGAGGCGCCCCACGCCCGCGTCGTTCCCTTTCGCGGCCGCGCGGCACCTACCGAGGGACCGTTCGACGGCCGCTTCCGGGTCGCGCCGAGGCTGCGGCGCGCCCGCTTCACCGAGCCCGCCCGAGGTGGTGCTCGCTGCAGGACTGTTATTCTTGAAGCCCATGAATTCCAAGCAGAATCCCGCGAAGCGGCGCCCGCGCGCCCCCCTGCTCCACGGCGCGCTCGCCCTCGCCGCCGCGGCGGTGCTCGCGTCGCTCCCCGGCCCGGCGGCCGCGACCGAGCTCTCCTGCGACCGCATCCCGGACCTGATGCGCCAGTTCCTCCAGAAGCACTACCAGTTCAACACGCCCAACGACGAGCTGCGCGCGCGCGTGGTCGACACCTTCCTGCGCCGGCTCGACCCGGGGAAGACGCTCTACCTGCGCGACGAGGCGACCGCGCTCGAGAAGCGCCTCCAGGGTGTGCTGCTCGACGTCAGCGAGGGCAACTGCGCCGTGCTGCGCGAGCTGCACGAGGACGTGCCCAGGCGCTACGCGGCGATGGAGCGGTACATCGAGCGCGCCGTCTCGCGCGACGACTACGCGATCGACCCGAACGTCACGCTCGTGATCGACCCCGAGAAGCGCGCGCGCCCCGCGACGGTCGAGGAGCGCAACGCGCTGTACGACCGGCTCATCGACTTCCAGATGGCGAACTACGCCGTCGCGCTCGCCGCCGAGAGCGGCGCGCTCGCCGACGGCGCGAAGGCCGACGGAGCCAAGGCCGACGGCGCGAAGGACGAGGCCGCGGACGCGAGCCACGCGACGATCGAGGTCACGCCCGAGCTGCTCGAGAAGGCGCGACAGCGCCTGCTCAAGCGCCAGGCCCTGCAGACGAAGCGCGCGAAGGAGACGAAGCTCGAGGACATGTACGCGAGCTTCCTCGACTCGTTCGCGCGCGCGCTCGACCCGCACTCGAACTACCTGTCGCAGGACGTGTTCGACGACTTCACGATCCAGATGCAGCTCTCGCTCGAGGGCATCGGCGTGTCGCTCACCTACAAGGACGGCTACTCGGTCGTCGACCGCGTGATCCCGGGCGGCGCGACCGCGAAGCAGAAGGCGCTCGAGCCCGGTGACAAGATCATCGCCGTCGCGCAGGAGGACGGCGAGTTCGTCGACGTCGTGGACATGGATCTGCGCGACGTCGTCCGCCTCATCCGCGGCCCGCGCGACACGACCGTCCGGCTCGGCGTGCTGCGCGACGAGAACGCGCGGCTGAACGTCGCGATCGTGCGCGAGCGCATCGACCTCGAGGAGTCCGCCGCCAGCCTGCGCGTCGAGGAGATCGAGCGCGGCGACAAGAAGCTGCGGCTCGGCTTCGTCGACCTCCCCTCGTTCTACGGCGACCACAACCCCGCGAAGCGCCAGAGCTCGCGCGACATGCGCAAGCTCCTGAAGGAGGCGAAGCAGGAGAACCTCGACGGCCTCGTGCTCGACCTGTCGCGCAACGGCGGCGGGCTGCTCGAGAACGCGGTCGAGATCGCCGGCCTGTTCGTCGCGGACGGCGGCGTCGTCGCGGTGAAGGACACGTACGGGAAGCTGCAGGTGATGCACGACCCCGACGACGCCATCGCGTGGGACGGCCCGCTCGTCGTGCTGACCTCGCGCTTCAGCGCCTCGGCGTCCGAGATCGTCGCGGGAGCGATGAAGGACTACCACCGCGCGCTGCTCGTCGGCGACGACCACACGTTCGGCAAGGGGACGGTGCAGAGCATGGTGCGGCAGCCGCCCGGGCTCGGCGCGATCAAGGTGACGACCGCGCTCTTCTTCCGGCCGGGCGGCGTGTCGACGCAGCACGAGGGCGTCGCGAGCGACCTCACCCTGCCCGCCGAGTACGACGTCGACGAGTTCGGCGAGAAGCACCAGCCGTACTCGCTGGCCACGCAGCAGGTGGCGCCCTTCGTCGAGGCGCACAGCGCGGGCGGCGAGAGCGCGCCGTGGCCGCCGCTCACGACCGACCTCGTCGGCGAGCTCGCGCAGCGGTCGGCCGAACGCGTGAAGGCGACGGCCGAGTTCCAGGAGTACGAGCGCGAGGTGGCGGAGGCGCGCGCGCGCGGCGGCATCGTCGCCGTCCGCGACATCCTCTCGCGCTCGATGCCGACCGAGGACGCGACGCCCGAGGAGCCCGAAGACGGCGAGGAGCACGAGCTCACGGCGCACCAGCACGAGGCGCTCGAGATCCTCGCGGACTACGTGACGCTCGGCGGGCACGCCCTCGCCGACAACCGCCTGTCCAGCGCGAACGCGCCGAACTGACGCGTGCGCGGCGGGCTCGGCGCACTGTTCGCGATCGCCTTCCTCGGCGCGCTCGTCTGGTTCAGCACCACGCAGAGCCAGGTCGAGTGCGAGGCGTGCATGCGCTTCGAGGGACGCGAGGCGTGCAACACGAGCGCGGCCGCGACCCGCGAAGAGGCCGAGGCCCAGGCGCGGAGCAGTGCGTGCGCGCGCGTGAGCGCGGGCGTCACGGCCGGGATCCAGTGCAGCCAGCAGCCGCCCGCGAGGCTCGTCTGCTCGGAGTGACGCGGCCTGCCGCCGCGCGCGCCGCGGCTCAGCGCCGTCCGCGCAGCTTCGACCGCCCGGCCGCCGCGACGAGCGCAGCCGCGACGAGCGCGAAGCCACCCGGCAGCGCCGGCACCGCTGCGACCGCGGCGTCGACCGCCCACAGCGCCACTCCGCTCCCGTCCGTGGCGGGGAAGAAGACGCGCCCGCCCGCGGCCGCGAAGCCCGGGTCGAACGAGACCGAGCCGCCCGCACCCGGGTTGAGATCGCCGAGCGCGAACGTGCCCGCGGCGCTCCCGTCGCTGACCCACGGCTCGTCGCCGCTCGCGCCGTCGTTCGCCTGGAAGTAGACGCTCCCCGCCTCGCAGCCGAGCGACTGGAACTCGACGCCGCCGCCCGTCGACGAGATCGGCACCTCGGTGTCCGGCGTCCCGTCCGTCGCCCACAGCTCCATGCCGGTGCCGTCGTCGGCCGCGAACACGACGAGCCCGTTCACGAAGCACATCGTCTGCGCGAACACGCCGATGCCGGCACCGGGCGCGACGTCCGTCACGCGTTCGACCGCGACGCCGTCGGTGCGCCACACCTCCTGCCCGGTGGCCGGCTCGAAGGCCAGGAAGTAGGCGTGGCTGGGCGTGACGAGGAAGCTGCTCGGCGCCGACGACGAGGCGCCCGGGTTGATGTCCGCGACGAGCGACGTCGTCGTGCCGTCGGTCGCGAACAGCTCCGTGCCCGTGGTGCCGTCGTTGCCGACGAAGAGCACGAGGCTTCCGAACGCGACGGGGAACGTGCCGCCGCCCGACGCGGCGCCGGGGTTGAGATCGGCGACGAGCTGCGTGCCCGTCGCCGTCCCGTCGCTGCGCCAGAGCTCGAAGCCCGACGTCCCGTCGTCGGCCTGGAAGTACGCGAAGCCGCCGAGGACGGCGAAGCCGTTGCCCGCCGGATTCGAGCTCGCCGCGCCGGGCCGGATGTCCTTGACGAGCTGCGTTCCCGCCGTCGTGCCGTCCGTGCTCCACAGCTCGGTGCCCGTGCCGCCCGCCGCGTCGTCGGCGCGGAACAGGACGAGCCCGCCGAGGTCGGCGCCGAACAGCGCGTTCGATCCCGAGGCCCCGGCGTCGATGTCCTTCACGGGCACCGTTCCCGCCGGCGTGCCGTCCGTCTTCCACAGCTCGTCGCCGAGCACGCCGTCGTTGGCGCGGAACAGCACGACGCCGAGGCTCGGCGCGGCGAAGAAACGATCCGCGTTCGAGCCGGCGGTCGGGTGGACGTCGGCCAGCTCGAACGTGCCCGCGAGCGTGCCGTCCGAGATCCACGGCTCGCGTCCGTTCGTCGGGTCGATGCCGCCGAACACGAGCCGGCCTCCGAGATCGACGCCGACCGGGAAGAAGACCGTGCTCGTCGCGCCGACCGGGTGCACCTCGTACGGCACCTGCGCGCGCGAGGCGGACGCGAGCGTCGCGAGAGCGACGGCGGCGAGCAGCGGGACGATGCGAGCCATGGCGGGATCCTCCTGTCGACGGGCCGAGCCGCCCCGTTCCAGCGCGCCGGCGCCGGCGCGACGACGCCGTGCGCGGGGCCGCCGCGCGCGGGGCCGCACCGGGAGGGCGTGAGAAACGGTGGAACGATGTTCGAGGGTCGCGGCCCGCGTCGCGCGGGCCGCCGCACGGGCCTCAGAGCCGCCAGTCGACGCGATCGCGGCTCGCGGGCTCGTAGCTCGCGAAGGTTCCCGTCCGGATGCTCCGCCGCAGGTGCTCGGCGAGCGCGGGATCGCACGGGGCGATCTTGTCGATCGCGTACTTGATCGCGCGCGTGACGGAGACGCGCGCGCGCTCCTGCGCCGAGCCCGCGCGGCGCGCGCGGCCGCCGAGCCCGACCGCGCGCGCGACCTCCGCCTCGAGCATCTCGACCTCGAAGCGGAGCGTTTCGGCCCGACCCAGGTCGTGGCAGCGCTCGGCCTCCGCGAGCGCCTCGCGCGCCTCGCGACGGCGGCGCTCGTACTGCGCGCGCGCGGCGGCGTCGAGGTGTTCGCCCGCATCGCCCGCCGCTTGCGCCTCGCCGCGCGGGCCGACGCGCGCGGCCGAGGCGACGAGCGCAGCGGCGTGGACCGCGCGCCCGGGCGCGGCGAGGAGCGCGGCGATGTAGGAGAGGCCGACCATCGGGCGCAGGTGGGAGGTGCGCGATTCGAACGCGAGCGTCCACATCTCGCCTTCCTCGCGGAAGACGCCGACGCGCGCGCGCGCGGTGCGCTCGTCGGTCCCGGCGGGCCCGAGCTGCGCGCGGTCGACGGCGAGCGCCGACCGCGCTTCCGCGACCCAGCGCACGAGCAGCCGCATGCCGTGCGCGCGGCCGAGCGACTCCGCCTCGTCGAGCGCGGCCGCCGCGGCCGCGCGATCGCCCTCGTGCCCTCGCCGGCCGAGCACCACCCCGCGGTGGAGCAGCACCTCCCCCTGCCAGAGCGGCGCGCGCATCTCGAGCGCGCGCTTCGCCGCCCGGTCGAGATGCGCCTCGGCCTCGCTCCACCACTCGAGCGTCTCGGCGAGCTTCGCGAGGCTCAGCTCGACCGGCTCGACGAGGACGACGAGCGGGCGGCTGATCGCGATGCGATCGCGGTACGGCAGCAGCAGCTCGTAGAGCGGCTCGGCGTGCGGGCGCGCGTCGATGCGCGCGCACACGCCGGCGAGCATCGACATGCTCATGAGCCAGGCGCCTTCGCGCGGGATCGCATCGAAGCCCGACGCGGCGATCGCGTCGAGCTCGCGGCGCGCCTCGGCGACGCGCCCCGTCACGCTGCAGAAGTCCGCGACCGCACACCGCCACGCGGGGTTCAGCGGCGCCTCGCCGAAGCCCGCGGCGAGCGCGGGAGCGAGCTCCTCGAGCCGGTCCTGCCAGCCGCGCAGCAGGAACATCTGCTGCGCGTACTCGAGGCCCGGCGAGCGGCGGAGCACGCGGCCGCCGAGCTCGAGCGCGCGCGCGGCGAGCGACTCGGCGTCGTCGAGCCGGCCGTCGAGCAGCGCGATCGCGGTGTCGAAGCGCGCGGCCGCCCACGCGAAGTACGGCATGCCGAGCGCGGCCGACGCGCGCGCGAACACGGCGATCGCCGCGTCGAGGCCGGCGCGATCGCCGGCTTCCGCGAGATCGCCGATGCGCGTGAGCCAGGCGTCGAGCTCGGCCGACGGAGTCGGGTCGAGGCGCAGGATCTCGTCGATGGTCGCGCGCCGCTCGTCGGCGTCGTCGGGGCCGAGGAGGCCGCGCAGCCGCGGCGTCAGCACGAACTCGAGCGCGCGCGGGTTGCCGAGCGCGCGCGCGACGTCGGCGGCCTCGTCGGACAGGCGCCGCGCGCGCGCGCGCGCGCCGGGCACGATCTGCAGGCCCCACGCGAGCCGCGCGAGCAGGAAGGCGCGCAGGGGCGTCGCATCGGGCGGAAGCCCGGCGAGCGCCTCCTCGAGCAGCGCCGTGATCTCGCCGTCCTGCACCAGCGTCTCGGCCGCCGATGCGGCGACGCGCAGCACGGCCGATGCGAACGCCGTCGGCCCCGCCGCGCGCGCCGCGTCGACCGCGCGCGCGAACATCGCGCGCGCCCGCTCCTGGTGGCCCGTCACGTGGAGCGCCTGGCCGAGCCCCGCGAAGAGCGCCCAGCCCTTGCCCGCCCCCGCGTGCGGCTGCGCGGCGAGCGCCCGCTCGAAGTGCGAGATGGCGTCGTCGAACGCGAGCCGCGCGAGCGCGTGCTCGCCCGCCGCCGTGCAGTGGCGGAGCGCGACGCCCGCATCGCCGCCGCGCGCCGCCTCGAACGCGTGGTGCGCGAGCGTCGCGAGCCGCTCGTCTGCGGCCGCTCCCTGCGCTTCGAGCGCGCGAACGACGGCGGCGTGGAGCGCGATGCGCCGCGCCGCCGGCAGCTGCTCGTAGAGCGTCTCGCGCAGCAGGGCGTGCGCGAACGCGTGGCGGTAGAGGACCCCGTCGACCTCGGTCACGAAGCCGCGCCGGCCCGCGCTCGCGAGCGAGGCGCGCACGGACGCCTCGGGCTCGTCGAGCAGCATCGCCAGCACGTCGAGGTCGAACTCGACGCCGACGACGGCCGCGGCCTCGAGCGTCCTCCGTTCGCGCTCGGGCAGGCCGTCGAGGCGCTGCTGCAGGAGGGCGCGCGCGCCGGGCGGGACGCCGCCGAGGGCGAGGCGCTCGCCCGACGGCGACAGCAGGTTCGCGACCTCGAGCACGAGGAACGGATTGCCACCGGTCGTCGACCGCACCTCGTCGACGACGTCCGCCTCGGGCGCCGCGTCGAGGCGACGCGCGAGGAGCGCGGCCACGTCGTCGCGCGGCAGTCCGCCGAGCGCGACCGTGCGCGACGCCGCCATCAAGGACGCGAGGATGCGCGCGCGCTCGTCGCCGGCGACGAGCGCGCCGTCGCGCAGCGTCGCCACGACGAGCACCGGCGCGTGCAGCAGCTCGCGCGCGGCGAACTCGAGCAGCTGCAGCGAGCCGACGTCCGCCCAGTGGAGGTCGTCGAGGACCAGCAGCGCGGGTCGCGCGCGCGCCGCGTCCGCGATCGCGCGGACGACTCGGTCGTAGAGCGCGAATCGCGCGGCCTCGATGGCGCCGTCGCCCGCGCCGCGCCCGACGTCGGCGCGCAGCGCCTGCCGCGCGTGCTCGAGCGCGTCGCGCTCCGGCGCGTCGCACGCCTCCGCGAGCGCGCCGAGCACCCGCGTCCACGGCCAGTAGAGCGGCGCGGCGCCTCCCTCGTGCGCGCGCCCCCACGCGACGGCGGTCCCCTCGCGCGCGGCGCGCGCGGCCAGCGCGAGGATCGTGTGCGTCTTCCCGATGCCCGGCTCGCCGACGACGAACGCGAGGCGCGCGCTGCCGCGGCCGGCCTCGGCGAGCTCGCTGCGCAGGACGCGCAGCTCGCGCTCGCGCCCCACGAGGGTGATCGTGTCGGAAACGTCCATCGCAGCTCCGCGGGCCCGGATCGGCGCGGAGCATGATAGGTCCGCCGGCGGCCGGACCGGCGCGCGAAGACGAGGGGCTAGATGCCCCGCTCGCTCGCGAAGGCGGCGAGCGCCTCGAGCAGCTCCACCATGTCCATCTGACCGGACATCACGAGCAGCGCGGCCTGGTCGAGGCAGCGGTGCAGGCGCTGGAGCGCGAGCAGGCGCTCGATGTCGACGTCGGTGCAGTAGCCGAGCGCGCGGACGATCTCGCCGAGGAGCTGGCCGTCGGAGGCCTGGAGGTCGACGGCCTGCTCGACCTGGTCGAGGGTGAGGACGCCGAGCCGCAGCGCGAGGGCGCCGATCGTGTTGCCGCTGCCGGCCCAGCGACTCGGGGCGGGAAGGCTCGCGGGATCGATCTCGAGGCGCTCGGCCAGGAAGTCCGACAGCGCCTTCGCGTCCTCGCGAGCGAGTCCGAGCGCGCCCGAGTGCTTCGATTCGCGAGCCATGGGCGCCCACATCGGTCGCGGGCCGCGCCGACTCGAGCCCCGCGCGTTCGCGTGCTCATGTAAGCGTCCGCTCCCGCCGAAGCGGAGCCGCGCGCGCACCCGGCGGGACGCGCGCGAGCGGGGGGACGGCGCGCGAGATGAGCGGGCCCGGCGGCAGCGGCGCAGGCGAGGCGCAGGAGCGGAAGCGGGATCGGGAGCGCGGGCGCGACGACGAGTGCGAGAGCGCGCTCGACGCCTACGTCGCCGCGGCCTCGACCGCGCTGCCGGCCATCCCGCGCATCGCGGCGGAGATCGCGCGGCTCGCCGGGGAGCCGACGGCGCCCCTCGACGAGCTCCGCCGCCTGGTCGAGCGCGACCCGGCGCTCACCGCCCGCATCCTCAAGACCTCGAACTCTCCCGTCTACGACTTCCCCGAGGAGGTGCGGAGCCTGTCGCTCGCCTTCTCGCTGCTCGGCCGCGAGGCGGTGTGCAACTCGGTGCTCGCCGTCTCGATGGAGCGCTCGTACGAGCGGCTCGGGCTCATGGAGCGGCTGCTCTGGCAGCACGCGACGCTCGCCGGCCCGGTCGCGGCGCGGCTCGCCGAGCACCCGGCGATCAAGCTCGACGCGAAGCAGGCCTACACCGCGGGCACGCTCCACGACGTCGGGAAGATCGCGCTCGCGAACTCGCACCCGGACGAGTACGAGCGCGTCGTGTCGCGCGTCTACAACGAGGCCACGTCGTTCGTCGCGGTCGAGCGCGAGCACTTCGGGTTCGACCACGCACAGCTCGGCGCGCGCGTCGCGACGGCGTGGTCGCTCCCGGCCGGGCTCGTCGCCGTGATCGAGCACCACCACGATCCGGCGGCGCTCGCGTGCCTGCCCGACGAGACCGCGAACATGACCGCGCTCGTGTCGCTCGCGACGGCGTGCCTGACGCGCCTCGGCGTCGGGCGACGCGAGCCCGTCCCCGACCTCGACCTCACGGCGCATCCCGCGTGGCGCTACCTCGGCCTCGAGCGCGGCGAGCTCGACCGCGTGCTCGGCGTCTGCCGCCACGCGATCGCGAAGAACCGCCGCCTCGTCCGCTGACGGGCGTCTCGCGCGCCCGGAGCGCCGTCGACGGGCTGCTAGACTGCCGCCCCTGGCCGCGCCGCACGCCCCCGCGCGCGCGCGATCGCGGCCGCCGGGAGACACACCATGAGCCTCGACGACGCCCTGCGCGAGCAGCTTTCCGACCTCATCGCCGCGCATCCGGTCACGCTGTTCATGAAGGGCACGCGCCAGCAGCCGCAGTGCGGCTTCTCGAACACCGTCGTGCGCATCCTCGACACGCTCGTCCCCGACTACCAGACGGTCGACGTCCTCTCGAACCCCGACATCCGCGAAGGCATCAAGCTCTTCTCGTCGTGGCCCACGATCCCGCAGCTGTACGTGCGCGGCGAGTTCGTGGGCGGGTGCGACATCGTCCAGGAGATGTTCGAGTCGGGCGAGCTCGCGACCGCGCTCGGCGTGTCCCTGCCGGACGGCGCGGCGCCGGCGATCGAGATCAGCGACGAGGCCGCCGAGCAGCTGCGCGCGGCGGTCGCGCAGCAGTCGGGCCCCGGGCGCGGCCTGCACCTCGCGGTCGACGCGCGCTTCCAGGCGAACCTGTTCATCGGTCCGGTCGGCGGCAACGAGGTCGCCGTCGAGTCGAACGGCGTCCGCCTCCTGCTCGACCCGGTGAGCGCCGCGCGCGCGGACGGCATCCGCATGGACGTCGTGAGCACGCCGCAGGGCCCGGGCTTCAAGATCCACAACCCGAACGCGCCGCAGGTGAAGCCGATGAGCGTGAAGGAGCTCGCGGCGCTCCTCGACGCGGGCGAGCGCTTCGAGCTGCTCGACGTCCGCACCGAGGAGGAGCGCGAGCGCGCGCGCATCCCGGGCGCGACGCTGATGACCGACGCGCAGGCCGAGCGCCTCGAAGCCCTCCCGAAGTCGACGAAGATCGTCTTCCACTGCCACCACGGCGGCCGCAGCCAGCGCGCGGCCGAGCACTTCGCGGCACTCGGGTTCACCGACGTCCACAACGTCGAGGGCGGCATCGACGCGTGGTCGCGCGAGGTCGACCCGAGCGTTCCGCGGTACTGAGGGCTCGCCGATGGCGCTGCAGATCCTGAACGCCGGTCCCGACCCCGAGAAGGTCGCGTCCGATCTCCGCCGCCGGATCGAGGACGCGCTCGACGACGCGCAGGTGAACGTCTCGTCCGCCGGCCCCGGGCACTTCGAGATCCGCGTGGTGTCGCGCGCCTTCGAGGGGCTCGGGCGCGTGAAGCAGCAGCAGCTCGTCTACGCCGCGATCACCGATCTCATGTCCGGGCCGAACGCGCCCGTGCACGCGATCGACCGGATGGAGTGCCTGACGCCGTGACGCGCACGCCGCACCGCACGTCGCCCGCTCGCACGTTCGCGCTGCTCGCCACCGCCCTGCTCGTGCTGTCGCCGCTCGGCGCGGCGTGCGCGGCCGACGAAGCCCCGATCCTCGTCCCGAGCGAGCTCGCGCAGCGCCTGGCCTCCGACGCGCCGCCCGTCGTGCTCGACGTGCGCACCGACGCGGAGTGGAACGAGGGCCACATCGCCGGCGCGATCCACGTCCCGGTCGACGAGATCGAAGCGCGCATGGCCGAGGTGCCGCGCGACCGCGACGTCGTCGTGCACTGCGCCGTCGGCCCGCGCGCGCGGCGCGCCGAGGCCGCGCTCGCGGGCGCGGGCTACGACCGGCTGCTCCACCTCGAGGGCGGCTTCAGGGCCTGGAGCGCGGCCGGCCTCCCGTTCGAGAAGTAGGCGCCGCGGCCGCGCGGTCGCGGGAACGGGAGCGAGCGATGCGCGACGACGACGAGAGCGAAGCGCGCGGCCGCGGCGAGCGCGCCCAGCGCGACGCGGGCATCGACCGGCGCGCCTTCCTCCGCGGGTCGGCGCGCGTCGGCCTCGGCTCGATCGCGCTGCTCTCGGGATGCGACGGCGCGGGCGCGGAGGACGCCGCGACCGGCGGGCGCACGCCCGCGCAGACGCCCGAGATCCGGCGGCGCTCCGTGCTCGGCCGCACGGGCATCGAGATCCCCGACATCGGCTTCGGCGGCTGGGGCCTCGACGGCCAGGACGACGTCGTCCGTCACGCGCTCGACCGCGGCGTCACGCACTTCGACTCCGCACCCGACTACGCCGACGGCCGCTCCGAGGAGACGATCGGCCGCGCGCTCGCCGGCGATCGCGCGCGCGTGACGCTCTCGACGAAGTGCATGGCGCGCGCCGACGCGACGCGCGACGAGATCATGCGCTCGCTCGAGGGGAGCCTGCGGCGGCTGCGCACCGACCGGGTCGACGTCTTCTTCAACCACGCCGTGAACCGCGTCGAGCGCATCCGCAACCCCGAGTGGAGCGAGTTCGTCGCGCGCGCGAAGCAGCAGGGGAAGATCCGCGCGAGCGGCATGTCGGGCCACGGCGGACGGCTCGCCGAGTGCGTCGACGCGGCGATCGACGACGACCTGGCCGACGTGTTCCTGCTCGCGCACAACTACGCGAACCTGCCCTCGTTCTGGACGCAGGCGCAGCGCTTCAAGGACGTGTTCACGGGCGGCTTCGACTTCGTCGCCTATCAGTCGGAGCTGCCGCGCCTGCTCGAGCGCGCGCACGCGAGCGGCCACGGCGTGATGGTGATGAAGACGCGCCGCGGCGCGCAGTACAACGACCTGTCGCGCTTCCGGCGCGACGGCGCGAGCCCGACGCAGGCCGCCCTGCGCTGGGTGCTCGCCGGCCCGCACGTCCACGGCCTGATCGTGACCATGCTGAGCCGCGAGGAGGTCGACCACGACCTCGTCGCGTCGGGCGCGAGCGAGCCGACGCTCGCCGACACCGAGGCGCTGCTGCGCCACGAGGCGCGCAACGCGGGCGCGCTCTGCCAGCTCGGCTGCGGCGACTGCGCGAGCGCGTGCCCGGCGGGCGTCGACGTCGCGGGAGCGCTGCGCGCGCGCATGTACGCCGAGCGCTACGCGCGGCCCGACGTCGCCGCGCGCGAGTACGCGGCGCTCGCCGCGCCCGCGGCGGCGTGCGCGACCTGCGCGTCTCCCGTCTGCCGCAGCGCCTGCCCGGGCGACCTCGACATCCGCGCGCTCGCGAGCGGCGCGCACCGCGCGCTCGCACCGGCGCCGCACTCGCGCCTCCCGCGCGCCTAGCCTTCGGCCCCGAGGCTTCGCCGCAGCTCGCGCGCGAGCCGCACCGCGAGCGCCACGATCGTGAGCGTCGGGTTCGCGAAGCCGCACGTCGGGAACACCGAGCTCCCCGCGACGTAGAGGTTGTCGATGCCGTGCACGCGCGCGTTGCGGTCGACGACGCCGCGCGCGGGGTCGTCGCTCATGCGCGTCGTCCCGAAGTGGTGGTGCCCGCCGTGCAGGTAGCCCGCGCCGCGCGCGCTCGGGTCGTAGCCGGCGGGCCAGTCGCGCACGCGGCCGAGCCCGAGGCGCCCGAGCTCCTTCGCCACGAGCGCGCGCCCGCGCGCGAGCGTGTGCAGGTCGAGCTCGCCGAGCCTCCAGTCCATCACCACGCGTCGCATGCCGAGCGCGTCGCGCTCCTCGCCGAGCGTGATGCGGCTGTCGGGGTTCGGCACCTGCTCGGGCCGCTCGGCGAGCGTCGCGACGAAGCCCTCGCGCGCGCCGCGCGCGTCGTGCTCGACGCCGGCGACGAAGGCGGCGACGTCGCGCTCGAGCCGCTCGCCGCCCGCCGGGTCGTAGATGGCGCGCAGCTGCTCGACCGCCTCGCGCACCGGCCCGAGGATGCCCTTGCGGTGCGGCGAGCCCCCGCCGAGCACGAGCACGTGGTAGCCCGCCATCCGCTCGGCGCGCGCGGCCGCGGGCGTCACCGCCGTCGCGACGATCGCGTGCGGCGACGCGCTGCCGCGCCCGACCATCGCCTCCATTCCCGGGTCCGTCGCCCAGCGCGCCTCGACCACCTGCGGGTGCTGCAGGAAGAAGCGCCCCACGAGGTCGCGCCCGTTGCCGAGCCCCTCGCGCTGCACGGACGTCGACGCGAGCAGCAGGCGCGCGTTCTCGACCGCGCCGGTCGCGACCACGTAGCGGCGCGCGTGCACGCGGAGCGCGCGGCCGGCGAGCGTCGACGCGCGCACGCCGGTCGCCGTGCGGGCCTCGCCGTCGACCTCGATCTCGAGCGCGTTCGCGTGCAGGACGACGCGCACGTCGCGCGCGTCGCGCAGCGCGTCGCGGTAGGCGGTACCGAGGCGGATCGGCGGGCGGCTGCGGTGGATCACGAAGTTGCGCAGCGTCGGCGTGTCGAGGCCGACGTCGTCGCGCGCCTCCTCGTCCGTGCGCCAGCGGCGGAAGTCGTAGTCGAACGCGTCGAAGCCGAGGATGCGGTGCGCGGTGGCGTAGTCGTCGTCGAGCGCCGCGCGCGCGAACGGCCAGCCGCTGTGCGGGATCCAGGGCCGTTCCTCGAAGTCGCTCTCGTCGAGCGGGAAGCACCAGCCGCCCCAGTGGCCGGTCGTCCCGCCGAGCACGCGCAAGCGGTTCACGTCGAGCGGATCGGTCTGGATGCCGACCTGCGCCGACGCGTAGAGCGCCTGCGCATCCGGCTCGAGCTCGAGGCCGCCGCCCTCGAGCACGACGACCTCGAGGCCGCGGTCGCGCAGCTCGAGCGCGAGCGCGATGCCGGCGGCGCCGGCGCCGACGACGCACACGTCGGCGCGGACGATCGCGCCGTCCTCGAGCTCGACCGCGTCGACGATCACGCGCGCGCTCCTACGCCTGTCGGACGGCGAGCCACGCGCAGAAGCGGACCTCGGTCTGCGAGAGCCACCAGCCGTCGAGCTCGACCACGCCGCCGTCCGCGAAGTCGTCCCGCTGGCGCGCGCGCAGCCAGGCGCGCACGCGTTCGTCGCGCAGGTCGAGGCCGCCGCGGCGCGCGGCCTCGGGGAGGTCGCCGAGCAGGCGCTCGAGCACGGCGCGGTCGGCTTCGGCGGGGTGCGCGCGCAGCCACGCGCGGCCGACGCGGAGCGCGTGGACGCCGGTCGGGTCGGCGAGCGCGGCGGGAAGCTCGAGCAGCCCGGGGCCGCCGGCGCGCCGCGCCGCGAGCTCGAGCGCCGCGAGGCCGGCGGCGCTCGCCGCGCCCGCGGCGACGCCGAGCCCGAGCAGCTGTCGACGCGTGATCGGCACGCGCCGAGCATCGGCGGCGCGCGCGCGCCGCGCAACCGCCGCGGCCCCGACGCGCACCGCGTTGCATCCGCCGCCCGCGCGCTCGGGCCCGAGGCGGCCGGAGATCAGAAGAGCTCGCCCTGCCCCGGCCTTCCCGTGCCCGGCGCGCCGCCGCGCGTCTTCGACGCCGCCGCGCGGCCCGCGCGCGAGCGCGGCGCCGTCGAGATCCCGCCGCCGAGCTTGCGCGGCGGCGGCTCCTTGCGCGGCGCGTGCGACACCTTCGCGACGGGCTTCGGCGCGAGGCGCGTGCCGCGCGCCGTCGTGCCCGTCGGCACGAGCTCGCCGAGGTCGAACTTCGCGCTCTTCAGCCGCTGGCGCTTCGCGGGCACGAACTCGAGCGTGACGACGCCCGCCTCGGGCGGCCGCAAGAGGAGATCGATGCGGCCCGCCTTGTCGCGCACGAGCTGGTACTCGCGGTTGCGCACGAACTTGTCGATCGAGATCTGCTTCGCGAACGCGAAGCGCTTCGCGTCGCGGTACACGACCGTGAAGTCCTCGGGCTTCTCGGGGTCGAACGGCGCGCAGTACAGGAGCTTCGAGGAGAAGAGCTGCTTCTCGGGCGCCTGCATGATCCGGTACGTGCCGTCCTGCGCGATCGCGAGCACGTGGTCGAACTCGCTGACGGTGAGCTTGAAGCGCTCGCCCTTCACGGCCGAGCCGAAGAAGCCGGTGTCGGGGTCGTACGAGAGCTTGACGTTCTGGAGCGCGACCGCCTTCTTGTCGACGGCCTCGATCTGCGTGACCGACGTGCGGCGCGGGAACTGGTCGCCGTAGCGCTCGAGCAGGCCCTTCACGTAGTCGATCGTCGTCTTCTTCATGTGGGCGAGCTTGCGGTCGCACGCCTTGATGCCGTCGTCGACGTCCTTCAGGTCCTTCTTGTTCTTCTCGATGTCGAAGAGCGAGATGCGCCGGATGCGGAGGTCGAGCAGGCGCTTCACGTCCTCCTCGACCATCGGCCGCACGAAGAGCCGCTCGTGCTCGTGCATGCCCTCCCACACCTCGTCGCGGACGGCCTCGCCGGTGCGCGCCTTCTCGATGCGCTTGTACACGCGCTTCTCGACGAAGATGCGCTCGAGCGTCAGCCAGTGCTTGCGGTCGACGAGGCGTGCGCGCTCGAACTCGAGCTCGGCCTCGAGCTGCTCGCGGAGCTGCTGCGTGAGCCAGGTGAGCACTTCGCTCACGCTGAGCTGCTCGGGCTTGCGATCGCGCACGACGATCAGGTTCGACGACACCGAGACGCTGCAGTCGGTGTAGGCGTAGAGCTGCGGGATGACCTCGTCCGCCGTGACGCCGCGCGGGAGCGCGAGCTCGATCTCGACGCGGTCCGTCGTGAAGTCGTTGATCGAGGCGACCTTGATGCGACCGCGCTGGGCGGCCGCCTCGATCGACGCGATCAGGCTCTCGGTCGTCGTGCCGTAGGGGATCTCGCGGACGACGACGTGCTTCTCGTCGCGCGCCTCGATCTTCGCGCGCACCTCGACCTTGCCGCGGCCGTCGTCGTAGGCCGACGCGTCCATCAGGCCGCCCTGCTGGAAGTCCGGCAGGAGCGTCACCGGCTTCCCCTGGATCAGGTCGATCTGCGCGCGCCAGAGCTCGGCGAGGTTGTGCGGCAGGATCTTCGTCGACATGCCGACCGCGATGCCCTCGGTGCCGAGCATCAGCACGACCGGCAGCTTCGCGGGCAGGCAGACGGGCTCCTTGTTGCGCCCGTCGTAGCTCGACACGTACGGCGTCAGGTCCGGGTCGAAGAGCGTCTCGAGCGCGAGCGGCGTGAGCCGCGCCTCGATGTAGCGCGGCGCGGCGGCGGGCTGGCCCGTCAGCGGGTCGCCGAAGTTGCCCTGGCGATCGATGAAGAAGTCCTTGTTGGCGAGCACGACGAGCGCGTCGCCGATCGCGGCGTCGCCGTGCGGGTGCAGCTTCATCGTCTCGCCGACGATGCTCGCCACCTTGTGGTAGCGCCCGTCGTGCATCGAGAAGAGCGTGTGCAGGATGCGCCGCTGCACGGGCTTCAGGCCGTCGCGGATGTCGGGAATGGCGCGATCGAGGATGAAGTAGCTCGCGTAGTCGACGAAGTGCTCGCGCATCAGCGCTTCGAGCTGCGCCATCCGGGAGCCCTAGGCCTGCACGACGTCGGCGTGCAGGTTGTTCACGATGAAGTCGCGCCGCTCGGGCGTGTTCTTCCCCATGAAGAAGTCGAGGTGCTTCGAGACCTCGCCGATGCTCTGCACCGACACCGGCACGAGCCGCATCTCGTCGCCGATGAACTGCTTGAACTCGCGCGGGCCGATCTCGCCGAGGCCCTTGAAGCGCGTCACCTCGGGCCCGTCGAGCGCGCGCATCGCCGCGTCGCGCTCGTCCTCGGAGTAGCAGTAGCGGGTGTCGCGCTTGTTGCGGACGCGGAAGAGCGGCGTCTCGAGGATGTAGAGGTGGCCCTTGACCACGAGCTCCTCGAAGAAGCGCAGGAAGAACGTCAGCAGCAGGTTGCGGATGTGCATGCCGTCGACGTCGGCGTCGGTGGCGAGCACGACGCGGTTGTAGCGGAGCCCCTCGACGCCGTCCTCGATGCCGAGCGCGCGCATGAGGTTGTAGAGCTCCTCGTTCTTGTAGATCGCGTCGCGCTTGAGGCCGTGGCAGTTGAGCGGCTTGCCGCGCAGCGTGAACACCGCCTGCGTGAAGACGTCGCGCGACGGGATCATCACGCCGCCCGCGGAGTCGCCCTCGCCGATGAAGATCGTCGTCTCCTCGCGCCGCTTCCCCTTCGGATCGTCGAAGTGGACCTTGCAGTCGGTGAGCTTCGGGATGCGGATGGCGACGCGCTTCGCGCGCTCGCGCGCCTCCTTCTTGATCGCCGTGAGCTCCTTCCGCACGCGCTCGTTGGCGACCACCTTCGCGACGAGCTGCTGCGCCTGCTCCGGGTTCTGGTGCAGCCAGCGGACGACGTTGTCCTTCACCTGCGACACGATCGTGCCGCGCACCTCGGTCGAGCCGAGCTTGTTCTTCGTCTGGCTCTCGAAGACCGGGTCCTGCAGCTTGATCGCGACCGCGCCGACGATGCCGTCCCGGACGTCCTCGCCGGCGAAGTTCTTCTTCGCGAACTCGTTGACGCCCTTGAGCACGCCCTCGCGGAACGCGCTCTGGTGGGTGCCGCCGTCGTTCGTGTACTGGCCGTTCACGAAGGAGAAGTACGTCTCGCCGTACGCGTGCGTGTGCGTGAACGCGAACTCGAGCCGCTCGCCCTTGAAGTAGACGACGTCGTAGAGCGGCGGCTCGTCGCCCATCTCGTGCTGCAGCAGGTCGGCGAGGCCGCGCGCGCTCCGGTACTTCTCGCCGGCGTACTCGATCGTGAGGCCCGCGTTGAGGAACGCGTAGTACCGCAGGCGCTGCGCGACGAACTCCTCGTTCCAGTCGTAGCGCTTGAAGATCTCGAGGTCGGGCGTGAAGCGGACGTGGGTGCCGGTCGGCGTCTCTTCGTCCTTGCCCTTCGCGTCGCGCACGAGGCGGCCGCGCGCGAACTCGGCGCGCCGGAAGCGGCCCTCGCGCCAGCTCGTGACCTCGAACTCCGAGGACAGCGCGTTCACCGCCTTCGTGCCGACCCCGTTCAGGCCGACCGAGAACTGGAACACGTCGTCGTTGTACTTGCCGCCGGTGTTGATCTGGCTGACGCACTCGACGAGCTTGCCGAGCGGGATGCCGCGTCCGAAGTCGCGCACGCTCATGGACGGGCCGTCGCGCTCGATCACGATGCGCCGCCCCTCGCCCATGATGAACTCGTCGATCGCGTTGTCGACGACCTCCTTCAGCATCACGTAGATGCCGTCGAGCGGATGCGTGCCGTTGCCGAGCCGGCCGATGTACATGCCGGTGCGCAGCCGGATGTGCTCGAGCGCGTCCAGCGTCTGGATCGACTTCTCGTCGTAGCTCGCCTTGGCCCGGGCCATTCCCCTCCCACCCTCGGGCGCGGAGGTTCGGCGATCCGCCCGGCCCCTTCAAGCGCCGAGCGCGCCGCGGGGGAGGTCGCGCTCGCCGAGCAGCCGCGCCGTCGCGCCGAGCGCGGTGCACGCGACCGCCCCGGCGCGACTCGCGACCGCGAGGCTCTCGAGCACGGGGAGCCCGCGCGCGACGCCGGCGGCGAACGCGCCGTGGAAGGCGTCGCCCGCGCCCGTCGTGTCGACGGCGCGGACGCGGTGCGGCGCGATGCGACGGAACCGGCCGCCGACGAGCGCGAGCGCGCCGCGCGCGCCGAGCGTGACCACGGGCGTCCCGCCCGAGCGCGCGCGCAGGGCGCGCAGCGTCTCGCGGACGTCGCCCGCGGCGAAGCGCTCCGCGAACTCGAGCGGCACGATCGGGAAGTCGGTGAGCGCGACGAGCCCGAGGACGGCGCGACCGGGTCGCGTGTAGTCGCCGACGGTCGCGGCGCCGACGGCGCGCGCCTTCGCGAGCGCCTCGCGCGCGCGCCCGGCGAAGTGGCCGTCGCAGACGACGACCGCGCCGCGTCGTACGGGCGCGAGGTCGAAGCGCGGTGCGCCGCGTTCGAGCGCGCGCCGGTCGCGCACGACGAAGCGCCGCTCGCCCGTCCGCCGGTCGACCAGCACGAGCGCGACCGGCGTCGCGGCCGCCGGGCTGCGAGCGACGCGGCGGGTCGCGACGCCGCGCGCGCGCAGCGCGCGCAGGAGCGCGCGCCCCTCCGCGTCGTCGCCGACCGCCGAGAGCAGCTCCGCGCGGCACCCGAGCGCGGCCGCCTGCACGAGCGCGTTCGCCGCCATGCCGCCCGGCGCGACGACCCGCTCGCGGTAGCGCGTGCGCGCACCCGCGAGCGCGAGGTCGTCGACGCGATACACGTGGTCGACGACGCACAGGCCGACGCCGACGACGCGGCCCGAGCGGGCCGCCGCGGCTCCCGGCGCGCCGGCCCTCAGTCGAGCGTGCGGAGCTCTTCGGTCCACGTGCCGTCGCCGGCGCTGAAGACGAGCACGCGCTGCGAGGTGGTGACCTCGGCCAGCGTCGCGACGGCGCGCGCCTGCTCGACGTCCTCGTGGACGCGCAGCGGGATCGACACGAAGCCGCCCGACGCCGGCGAGAGCCCCATCGCGCGGCGGTTCGTGACGACGAGCGCCGTGCTCGACGCGAGGCTCGAGCGCTGCACGGCCTCCTGCGGCGAGAGGACCTCCTCGCGCCAGTGGCCGTCGAAGCCGATCGCGCGCTGCGAGGTGAGGAAGAGCGCGAGTCGCGCGTCGACGTCCGCGCGCGACGGCGTCGACTCGGCGATGCGCAGTCGCCGCTCCGTCCAGCCCGACTTCGCGGAGAAGCCGAGCAGGCGGCGGTTGGTCACGACGATGCCGATGCGCCCGCGCGCCTCGTGCGAGAGCAGCCGCTCGCCCGGGTCGAGCCGCAGCGAGCTCGAGCCGCGCGCGACCGCGTCGACGCCCACGACCTCGCGGTCGAGCACGCGCACGATCACCGTGTCCTCGATCGCGGACTCGACGTCGCTCGTCGCGCGCGCGTCGGGCGCGGGGGGCGCGAGCGCGAGGAGGGCGCCGCAGACGGCGGCGGCGACCGAGGGCGATCGGCGTCTCGGCGCGCGTCCGGGGCCGGCGTTGCGCAAGCTCGTTCCTCCCGCCACGCTGGTCGGCTCGCGCGGCGCCGGCCGAGTGTAGGCGCTCGCGGGGAACGGGAGCACCACGGCGTGGACGATCGCTACAAGAGCGCGGAGAACCGCGACGTCGCGCCCGCCGCGCCGGGCGAGTTCGCGCCCGTCGCGATCGGCCCGCTGCGCGTGTGGCCGCCGGTGGTGCTCGCGCCGATGGCGGGCATCACGAACCCGCCCTACCGGCGCATCTGCCGCGGCTTCGGCGCGGGCCTGTACGTGTCGGAGATGATCACCGCGCGCGCGCTCGTCGAGGGCAACGAGAAGACGCTGCGCCTCGCCGGGTTCGACCCGGACGAGCGCCCGCGCAGCCTCCAGCTCTACGGCGTCGACCCGCTCTGGGTGGGGCGCGCGGTCGAGTGGCTGTGCGGCGAGGGCCGCGTCGACCACCTCGACATGAACTTCGGCTGCCCGGTGCGCAAGGTGACGAGCCGCGGCGGCGGCGCGGCGCTCCCCGCGAAGCCGCGCCTGCTCGCGCGCATCGTGCGCGCGGCCGTGCGCGCGGCCGGCGACGTTCCCGTCACGATCAAGTTCCGCATGGGCATCGAGGACGACTGGCTCACCTTCCGCGACGCGGGCCGCATCGGCGAGGACGAGGGCTGTGCGGCCGTCGCCATGCACGCGCGCACGGCCGCGCAGCACTACGACGGCGACGCGTGCTGGGACGCGATCGGCGAGCTGAAGCAGCTCGTCCGCACGATCCCCGTGCTCGGGAACGGCGACGTCTGGGAGGCGGGCGATGCGCTGCGCATGATGCGCGCGACCGGCTGCGACGGCGTCGTCGTCGGCCGCGGCTGCCTCGGGCGCCCCTGGCTGTTCCGCGACCTCGCGTGCGTGTTCGACGGACGCGAACCGCCCGACCCGCCGCGCTTCGGCGAGATCGCGCGCGTGATGGTCGAGCACGCGCGACTGCTCGCGGAGTGGATGGGAGAGCGCCAGGGCGCGCGCAACTTCCGCAAGCACGCCACCTGGTACACGAAGGGCTTCCCGCAGAGCGCGCGCCTGCGCGACCGGCTGATCGCGATCGATTCGGTCGCGGAGCTCGAGGCGATCCTCGCGGAGGTCGACCCGGAGATGTGGTTCCCGCCGTCGGCGATGCGCGCGCGTCGCGGCAAGCGCGGCGGGCGGCAGCGCGTCGCGCTGCCCGAGGGCTACCGGGAGCAGGTCGACGACGACACGCCGCCGGGCGCCGAGGCCGAGTCGATCGCGTCGGGAGGCTAGGCGCGGCGCCGCGCCGCGGCGGCGCTACTCCGCGAGCCCGAGGATCTTCTCGCAGCGATCGATGCGCGCGCTGCCGCCGTCCTGGATGCGGCGCGTCTTCGCGTCGACGTCGAGCATCTTCTGGTTGATCCACGACGCGGCGAGGTCGAAGCGCGCCGGGCTCGCCTGGGCCTGCTTGAGCAGCTCGGCCGCGACCACGACGTCGATCACGACGTCGGCGAGCAGCTGCGCCGAGAGCAGCGCGTAGCCGAAGTCCGCGAGCAGCGCGGCCGACGACTCGAGGATGCGCTGCATGCCCGCGCGCACCTTCGCGGCGAACTCGCGCAGGCGCGGGTCGTCGACGTGGTCGAGCTCCCGTCCGAGCTCCTCGAAGACGACGCCGAGCGCGCCCTTGCCGATCTCCTTCAGCGCGAACGAGACCTGGATCTCGGACGTGCCTTCGTAGATGGTCGTGATGATCGCGTCGTGGTGGAGCTTGCCGACCTCGCTCTCCGCCATGAAGCCGATGCCGCCGTGCACCTGGATCGCCTTGCGGCTCACCTCGTCGCACGTCTCGGTCGCCAGGTACTTCGCGAGCGGCGTGAGCAGACGGATGCGGGTCGCGTTGCGCTCGCGCTCGGCCTGCAGCTCCTTCGCGCGCCCGACGTCGCCCTCGCCGCGCGCGAGGAACGCGTCGATCGCCTTGTTGCGGTCGACGAGGATGCACGCGCGATAGAGCAGCGCGCGGCTCCCCTCGAGCGAGAGCGCCATCTTCGCGAGCATGTTCTTCATGAGCGGCTGGCTCGCGATCGGCTGGCCGAACTGCTTGCGCTCCTTCGCGTAGGCGAGCGCGGCGTGGAGCGCCGCCTCCGAGATGCCGACGCCCTGCGCGGCGACGCCGAGCCGCGCGTTGTTCATCAGCGTCAGCATCGCCTTGAAGCCCTGGCCCTTCTCGCCGACGCGCCACGCGCGCGCTTCGTCGAACTCGATCGCGGCCGTCGGCGAGCCGTGGATGCCGAGCTTGTGCTCGAGGCGCTGCACGCGCACGGCGTTCACCGCGCCGTCGGGCAGCGTGCGCGGGCAGAGGAAGAGCGAGAGGCCGCGCGTCGTGCCCTTCGACGCCTCGTACGTGTCGGCGTCGCGCGCGAGCACGAGGTGCACCTCGCAGCCGCCGTTCGTGATGAAGATCTTCTGGCCCGAGAGGAAGAAGTCGCCGTCCTTCTCGTCGGCGCGCGTGGTGATCGCGCCGAGGTCGGAGCCGGCGTTCGGCTCGGTCAGGTCCATCGCGCCCATCACTTCGCCCGAGGCGAAGCGCGGCAGGTAGGCCTGCTTGAGCTCGTCGTCCGCGTAGAGCTGGATGTCCTCGGCGACGCCGGCCTGCAGCCCGACGATCGTCATCAGGCCCGCGTCCGCGCGCGAGACCATCTGCAGGATCAGGTTCGAGACGAAGGCCGGGAGCCCGAAGCCGCCGTACTGCTCGTCGACGCCGAACGAGATGAGCCCGGCCTCGGCGAGCTTCGCGTAGCCGCGCTCGACGTGCGGCGGATACACGACCTCGCCGTCGACGAGCCGCGACGCGTTCTCCCATCCCGCGCGCGCCTCGGGCTCGATCTCCTCGCAGATCGCGGCCGCCGTCTCGAGCACCTCCACCAGCGCGGCCTTCTCGGCGGCGACGTCGACGTCGTCGCCCTTGCGCAGCCGCAGCATCGACTCCCAGTCGATCATGTGATCCATGTAGGTGCGGACGATGTCGTTCAGATAGCTGCCCATGAGCCTGCTCCTCACCGCGCGGCCGCGCGCCGCGGCCCTCATCGGCCGAACGCGCGCGCAGCGTAGGCGAGAAGCCTCCGACCTCCAGTCAGGGATCGACCCCATCGGAGGCACCGGGACGGCCGCATCGGGCGCCGTCAGCCGCCTGCGAGCAGCCAGCCGATCACGAGCGGGAGCGTCCCGAACGCGAGCAGCGTCGAGAGCACGACCACGCTCGCCACCTCGGCCGGCTCGCGGTCGTAGCGCGCCGCCATCATGTAGTTGAAGACCGCGGCGGGCATCGCGCAGTCGAGCACGAGCACGCCGCGCGCGACGCCCTCGAGGGCGAACGCGTGCGCGAGCGCGACGCCCACGCCGAAGCCCATGCCGAGCCGCAGCAGCGAGAGCGCGAGCGTCCGCGGCACGTGGGCGAGGCGCAGCTGCGCGAGCGAGACGCCGAGCGACAGCTGCATGAGCGGGATCGCGAGACCACCGAGCGTCGCGGTCGTGCGGTCGACCCACGCGGGCACGCGCGCGCCCGTCGCGAGCACGACCACCGCGGCGACGGCGGCCCAGCTGAGCGGCGTGTTCACCTCGCGCAGCGAGACGCGCCCGCTCCAGACCCACTGTCCGACCGTGTAGTGCGCGATCGACGCGACGGCGAAGAAGCACGCGCCGAAGGCGAGCCCCTCGTCGCCGAACGCGAAGTAGCAGAGCGGGAGGCCCATGTTGCCGGTGTTGCCGAAGACGAGCGTCCCGAGGAAGGTGGGCAGCGAGAGCCCCGCCGCTCGCAGCGCGACGGCGCCGATCGCGAACGAGCAGGCGAGCGCGGCGGCGGTGGCGAGCGCCATCTCGACGAGCGCGCCGCCGTCCATGTGGAGGCGGGAGAGGCTCGAGAACACGAGACAGGGCGCGCCGACCGTCATCACGAGGTCGGTCGCGAACGCGCCGTCGAAGTGGCGCCGCGAGCGCGCCCACGCCCACCCGAGGCCCGCGATCGCGTAGACCGGCGCGACGATGGACGCGAGCTCGACGATCACGCGACCCTCCGGCCCGCGCGGCCGCGCGGCGCGGTCGGGCAGCCTAGCAGCGCACCGTGGGAGTAGACTCGACGCGTGCCCGCCGCCACCGACCCCGCTGCTCCGCTCGCCGACGCCGCGCGCAACGGCGCGCCGCGCCCGAAGGCACCGAACGATCGGCTCGCGTTCCGCTCGTCGCGCTCGCCCGTGCTCGGCACGCGCGGTCTCGTCGCGTCGAGCCAGCCGCTCGCGACCGCCGCCGGCCTGCGCATGCTGCGCGAGGGCGGCAACGCCACCGACGCCGCGGTCGCGGCGGCGGCCGCGCTCGCGGTCACGGAGCCGGTGATGACCGGGCTCGGAGGCGACTGCTTCGCGCTCGTGCACGACGCCTCGACGCGGCGCGTGCACGCGCTGAACGGCTCGGGCCGCGCGCCCGCCGCGCTCGACCTCGCGCGGCTCGAGCGCGATGGCGTCCGCGGAGAGATGCCGCGCTTCCACGCGCACACGGTGACGGTGCCGGGCGCGTTCGCGGGGTGGTGCGACGCGCTCGAGCGGCACGGCTCGCTGCCGCTCGACTCCGTGCTGGCGCCGGCGATCGAGCTCGCCGAGGAGGGCTTCCCGGTCGCGCCGATCACCGCCGAGCTGTGGAAGCTCGCGCGCTTCCAGCTCGACGCGTCGCCCGGCGGGCGCGCGCTCCAGATCGACGGTCGCGCGCCCGCGCCCGGCGAGCGCTTCCGCAACGCCGACCTCGCGCGCACGCTGCGCGCGCTCGCGGAGGGCGGGCGCGCCGCGTTCTACGAAGGCGACGTCGCGCGGGCGATCGAGCGCGTCGTCCGCGACCACGGCGGCGCGCTCGCGGCCGCCGACCTCGCCGAGCACGCATCGACCTTCGAGGATCCGATCTCGCTCGAGTACCGCGGGCTGCGCGTCTGGGAGTGCGCGCCGAACGGCCAGGGCCTCGCGGCGCTGATCGCGCTCGGGCTCGTGCGCGGGCTCGACCTGGCGTCGCTCGACCCGCTCGGGCCCGAGCGCTTCCACGCGATGATCGAGGCGATGCGGCTCGCGTTCGCCGACGCGCGCGCGTTCGTCGCCGACCCGGCGCACGCGCGCGTGCCCGTCGACGAGCTGCTGTCCGAGACCTACCTCGCGCGGCGCCGCGACGCGATCGACCCGTCGCGCGCGAACCCCGGCGCGCTCGCGGGACGCCCGCTCGCGGGCAGCGACACGGTCTACCTGTGCGCCGTCGACGCGGCCGGCAACGCGTGCTCGTTCATCAACAGCAACTACCAGTTCTTCGGCACCGGACTCGTGCCCGAAGGCTGCGGCTTCGCGCTCCAGAACCGCGGCGCGGGGTTCTCGCTCGATCCGCGCCACCCGAACGTCGTCGCGCCGCGCAAGCGTCCGTACCACACGATCATCCCGGGCATGCTCACGCACGCCGACGACGGAGCGCTGTTCGGACCGTTCGGCGTGATGGGCGGCTTCATGCAGCCGCAGGGACACCTGCAGGTCGTCGTCGCGCTCGCCGACGACGGCGAGGATCCGCAGTCCGCGCTCGACCGGCCTCGCTTCCAGCTCCCGGGCGGCGAGGCGGGCGACGCCGTGCAGCTCGAGGAAGGGCTTCCCGCCGACACGCTGCGCGCGCTCGCCGCGCGAGGACACGAGACGCAGGTGCTCGGCGGCCTCGGGCGCGCGAGCTTCGGGCGCGGGCAGATCGTGCAGCGCACGCGCGACGGCGTGCTCTGGGGCGGGAGCGATCCGCGCGCCGACGGCTGCGCCATGCCCCTGTGAGAACGCGTCGCGGAGTCGGCGCGCGCTGCGCGAGCTGCGCGCACTGCGCGCGCGAAGGAAGCGAAGGAGACGAGCCATGCCGTACGCGAAGGGCGAGGCCGCGGAGATCTGGTACGAGACGTACGGCGACGGCCCGCCGCTCGTGCTCGCGCACGGCGCGGGCGGCAACACGCTCGTCTGGTGGCAGCAGATCCCCGCGTTCGCGCGCCGCCACCGCGTGGTCGTGTTCGATCACCGCTGCTTCGGGCGCTCGCGCTGCGCGAAGGAGGACTTCGCGGCGCGGCACTTCCCGCGCGACCTGCTCGCCGTGCTCGACGCGGCCGGCGTCGATCGCGCGGTCGTCGTCGGGATGTCGATGGGGGGCTGGAGCGCCCTGCCCCTCGCCGTCCGCCATCCCGAGCGCGTCGCGAAGCTCGTGCTCGCCGGAACGCCGGGAGGGCTCGTGACGGACGGCGTGCTCGCGGCGATGGCCGAGATCGGGCGCGGCGCCGCGGAAGGCGGAGAGGAGAGCCTGCGCGGCGCGATCACCTTCTCGCGCCGCTTCGCGCGCGAGCGACCCGAGATGGTCCATCTCTACGACCGCATCAGCGCGCTCAACACCGGCTTCGAGCCGCGCATGCTCGGCGCCGTCGCGGCCCCCGACGCGCGCGTCGCGCCGTCCGAGCTCGCGGGCTACGCCGTCCCCACCCTGATGATCGCCGCCGAGGAGGACGCGCTCTTCCCGCCGCGCGCGCTGCGCGAGGTGGCGGCGCTCGTGCCCGGGTGCGAATGGGCGGAGGTGCCGGGCGCCGGGCACTCGATGTACTTCGAGGATCCGGCGGCGTTCGAGCGCCTCGTGCTCGACTTCGCCGCGCGCTAGTCGCGGACGCTCGCGCGCGGCGGCGCTACTCGGTCGAGACCTCGGGCGCCGCGTTCTTCTCCTGGAGCTTCGCGATCAGCGCGGCGGGGCCGTCCTTCGAGACGATGTCCTTGAACTGCGAGCGGAAGTTCGAGACGAGCGAGACGCCCTCGATCACGACGTCGATCACGCGCCAGTCGCCGCCGCGGCTGCGCATCCGGTAGTCGATCGCGATGCCGTCGAACTGGCCGCCGCGGATCGCGGTCTGCACGGTGACGTCGCCGCGCTGCTCCTCGCGCTCGCCGAGGATGTCGACCTCCTCCTGCTCGTAGCGCTCGATCCGCGTCCCGTAGCTGCGCGAGAGGTGGCGCTTGAACTCGCCGATGAAGGCGTCGCGCTGCGCGGGATCGAACTTCTTCCAGTTCTGCGCGAGCACGAGCTTGCCCATCGTCTCGAAGTCGAAGCGGGCGTAGGCGATGCCCTCGATCTCGGTGCGGCGCTGCTCGACGTCGAGCGACTCGTTCCGCAGGACGCCGAGCACGGCGGACACCGTCTCCTCGACGGCGGCGCGCGCCGTCGTCCCGGCGCGCGCGTCCTTTAGCGCGAGCCCGAGCGAGAGCGTACCCACGAGAGCGGCGGCGACGGCGCGCATGACTCAGTCCTCCACGTCCTCTTCGTCGTCGAAGTAGTACAGGTCTTCCTCGGTCTCTTCCGCGGGCTCGACCTCGTCGGCCACGCCGCGGTCGCGGCTCTGCACGTAGGCGTTGCGCTGGAAGACGTAGTAGTCGAGCGCGGTCTCGTGGAAGTCCTCGATCTCCTCGAGGTAGATCGCGCGCAGGTTCACGAACTCGAACACGCCGACCGGCACCGTCACGTAGATCTTCACGAAGTACGTCCACGGCTCGCTCGCGCGGTCGACGAGCAGGCCGAACGTGTCGCGCGGGTTCGACGGGCCGAAGATCGGGAGCACGAGGTACGGCCCCTTCGGCACGCCCCAGTAGCCGAGCGTCTGGCCGAAGTCCTCGTCGTTCTCGGGGATCCCGACCTTCGTGGCGACGTCGAAGATGCCGGCGACGCCGACGGTGGTGTTCACGACCACGCGCGCGACGTCCTCGGCGGCGTGGACGGGCTTGAGCTGCAGCAGGTCGTTCAGCAGCACGACGCTCATGCCCGAGTTGCGGAAGACGTTGTCGATGCCGGTCTGCACCGGCTCGGGCGCGACGAAGTCCCAGCCCTTGGCGACGGGGACCAGCAGGTTGCGGTCGAGCCACTCGTTGAACGCGAAGATCGAGCGGTTGAACCCCTCCCACGGGTCGTGCTCCTGCGACGCGTCGTCGGCCGACGCCGCGCCGGCGGCGACGAGTGCGCCCGCGAACGCGAGCGCCGTGGCGGAGCTTCGGAGGGCCCTGGACACGGCGCGCAGCGACGCCGACGCCCGCGCGCTCATTCACCGTCTCCGATGCCGCCGTGCACGACGGCGCCGATCAGCTTGTCGAGGTTGATCGCGCTCTCCGTGAACGAGAGCACGTCGCCGCTCTCGAGCGTCGCGTCCTCGGCGCCGGGCTCGAGCGCGATGAACTGGTCGCCGAGCAGGCCCTGGGTGCGGATGCCCGCCGCCGTGTCGATCGGCAGCGGGATCGAGGCGTCGACGTCGATCTGCACGCGGGCGCGCAGGTCGTCGTCGAGGTCGATGCCGGTCACCTGCCCGACCTTCACGCCGGCGATCGTCACGGGCGCGCGCACCGAGAGCCCGCCGATCTCGTCGAAGCTGCCGGTGAGCAGCAGCCCGCCCGGGCCCTTGTAGGAGAGCCCGCCGAGCTGGATCGAGAGGTAGGCGATGGCGGCGAGCCCGGCGAGCACGAACAGCCCGACCGCGAAGTCGCGTCCCGGTGAAGCCTGCATGTCCCTTCCTTCCCCTCGCGTCCGCGCGCGCACCGGCGGTGCGCCGCGCGCCTAGAAGCCCCAGAGCGCCGTGATCACGTAGTCGAAGAGCAGGATGCAGACCGACGTGGTCACGACGGTCGACGTCGTCGCGCGGCTCACGCCCGCCGAGTTCGGCTCGCAGGTGAAGCCGCGATAGGTGGCGATCAGCCCGACGAGCATTCCGAAGATCCACGACTTGAGCAGGCTGCCCACGACGTCGTCCTGGTACGTCACGCCGTTCTCGAGACTCGACAGGTAGGCGCCGCCGTCGAGGCCGAGCAGCTGGACTCCGACGAGATAGCCGCCGAAGATCGAGAGCGCGATGAAGAGCGCCGACAGCAGCGGCATCACGAGCGTCAGCGCGATCGCCTTCGGCATGACGACGTAGTGGATCGGATCGACGGACATCATGCGCAGCCCGTCCATCTGCTCCGTCGCGACCATGGCGCCGATCTCCGCGGTGGCGGCCGAGCCGGCGCGCCCCGCGACGAGCAGCCCCGTCAGGACGGGCCCGAGCTCGCGGATCAGCGTGAGACCGACGACGACGCCGAGCGAGCTCTCCGCGCCGAACCGCACGAGCACGTTGTAGCCCTGCAGCCCGAGCACCATTCCGACCGCGAGCCCCGAGGTGCACACGATCGCGAGCGAGAGCACGCCGACGTCGTAGACCTCGTCGACGAGCTTGCGGATGCGGACGGGCGGGCGCAGGCACGCGCCGACGATGAGCGTCGCGAAGCGCGTCATCGCCCCGACGCTCGTCACGCGCGCGGTGCTCCCCGCTCCGAGCTGCTGGATCGACGCTCCGAGCGCCACGTCAGCCGAGCTCCACGAGCGGCCCCTCGCCGCCGGCCTCGCCGCGCACGCCGAGGAAGGGCGCGACGCGCTCGTCGCTCGAGGCGGCGAGCTCGCGCGGCGACCCGGTGACGGCCGAGTCGGGGAAGAGCACCGTGATCTGGTCCGCCATGCGGCGCGACGACGGCACGTGGTGCGACGTCATGATCACGGTCAGGCCGAGATCGTCGGAGAGCCGCGTGAGCAGCGCCTCGATGCGCAGCACGTTCACCGGGTCGAGGCCCGAGAACGGCTCGTCGCAGAGCAGGATCTCGGGGTCGAGCACGATCGCGCGCGCGAGCGCGGCGCGCTTCAGCATCCCGCCCGAGAGCTCGCGCGGCAGCAGGTCGTCCACCTCGTCGAGACCGACCGCGGTGAGGTGCTCGTGCACGAGGTCGCGGATCTCGGCCTCGCTCCGTCGCGTGCGCTCGCGCAGCGGCAGCGCGACGTTGTCGAAGACGCTGAGCGAGTCGAGGAGCGCCCCGTTCTGGAACAACATGCCGAGGCGCGTGCGGACCGAAGCGAGCTCGCGCTCGCGCAGGCCGACGATCTCGTCGCCGGCGACGCGCACCGAGCCCGACTGAGGCGTGAGCAGCCCCGCCACGACGCGCAGGAGCGTGCTCTTCCCGGTGCCGCTCCCGCCCATGAGCACGGAGACGCGGCCGCGCGGAAAGCTGCAGGAGAGGCCCTGGATGACGGCGCGGGAGCCGAACGAGACCCGGACGTCGCGGAGCTCGACGTGGGCCTCGCGTGCCGCGCTCTCGGGTGCCGCTGCGCCGGTCATCGACCCCAACTTCTCGATGGCTCGAGGCTCGGTGGACGGGCGGCGGCGCGCGGGGGCGCGACGCCGGAAGGCCGCTCGGGGGTGGGGGCCGGCCGAGCTTAGCCTCGCGCCCGGGGCGTTACGAGCCATTTCGAGGCACGAAGAGCGGCCGGTCGGGGCGGCTCGCCACTCCGGGAGCCCCGACGGCCGGCCGATCGGGGCCCGGGCCTGGGCCCCATCTCTATATCTGGATATTGAGATAAGGTGATGCTCGGCTACGTTGCCGCCCTCTTCCGGAGACCGCCATGCCCCAAGCGCCTTCCCGCCCGGCCCTGCCCGACCTGCTCCGCGAGCGGATCCTCGTGCTCGACGGGGCGATGGGCACGATGATCCAGGGCTTCGGCCTCGGCGAGGCCGACTTCCGCGGCGACCGCCTCCGCGACCACGCGAGCGACCTGAAGGGCAACAACGAGCTGCTCTCGCTCACCCGCCCCGACGTGATCGGCGAGATCCACGAGCGCTTCCTCGCCGCCGGCGCGGACATCCTCGAGACCAACACCTTCGGCGCGAACGCGATCGCGCAGGCGGACTATGGAACGCAGGCGCTCGTGCGCGAGCTCAACGTGGCGTCCGCGCGCGTCGCGCGCGAGGCGGCGGAGCGCTGGACGGCGCGCACGCCCGACAAGCCGCGCTTCGTCGCCGGCGCGATCGGGCCGACGCCGAAGACGCTCTCGCTCTCGCCGGACGTCAACGACCCCGCCTTCCGCACGCTCACGTTCGCCGAGCTCCGCGACGCCTACGCCGAGCAGGTGCACGGGCTGCTCGACGGCGGCGTGGACGTGCTCCTCGTCGAGACCATCTTCGACACGCTCAACGCGAAGGCCGCGCTGGTCGCGATCGACGAGGTGAGCGAGGCGCGCGGCGTGCGCCTGCCGATCATGATCTCGGTCGCGATCACCGACGCGAGCGGCCGCACGCTCTCGGGCCAGACCGTCGACGCGTTCTACCGCTCGGTCGCGCACGCGCGCCCGCTCTCGGTGGGCGTCAACTGCTCGCTCGGCGCGACGGAGATGCGGCCGCACGTCGCCGAGCTCGCCGAGATCGCGACGTGCCTCGTCACGAGCTACCCGAACGCCGGGCTTCCGAACGCGTTCGGCGAGTACGACGAGGCGCCGCGCCGGACGGGCGAGCTCGTCGGGGAGTTCGCGCGCAGCGGCCTCGTCAACATGGTCGGCGGCTGCTGCGGGACGACGCCGGAGCACATCGCGGAGATCGCGCGCGCGGTCGAGGGCATCGCGCCGCGCGTCCCGCCGGAGCCCGACCACCTCACGCGCTTCTCGGGCCTCGAGACGCTCACGATCCGCCCCGACTCGAACTTCCAGATGATCGGCGAGCGCACCAACGTCACCGGCTCCGCGCGCTTCCGGAAGCTCGTGAAGGCGGGCGACCTCGACGCCGCGCTCGAGGTGGCGCTCGACCAGGTGCGCGGCGGCGCCAACCTGCTCGACGTCAACATGGACGAGGGCCTGCTCGACTCGGTCGCGTACATGCGCACGTACCTCAACCTGATCGCGTCCGAGCCCGAGATCGCGCGCATCCCGATCGTCGTCGACTCCTCGAAGTGGGAGGTGCTCGAGGCCGGCCTCCAGTGCGTCCAGGGCAAGGGGATCGTGAACTCGATCTCGCTGAAGGAGGGCGAGGAGGACTTCCTCGACAAGGCGCGCGCAGTCCGGCGCTACGGCGCGGGCGTCGTCGTGATGGCCTTCGACGAGGTCGGCCAGGCCGACACGACGGAGCGCAAGATCGAGATCTGCGAGCGCGCCTACCGGCTCCTCACCGAGCGCGCCGGGTTCCCGCCCGAGGACATCGTCTTCGACCCCAACATCCTCGCGATCGGCACCGGCATCGAGGAGCACGCGGGCTACGCGAAGGCGTTCATCGAGGCGACGCGCGAGATCAAGGCGCGCTGCCCGGGCGTGCACGTCTCGGGCGGCGTCTCGAACCTGTCGTTCGCGTTCCGCGGCAACGACCTCGTGCGCGAGGCGATCCACTCGGCCTTCCTGTACCACGCGACGCGCGCCGGCATGGACATGGGCATCGTCAACGCCGGCCAGCTCGGTCTGTACGAGGACATCCCCAAGGAGCTGCTCGAGCACGTCGAGGACCTGCTCTTCGACCGCCGCCCCGACGCGACCGAGCGCATGGTCGAGCTCGCCGAGACGGTGAAGGGCGCCGGGAAGAAGCGGGAGATCGACCTGTCGTGGCGCGAAGCCGACGTCGCCGCGCGCCTCTCGCACGCGCTCGTCCACGGCATCGTCGACTTCATCGAGCAGGACGCCGAGGAGGCGCGCCAGCAGCTCGCCCGGCCGCTCGACGTGATCGAGGGGCCGCTGATGGACGGCATGAAGGTCGTCGGCGACCTGTTCGGCGCCGGGAAGATGTTCCTGCCGCAGGTCGTGAAGAGCGCGCGCGCGATGAAGAAGGCCGTCGCCTACCTCGAGCCGTACATGGAGGCCGAGAAGGAGGCGGGCCAGACCGCGGGCCGGATCGTCATGGCGACCGTCAAGGGCGACGTCCACGACATCGGCAAGAACATCGTCGGCGTCGTGCTCGGCTGCAACAACTACGAGGTGATCGACCTCGGCGTGATGGTGCCGGCCGAGAAGATCCTGCAGACGGCCGTCGACGAGCGCGCACACGCGATCGGCCTCTCCGGGCTCATCACGCCGTCGCTCGACGAGATGGTGCACGTGGCGCGCGAGATGAAGCGACGCGGCTTCGACGTCCCGCTGCTGATCGGCGGCGCGACGACGAGCCGCCAGCACACCGCCGTCCGGATCGCACCCGAGTACGACGAGCCCGTCGTGCACGTGCTCGACGCGTCGCGCGCGGTCGGCGTCGTGTCGGACCTGCTCGACGCGCGCCGTCGCGTCGCGCTCGACGAGCGCAACCGCGACGAGCAGGCGAAGCTGCGCGCCGCCCACGCCGGCAAGAGCGAGAAGCGGCTCCTGTCGCTCGCCGAGGCGCGCCGAAACGCGGCGAAGCTCGCGTTCGACGACGCGACCTCGCCGCGGCCCGCCTACCTCGGCCGCCGCGAGTGGCGCGAGATCGATCTCGCCGCGCTGCGCGACTACATCGACTGGACCTTCTTCTTCTCCGCCTGGGAGCTCCCCGGACGCTTCCCCAAGGTGCTCGACCACGAGAAGTACGGCGCCGCCGCGCGCGAGCTCTACGCGCACGGCACCGAGCTGCTCGACGAGATCGTGCGCGAGAAGGCGCTCGTCGCGAACGCGGTCACGGGCTTCTGGCCGGCGAACTCGGACGGCGACGACATCGTGCTGTGGACCGACGAGTCGCGGACGACCGAGCGGCTCCGCTTCCCGATGCTCCGCCAGCAGGCTCCGCAGCCGAGCGGCAAGCCCAACCGCTCGCTCGCCGACTTCGTCGCGCCGGTCGGGTCGGGAGCGGCGGACTGGATCGGAGCCTTCGCCGTCACGGCGGGCCTCGGCGCCGACGCGCTCGTCGCGCGCTACGAGGCCGACCACGACGACTACCGCGCCATCATGGTGAAGGCGCTCGCCGACCGGCTCGCCGAGGCACTCGCCGAGAAGATGCACGAGCAGGCGCGCCGCGACTGGCGCTACGGCGAGGCGGAGTCGCTCACGAACGAGCAGCGGATCGCGGAGGAGTACCGCGGCATCCGGCCCGCATTCGGCTATCCGGCGTGCCCCGACCACGCGCCGAAGCGCCGGCTCTTCGAGCTGCTCGATGCGGGCGCGCTCGGCATGGAGCTGACCGAGACGTGCGCGATGACGCCGGCCGCGAGCGTGAGCGGGCTGTACTTCGCGCACCCCGAGGCGCGCTACTTCACCGTCGGCCGACTCGGCCGAGACCAGGTGGAGGACTACGCGCGCCGCAGCGGCCTCGCGACCGGCGAAGCCGAGCGTTGGCTGCGCTCGAACCTCGGCTACGACGACCGCGCGTAGCGCTCGACGAACGCTTCCCTCGACATCCGCTGCCGCGATGCCTCGCACATCGCGCGGATCGCGCGCATCGTTCGCGCGCGATCGGCGCGGCCGATGCACGCGACGCGTGCTATCCAACGCGCGGCGTTGCACGCGCGAGTCCGCAACGTCTCTTCGGGGGGAACGCGTTGAGCTCGAACGCCGCCGTCGCGAACGGTCGCGACGCCATCCGGATCGTGCGCTCGCAGGCCGCACTCGACGCGCTGCTCGACCGCATCGAAGCGGGCCTGCCGCGGCCCGACTGGATCCACCTCCAGGGCGACGCGCACCTCGAGGCGCGACCGCTCGCGCACTGGCCCGCCCTGCTCGGCCGCCTCCATCGCGCGACGCGGCGCGGCTTCCGCTGCGCGCCGCTCTCGACGGCGAAGCGCGCGCGCTTCCTCGAGCGCTGGCGATGCATCGCGGCGCACGGCTTCCACGACTTCGGCGAGCACGGCCATCGCAAGTGCTACGACTCGCCGTTCGTCGAGAGCTACGACTATTTGGGCCCGTACGTCGACGGCGGGCTCGACGCGCTCGACCCCTACGCCGTCTACGGCGCCGTGCTCGGCAGCCACGACTTCGGCGTCGAGGAGTTCCTGCGGACCGAGGCGCTCGCGGACGTGCGCACGGTCGTCGAGCCGATGGCCGGAACCGCGGAGTTCGCGTACCAGGGCCACTTCCGCTTCCCCGAGTTCCGCTACCTGATGATCGACCTCGACCCGGCCGCCGCCTCGCGCGTGCTCGCGCGCCGGTGGCTGCCCGAGACCGAGCGCCACTACTTCGTCGCGAACGCGCTCGACGAGGAGGTCTGGAAGCAGGTCAAGGCGACGAGCAGCGGGCCGTCGTTCGCGTTCATCGGCAAGCAGAGCCACCAGCTCTTCGACGTCCGCCAGCTCGTCGGGCTCCTCGAGCTCGGCACGCTCTACGCGGACGCGATCGTCCTCGAGACGCCACCGATGACGCTCGTGACGGATCTCGCGGCCGAGGAGGACCTGACGCGCCCGGAGATGGAGGCGGCCGGGCTCGAGGTGAAGCTCGTCGACCTGCCCGGGCGCGCCCCGAACCCCTTCACGAACCGCACGGGGTTCCGCCTCGAAGCGAGCGACGCGACCGGAACCCGGACGCTCTTCGACTACGCGGGCTGGACGGTGTGGGCGCAGCCGACGCTCGTGGCACTCGCCGAGCTATCGGGCCTCGAGACGCTCTACTACCACTCGGAGCTCGAGGAGTTCGTTCCCGCCGACCACGACGCGACGGGCAGCGACTGCGTCGACAACGTGAGCTTCATGCTCTTCCGCCGGGGCGGCTCGCGCTGAGCGCCGGCCCGGCGGCGCCGGGCGCGCCGGCCGCATCCTCGAGGTGCGCGGCACAGGCGATCCGCAGCGCGCGCCACGGCCGCTCGATCGCCACCTCCGTCACGCACGTGTTCGCGAAGGCGTGGCGCGCGAGCGCGTCGCCCGCGACGCCGAGCACGCGCTCGACCCAGGCCCGGCACACGAGCCCGTGCGTCACGACGACGACGTCGCCCGACGCGCCCTCCGCGCCGCGCGCGACGGCCTCCCAGGCGGCGTCGGCGCGCGCGTGGAAGACGTCGACGCCCTCGCCGCCGGGCGGGACGAAGCCGGGTGCGAACGGGTCGACCGCGAGATCGGCGTAGGCCGTCCCGCGCAGTTCGCCGAAGTCGCGCTCGCGCAGGAGCGGGTCGAGCGAGAGCGGTGCGCCCGTCGCCGCGCGGATCGCCTCGGCCGTCTCGACGGCGCGCGCGAGATCGCTCGCGACGACGCGCGCGATCGGGTGCGCGCGCAGCCGCTCGGCGACGCGACGCGCCTGCGCGCGGCCGCGCTCCGACAGCGGCACCTCGGGCGTCTGCAGGACGCGCGCGGCGTTGAAGGCGGTCTCGCCGTGCCGCACGACGAAGATGCGCCGCACGCCGCTCACGGGCGCGCGGTCACGGCGTCGCGGGAGCGCCGGCTTCGGCGGGCGCCTCGGCCGCGCCCGCGGCCTCGGCCTGCCCGGCGCGGTGCCGCGCGTGCTCCGCCATGATCTCGGCGCGCTTCTTCGCGCGGTCTTCCTCCGCGCGCTGCTCCTCGAGCATGCGCGAGGTCTTGCGCGGGCGGTTCTTCATCGCCTGCTGCAGATCCCAGTCTTCGGGCTCGGAGCCGTCCTTCCAGCGCGCATCGCCCGGGCCCTGGTAGCTCCCGCGCAGCGGCAGCTCGGCGTTGCAGGCCTCGCCGAGCTCGCCGCGCTTGCGGTTGAGGCAGCCCTTCACCGTCTTCGGCGGCTCGCTCGCGTACTCCGCGCACAGGCGCGCGACGTCGTCCTTGCAGGCGTCCTGCCAGCGCTTCTGCGCGGCGATCGCCCGCTCGAGCTTCTCCTTCCGGACCTGCTCCGTGTAGGCGAGGCACTCCTCGCTCCCGACGCCGCGCTTCGCGAACACGCGCACGCACTCGAACGCGCCGCGCACGCCGGTGTTCTTCGCGCAGTGCTCGTTGTAGTCCTTCTCGCACGGCGTGCCGTCGAAGCCCGTATAGCGCTCCGCCGAGGGCGCGGGCGGCGTCGCCGGCTCCGCGGACGCGGCCGCCGCCGCGAGCGACGTCGCGATCGCGACGACCGCGAGCAGCGCGAGCGATCGCACGGAGTACGGGGACGGCGAACCGGTCGGCGGGCGAGAAAACGGGAGCACGGAGACGGGAGACGGTCGGACTTCTCGGCGGGGCGACATCGGCGGACTCCGTCAGCGAGGACCAGCGCGGGTGGGGACTCGGGATTCGGTGCGGACAGCCGCCGACGCGAGGCGGACCCGATCGGCGGTGGCTGCGACGCTCCGCAGCGTAGCCCGGTTCCGCGGACCGCCCTCGCGGCGGCGCGGGTGTGCGCGGGCCGCGTGAGCGAGTGGGGCGCCGCGGGTCGCGCGCGCACGCGCGTGGATGCGGCGCGCGCCTGCGCACCGGCTGCGGGTCGGCTCGCAGCCGCGCTTCAGCGCGGGCCCGGGACGGCGAGCTTCGCGTCGACGAGGCAGTGGAGGTGCGCGCGCCACTCGCCGAGCTGCTCCACGCGGTCGGCCACGGCGAGGGCGAGCTCGACCGAGGCGAGCGGCGTGTCCGACGGGGCGTGGGTGCGCAGGAGGATGGCGATCGCCGCGTCCTCCTCGAGCGTCGCGAGGCACGGCGCGTCGGGCGGCGAGGCCCCGAGCGCCTCCGCCACCGCGCGGCCGAACGCCGCGCCGAGCGCGACGTACGCCTCGAGCGGAGCCGAAGCGTCGACCGGCGCGACGCACAGCAGCGCGAAGGCATCCTCGGGCTCCATCGCGAAGAGCGCCGAGCACCCGGGCGAGCCCGCGCGCGGCGTGAGCACGCCGGCGACGCACTCGCCCCTCCCACAGAGCTCCTCGACGGGAGTCGCGCCGAGCGGCGCGATGCCCACGGCCACGACGCGCGCGCGGATCGCGAACGGCGCGCACGCGCGATCGACGGCCTGCGCGATGCGCTCGCGCAGCGGAGCGGACGGGTGGGGGGCGGGGATCGACAGGGTGGGCTCCCGGGAGGTCGCCCCGCCGCGTCGACGCCGCGCGGTGCGCGCGGTCGCCGCGGGCGAGGCGGGGTCTCCATCGGCCGCATCGCGCGCCATCCATAGGGGGGAATGCCGCGATGCGCGCCCCGCGACGCGCGCGATCGACCGCCGCCGGGCCACCGCTCGCAGCCGCGCCGCAGCCCGCCCGCAGTGCGCCGACTATGCTGCGCGCCGTTCGCGCGCCGCGACGGTCGCGCGCCCGCCGGAGCCCGCGCATGGCGCGTCGCCGCATCGTGCTCACCAACGACGACGGAATCGACGAGCCCGGACTCGCCGCGCTCGCGCGCGCCTGCGCCGCGCTCGGCGAGGTGGTCGTCGTCGCGCCCGTCGACGCGCACAGCGGCGTGTCGCACCGCGTGACCGAGGCCGAGCTCGCGGTCGAGGAGCGCGGCGGAGGGTGGTACGCGGTCGCCGGCACGCCGGCCGACTGCACGCGCGTCGCACTCCACGCCATCTGTCCCGACGCAGACTGGGTGGTCGCGGGCATCAACGCCGGCGCGAACGTCGGCGTCGACGTGTACGTCTCGGGAACCGTCGCCGCGGCGCGCGAGGCGGCGATCCACGGCCGGCCCTCGCTCGCCATCTCGCAGTACGTGCGGCGCTACGGCGCCATCGATTGGCGGCGCACGGAGCGCGCCGCGGCGCCCGTGCTGCGCCGCGCCCTCGAGCTCGGCGCGGCCCCGGGCGAGTACTGGAACGCGAACCTCCCCGACCCCACCGGCCCCGAGGGCACCGCGGCGGCGATCCGCGCCGGCGAGATCGTCGAGTGCCCGGTGGACACGAGCCCGAGCCCGGTCGGCTTCGAGCGCACGAGCCGGGGGGTCGCGTGGCGCGCCGACTACCACGCGCGGCCGCGCCGCGCGCACCACGACATCGACGTGTGCTTCGGCGGCCGCATCGCGCTCACCCGGCTCCGCATCGCCTAGCGTCGCGTCGGAGATTCTTCACCGAACGCCCACTTCGGGGTATCGACGCGCGCGGCCTCGGCCGATACCCTGCCGCCCGCATTCGAGGAGTTCCCATGTCCGCCTGTCCGACCCACGCGAGCGCGGCCGTCGCCGCCAGCAGCCCGATCCGCGCGATCGGGCAGCGCGCGTTCACGCCGGTCGGCGCGGCCGCGACGAAGCGCGCGCTTCGCTGGATGGTCGACGCGCACACGGACATGGGCGCCGAGGGGATGCGCCGGAGATGAGGACCTAGCACCCAGTCACCGGCAGACGCAGCAAGAGCGAAAGCCCCTCCCGCCACCGGCCGGAGGGGCTTTCGCTTTCACGAGACCTCTGGCGACCGGTGACGGGAGGCGGCTCACGGGAGGAGCCGCCATGGCTCGGAACGAGACACGACCGGAACCGAACGAGGCCCTGCACGAGCGCGTGCTGTTCACGGCGATCGCCATCGCGTGGATCGGCGCGATGCTGCTCGCCCTGATCGCGCTCGCGACGTGGGGCGAGGCGGGCGACGGCGTCGAGGCGGCGCCGCCCTCGGACGCGATCGCGGCCGAGCTGCTCGTTCCGACGGCGCCTCTCGGCGGGCGCGGAAGCGTGCGCGAGCGCGCCGTGCGGCACCCGGTCGTCGCCGCGGCCGGCTCGCCCGATCGGCGCGGCGTCGTGCGCTGCGCGGCGCCCGCGATCGCGCGCGCGAGCGTCGCGTTCGTCGAGCTCGATGGAAGCCCGTGCGTGCCGGGACCGTGAAGGCGCGGTGCGGGCGAGGCCGCAGCCCACGCGCCGGCGGCCCTCGCGGCGCGAGCCTCGCGCGCGCGACCCGCCGGCGACGTCGGGGGGGCGCGAGCGTGGCGAGGTCGACGACGGGCGCGAGCCCGGGCAAGGGCTCGAAGGCGGGATCGAAGAGCGCGCGCGCGAACCGCGCGCGCGCGAAGCACGCGGGCGCGAAGGCGCGCGATGCGGCGAAGCGCGGCGCGCTTGGCAAGCGCAGGGCGCGGACGCCGCGCGCGCGCACGGCCGACAAGTACGCGCTCTACCAGCAGGCCGTGCAGGACCCGCCGGAGGATGCGCGCTTCCTCCAGCGCGTGTTCACGAAGCAGGTCGGCCGTCCCGCGCGCCTGCTGCGCGAGGACTTCTGCGCAGCCGCCGCGCTCTCGTGCGCGTGGGTCCGCGCGCACGCGGACAACCGCGCGATCGGCGTCGACATCGACCCCGAGCCGCTCGACTGGGGCCGCGCCCACAACGTCGCTTCGCTCCGGCCCGGACAGGCGGAGCGCCTCCAGCTCGTGCAGGGCGACGTCCTCGACGACGACGCGCTCGAGCCCGTCGACATCGTCTGCGCCTTCAACTTCTCGTACTTCTGCTTCCACGAGCGCGAGGTGCTCGGCCGCTACTTCGCGAAGTCGCTCGCTCGCCTGCGACCGGGCGGCCTGCTGTTCCTCGACCTCTACGGCGGCGCCGACGCGCAGCGCACCATGACGGAGACGCGCGAGGAAGAAGGCTTCGACTACGTCTGGGACCAGGACGTCTTCGACCCGATCCACCACCGCGTCGTGAACTACATCCACTTCGAGTTCTCCGACCGCAGCCGGCTCGAGCGCGCGTTCCGGTACGACTGGCGACTGTGGACGATCCCCGAGCTGCGCGACCTGCTGCGCGAGGTCGGCTTCGGGAACGTGACCGTGTTCTGGGAGGGCACGGACGCGAAGACGGGCGAGGGAAACGGGATCTACCGCCCCGCGAAGCGCGCGGCCGACGACCCGGCCTTCGTCACCTATCTCGTCGCGGGCAAGTAGGCGGGAGCCGCGCGCGCGACGGCCCGCGCGACCCGCGCCCCGCATCGATCCGCTTCGTTGACAGGCGCGGCGGTCCCGTGCACCAATGCGTGCCCCGGGAACCGCCCCCGTCGACGGAGATCCGCAGCCATGAACTTCGACTTCTCGGAGGACCAGAAGCTCCTCCAGCAGACCGCGCGCGACTACCTCGAGGCGAACGCGCCGCTGTCCGTGTGCCGCCGCGTGCTCGAGGGCGGCGAGCCCTATGCGAAGGAGCTGTGGAACGGCGCGGCCGAGCTCGGGTGGCTCGGCACCGCGATCCCCGAGGAGTACGGCGGCGCGGGCTTCGGCCCGCTCGAGCTCGCGCTGATCGCCGAGGAGCTCGGGCGCGCGCTCGCTCCCATTCCCTTCGGCCCGACCGTCTACGTCGCGGCGGAGGCGATCCGGCTCGCGGGCAGCGAGGCGCAGAAGGCGAAGTACCTGACGCGCATCGCGGCCGGCGACGCGATCGGCACGTACGCGTTCACCGAGGACGCGGGACAGAACGACGTCGAATCGGTCGCCGCGACGCTCGAGGGCGGCGCGGTGCGCGGCGTGAAGCAGCCCGTGCCCGACGGCGCCGCGGCGGACTTCGCCATCGTCGCCGCGCGCTCGGGCAAGGGCCTCTCGCTCGCGATCGTCGACCTCGCGGGCCCGGGCGTCGCGCGCGAGCCGCTCGCGTCGATCGACCCCGCGCGCCCGCTCGCGAAGCTCGTGCTCGACGGCGCGCCCGCGGAGCTGCTCGGCGCCGAGGGCGAAGGCGAGGCGCTCGCCGCCCGGGTGCTCGACCGCGCCGCCGCGCTGATGGCGTTCGAGCAGCTCGGCGCCGCGAGCGCCGCATTCGAGAACACGCGCGCGTTCACGCTCGGTCGCTATGCGTTCGGGCGCCCGATCGCGTCGTTCCAGGCGATCAAGCACCGCCTCGCCGACCTGTGGTGCGAGCTCGAGCTCGCGCGCAGCAACTGCTACTGGGCCGCGTGGGCGCTCGCGAACGACGACGCGGAGCTCGCGCTCGCCGCGTGCTCCGCGCGCATCCAGGCGACGCGCGCGCTCGACCTCGCGACGGTCGAGCAGATCCAGATGCACGGCGGCGTCGGATACACGTGGGAGTACGACTGCCACCTGTTCTACCGGCGCGCGCGCTGGCTCGCCGCCGCACTCGGCGGGACGCACGCGTGGAGCGACCGGCTCGTCGGCCGCCTCGACTCCGCGGCCTGACGCGCGGCGCGCCCGGCACCGGTCGAGCCCGACGAACCCAACGAACCGAACGCCCGAAGCACAGGACACCGCGACCATGGACTTCAACGACACGCCCGAAGAAGCCGCCTTCCGCGCCGAGGCGCGCACCTGGCTCTCCGCCCACGCGAAGCTCCTCGCACCCGGCGTCGCGAAGCGCAACGCGCTCTCCGAGACGCTGCTCACGCCCGAGCTGATCGCCGCGTCGAAGGCGTGGCAGAAGAAGAAGGCCGACGCGGGCTGGGCGTGCATCACGTGGCCGAAGGAGTACGGCGGCCGGGGTGCGACCCCGATGCAGAACGTCATCTGGGGCCAGGAGGAGGCGCGCTTCGACACGCCGCCCAACATCTTCACGATCGGCATCGGCATGTGCGGCCCGACGATCCTCGCGCACGGCACGCCCGAGCAGAAGCAGAAGTGGATTCCGAAGCTGCTGTCGGGCGAGGAGGTCTGGTGCCAGCTCTTCAGCGAGCCGTCGGCGGGCAGCGACCTCGGCGGCCTTCGGACGAGCGCGGTGCGCGACGGCGACGAGTGGGTCGTCAACGGCCAGAAGATCTGGACGTCGGGAGCGCACATCTGCGACTGGGGAATCCTCGTCGCGCGCCACGACGCGGGGGCGGCGAAGCACGCGGGCCTCACCTACTTCGTGCTCGACATGCACGCGCCCGGCGTCGAGATCCGGCCCATCACGCAGATCAACGGCGGCCAGGGCTTCTGCGAGGTCTTCTTCAACGACGTGCGCATTCCCGACGCGCACCGCATCGACCAGGTCGGCAACGGCTGGCGCGTGGCGATCACGACGCTCATGAACGAGCGCGCGTCGATCGGCGCGGCCGGCGGCGAGAAGCTGATCGACGAGTTCGTGGCGCTCGCGCGATCGACGAAGGTGCGCGGACGGCGCGCCATCGACGACGCGGGCGTGCGCGATCGCATCGCCTACTTCTATGCGCGCAGCAAGGGCGTGCAGTACACGGGCTACCGCACGCTCACCGCGCTCTCGCGCGGCGGCATGCCGGGCCCGGAGGCGAGCCTCGGCAAGCTCGTCGGCGGCGCCATGACGCAGGAGATGTCGCTCTTCGCGATGGACGTGCTCGGCCAGGCGGGCGCCACGATGGGCGCGGGCGACGGCAAGTTCCAGGGGAACTACCTCGGCATCCCCGGGCTGCGCATCGCGGGCGGCACCGACGAGGTGCTGCGCAACATCATCGCCGAGCGCGTGCTGGGGCTCCCGCCGGAGACGCGGCTCGACAAGGACGTCGCCTTCAAGGACATCCCCACCGGACCGCCGAGCAAGTAGGCGCCCGCACGCGGCCCGCGCGAGTGCGGGGCACCGCGCGCCACGTGCGCGGCGCGTGCGGTGACCCGCGGCACTCAAGCGACGCGCGCGGGAGTCCGAGGTGCTGCCCGCATCCGTGTCTCGAGCTCGCGGCCGCATCGGCGCGGCCCCGGCTCGCGGCGCCATCGTCGCGGGACCGCCCATGACCCCGTCCTCGAGCGTCCTCGCCCTCGGCGACCCGGAAGGTCGCTTCGCGGAGCTCACGCAGCGCATCCGCGCGCTCGGCTTCGCGACCGTACGGGCGAAGGCGCCGCGCGACGCGCTCGCCGCCGCGGAGGAGCGCGGCCACCGCCACCGCGTCGCGCTGATCGAGTCCGACGTTCCCGCCCTCGACCTCCGCGCCGCGCTCGACGCCCTCCGCCGCCATCCCAGCGCCGACCACCTCCGCATCCTGGCCGTCGGGCCGAAGCCCGCACACGACGAGCTCGCGCGGCTCCGCGACGCGGGCGTCGAGCGCGCCCTCTGGGAGCCGATCGGCGACCACGCGCTCCGCTTCGAGCTCAACCGATGCTATGCGAGCCCCTTCCAGCCCGCGGACCGCGACGAGCTCCGCGCCGCGGCGAGCTGGAACGCGCGCATCTTCGTCGCCGGGCGCCAGAAGCCCGGCACCGTCTACTCGTTCTCGCCGAAGGGCGCGTTCGTCGCGACGCCGCGGCCGCAGATGCGCGGCGCGAAGGTCGTGCTCGAGCTGCCGCTCGAGGGCGGCGTCGTCTCGGTCGGCGGCACGGTCGTGTACGCCAACGTGCCGGGCAACCTGCGCAAGGCGAACCTGCCGTCCGGCATGGCCGTCTGCTTCGAGGACGTCCGCGACGAAGAGCGCGCGCGCCTGCGCGAGGCGGTCGCGGCCTGCGACGGCGCCCACCGCGTCTGAACGCGCGCGGCCCGCCGCGTCGGGCCGAGCACGCCTCCCCACCCTCACCCATTCTCTCCCCCTCTCTTCCATTGGCCTCCGCGCGCGGCCTGCGTCATCGTCGGCGCTCCGCCCCGCCGCACCCGGAGACCACGATGCCCGCTTCGCCTCACCACGTACGTCCGCGCGGCGCCGCCGCGCTCCCGACCCTGTTCGCGCTCGTCGTCGCGTGCAGCGGCGACGCCCCGCCGCCCGCGCCCGATGCGTCGTCGACGCGCGCGCTGTCGCAGGGGGAGGTCGTCGGCTTCGCGCACCCCGACTTCGCCGCGCACGCCTGGAAGGGGCTCCCCTTCGCCGCGCCGCCGACCGGCGAGCTGCGCTGGCGCGCACCGCGTCCGCCGGCATCCTGGACCGGAGTGCGCGAGGCGGTCGCGTCCGCGAGCGAGTGCGTGCAGTACGACCCGGCCGACCCGGACGACGTCATCGGCAGCGAGGACTGCCTCTACCTCGACGTCTACGCCCCGCGCCTCGCACGCGACGCCGTGCCCACGGGCGACGCGCGCCTCCCGGTGATGGTCTGGATCCACGGCGGCGGCAACTCGATCGGCGGTGCCGCGATGTACGACGCCGCGCGGCTCGCGGCCGAGGGAGACGTCGTCGTCGTCGCCATCCAGTACCGGCTCGGCGTCCTCGGCTGGCTCTCGCACCCCGCGCTGCGCGCCGGCGCGGCGACGCCCGACGACGCGTCGGGCAACTACGGGACGCTCGACGCGATCCGCGCGCTCGAGTGGGTGCGCGACGAGATCGCGTCCTTCGGCGGCGACCCTGGCAACGTCACGATCTTCGGCGAATCGGCGGGCGGGATCGACGTGTTCGCCCTGCTGCTCTCGCCGCGCGCGAAGGGCCTCTTCCACCGCGCGATCGCGCAGAGCGGCGTCGTCGTCAGCACGCCGCGCGCGGAGGCCGAAGGCTATGCCGACGCGAACCCGCGCCAGGTCGGCTCGAACGAGATGCTGCTGCGGTGGCTGCTCGAGGACGGCCTCGCGACGAGCCGCGACGACGCGAAGGCCCGCATCGCCGCGATGTCGCCGGCGGAGATCGAGTCCTACCTGCGCGCGAAGAGCGCGCCCGAGCTGCTCTCGATCTTCCGGGACGGCATCGGCGGCGGCATGTACTACGTCCCGCAGATCATCCGCGACGGGCACGTCGTCCCCGACGTCGAGCCGCTCGAGGCGTTCGCGCGCCCGGACGGCCACAACGCCGTCCCGACGATCGCGGGCACGAACCGCGAGGAGACGAAGCTCTTCGCGATGATGGGCTCGCCGAACGTGCGCCGCGTGTTCGGCATGCCGGTCGGCGTGCGCGACACGGAGGCCTTCGACCTCGAGGGCGAGTACGGAGGCCTCCTCTGGAAGGCGCAGGGCGCCGACCAGCCGCTCACGGCGATGCGGTCGGCCGGGCGCGACGACGTGTACGGCTACCGCTTCGACTGGGACGAGGAAGGGACGCTGCTCTGGGTCGACCTCGGCGAGCTGCTCGGCGCCTCGCACGCCGTCGAGATGCTCTTCGTCTTCGGCTTCACCGACCTCGGCCGGTACACGGACAACGTCTTCGCCGATCTCCCCTCGGCCGAGCGGCTGTCGCGGCAGATGCGCTCGTACTGGACGCACTTCGCGCGCACGGGCGCGCCGGGTCGCGGCGCGGACGGCGACCTGCCGCCGTGGAAGCCGTGGGGCGCCGACGCCGACGCGGAGAAGTACCTCGTCTTCGACAGCGCGGCGGGGGGCGGGCTCCGGATGGAGGGAGACGCGGTCGACGTCGACGACGTCGTCGCGCGGCTCGCGGCCGACCCGCGCGTCACCGGCGCGGAGCAGCGCTGCGCGCTGTTCCGCGGGCTCGTCGAGTGGAGCGGCGCGTTCGAGCCCGAGGACTACGCGGCCTTCGAGGACGGCGCGTGCCGGACCTGGCCGCTCGAGCTGCCCGCACTTCCCGGCCTCTGACGCGCGCGGCGCGCAAGCACGGCTCGCGGTGCGCCGATCCGAGCGCACCCGAGCGCGGCGCGCGGCCGGGCCCGCGGTCGGGCTCGACTGCGAGTCGCGCGACGCTCTGCGAGACTCCGCCGCGCATGGACGCCCCCGCCCTCGGCCCCGCCTACCGCAACCGCGCGCTCGCGCGCGCGCGCGACGAGCAGTTCGACGTCGTGATCGTCGGCGGCGGCGTCACGGGCTGCGGCGCGGCGCTCGACGCCGCGACGCGCGGGCTTCGCGTCGCGCTGATCGAGCAGCGCGACTGGGCCGCCGGCACGTCGAGCCGCAGCAGCAAGCTCATCCACGGCGGCCTCCGCTACCTCGAGCAGCTCGACTTCGGGCTCGTGCGCGAGGCGCTCACCGAGCAGACCGCGATGCTCACGCACCTGTGCCCGCACCTCGTGCGGCCGGTGCCGTTCCTCTTCCCGCTGACGCACCGCGTCTGGGAGCGCGCCTACGTCGGCACGGGCACGCTGCTCTACGACACGCTGGCCGGGAAGCGCGCGCTGCCGCGCCATCGCCACCACACGCGGACGAGCGCGCTGCGCCGCTTCCCGGGCCTGCGGCGCGACGCGCTCGTCGGCGCGATCGAGTACTACGACGCGCAGTTCGACGACGCCCGCCACACCGTCACGCTCGCGCGCACGGCGGCGCAGTTCGGCGCCGTCGCGCTCACGAGCACACGCGTCGTCGACTTCACCGAAGCGGGCGGCTACGTGACGGGCGCGAACGTCCGCTGTCTCGAGACGGGCGCCGACTTCGTCGTGCGCGGCCAGCGCGTCATCAATGCGAGCGGCGTGTGGACCGACCGCGTGCAGCACCTCGCGGACCGCGGCCGCATCCGCGTGCGCGCGTCGAAGGGCATCCATCTCGTGGTGCCGCGCGACCGCATCCACGGCGACTGCGGGCTCATCCTCCGCACGGTGAAGAGCGTGCTCTTCGTGATTCCCTGGGACCAGCACTGGATCATCGGGACCACGGACACCGACTGGAACCTCGACCTCGACCACCCGGCCGCGAGCCGGCGCGACATCGACTACCTGCTCGACCTCGTCAACCGCGTGCTCGTCCGCCCGCTCGAGCGCGGCGACATCGAGGGCGTGTACGCGGGGCTGCGCCCGCTGCTCTACGGCGAGACGGACGACACGAGCGCGCTCTCGCGCGAGCACGCCGTCTCCGAGTCCGCGTCGGGCCTCATCAGCGTGGCGGGCGGCAAGTACACGACGTACCGCGTGATGGCGAAGGACGCGATCGACGTCGCGGCGGCGAAGCTCCCGCAGCGCGTGCCCGAGTCCGTCACGCATCGCACTCCGCTCGTCGGCGCCGATGGGTATCCCGGCGTGTGGAACCAGCGCGAACGCATCGCGCGCGACCACGACCTCCCCGTCCAGCGCGTCGAGCACCTGCTGCGCCGCTACGGCGTGCTCGCGCGCGACGTGCTCGACGCGATGCTCGAGCAGCCCGACCTGCGCGAGCCGATCGACGGCGCCGACGGCTACCTGCGCGCCGAGGCGCGCTATGCGGCGTCGCACGAGGGCGCGCTGCACCTCGAGGACGTGCTGACGCGCCGCACGCGCATCTCGATCGAGACGTTCGATCGCGGCCTGCGCGCCGCGCGCGACGTGGTCGACCTGATGGGCGAGGTGCTCGGCTGGGACGACGCGGCGCGGCGCCGCGAGCTCGAGCACTACGACGCGCGCGTCGCGGCCGAGCGCGAATCGCAGGAGCAGCCCGACGACCAGACCGCCGACGCCGCGCGCCACGGCGCGCCCGACGTGCGCACGCAGGGGCGCCCCGAAGGCGCCGAGCTCGTCCGCGTGAAGTAGCCGCTCGCGGCGCACCGCGGCGCGCGGCCGCGGCGCGTGTCCCGACGCGCACGTCTGTGCGAGGATGCGCCCGACGCCGCGTCTCGGCGCGGCGAGGAGCGGCGATGTCGCGATCCCGTCCGGTGCCCTTCCGAGCCGCGCGCCGCCCGCACCCCCGGCTCTCCGCCGTCGCCGCGCGCGCGCTCGCCGCCACGTCGACCGCCGCGTTCCCCGTCGCGTCGACCGCCGCGTTCGCGACCTTTGTCGCCGTCGCGTTCGCGGCCTTCGCCGCCGCCGCACCCGCTCCCGCGCGCGCACAGATCGACGAGGCCGCCGTCGACGAGGCCACCGTCGACGAGGCCGCGGCGGGCATCGCGCCCGCGCGCCGCGGCCTGCCGCCCGAGGTCGTCGGCTTCTTCGTGCTGGGCTTCAACCGCTGGGGCGAGCTGCAGGCGCCGGGGGAGCGCGAGCAGCTGATCGCGCACCTGCGCGAGAACCCGCAGATCGAGCGCCTCATCCTCATCAGCTACGGGTGGGCGAACGACGGCGAGTCGTCCTACGGCACGTACATCGAGCTGCTGCGCGACCTGCTCGCCTCGGCGCCCGAACGCGGGCCGCAGATCCCGACGACGGTGATCGCGATCGGCTGGGACTCGAGCCAGACGGGCTTCCGCAAGCTCGCGAACGATCTCATCCCGTTTCCCGTCCTCGCGGACTGGCTCGCCTACCTGCCGGACCACCTGCTCTTCCCGATCTCGTTCTGGTCGAAGGCCGCGATGGCGGATCGCATCGGCTACGGCGGGCTGCGCACCGAGCTCAACACGATCTTCGCGAACGCCTATCCGGAGAACGGCGCGATCGCGCGGCCCGAGATCGTCCTGATCGGCCACAGCTTCGGAACGCGCATCGTCTCGGGTCTCATGCAGAACCACCTCGCGCTCGCGCGCGTGCGCTCCGAGCCCTTCGCGTCGGCCGACCGCGTGCGCGGAGCGGTGCTGATCCAACCCGCGCTCGTGCTGCCCAACCTCCACCGCGACGCCGACTATCCCGTGATCGTCACGCAGAGCCGCCACGACCACGCGAACGGCTTCCTGTTCCCGACCGCCAACCTCGTGGTGAACGCGTACAGCTTCACGTCGTTCGAGGCGATCTTCCGGCAGCGCGTCTTCGGCGTGATGACGGAGCAGGCCGAGCGCGGCACGAAGCGCGCGGCCGAGGCCGTGCAGCTCGTGATGCCCGGCTTCGGGAGAGGCGAGCAGAACGAGCGCGAGGACGTCGAGCCGCGCATGCTCGACGGCCTCGCGATCCCGCTGCCTCCGCTCGCCGATCGTCCGTTCGACCTCTTCCAGCGCGGGCTCGCCGAGGTCGTGAGCGTGCCGATCGCGCTCCTCTACTCGGCCATCACGACGCCGGTGAACTACGCGACGACGCAGGCGCGCGGGCTCGCGCGCGGGCCGCACCACCACGTCATGGACACGCTCGCGCAGCTGCCCGTGCTCGAGGTCCTGACCGACGTGTCGAGCGACGCGCTCGGCATCTCGCCGCGCTGGGGCGAGCGGCACAAGGGCTTCTTCGATCTCGGCCTGCTCAACGAGTCGGCCGGGCGCCTCACGGTCGCGCCCTACGAGCCCCCTCGCGACTTCCCGACCATCGCGCTCGACGCGCTGCACGACACGCCGCGAGGTGCGAACGGCTGCGGGCTGCCCGCGTGCCGCGGCCTCGTGTTCGTCGACGTCTCGCCCGTCGTCGACCACGGCGTCTTCGGATTGAGCCTCGAACGCCGCTGGGTCGACTACACGCTCGGCTGGCTCGACCCGATCGGCGCGCACGCGGACTACCGCAAGCCCGAGATCGTCGAGCTCATGGGCCGCATCACGAGCCGCGCGGACGGCGACGCGCCGGATGCGCGCTGACGGCCGACCCGCGCACGCACGCACGCACGCACGCACGAGGAGAGAACGCACGATGCCGCTCTACTGCTACGTGGGACACGACGGCGCGGACGGCGCCGCGCGCCGCCCGGAGGCGCGCCCGCGTCACGTCGACCACCTCGCGCACCTCGACGTGCGGTTCGCCGGGCCGCTGCTCGACGACGAGGGGCGGCCGCGCGGCAGCCTGATCGTGTTCGAGGCGGCGGGCTTCGACGAGGCGCGACGCATCGCGCACGCCGACCCGTACCTCGCGCTCGGCGTGTTCGACCGCGTCGACGTCTACGCGACGCAGCAGGTGCTGCCGGCGCCCGCCTAGCGTCGATGCGGACGCGCGGCCGCCCGCGTCACGCGCGCGCGAGCGCCTCGACCGCCGCGGCGCGCTCGCGAAGCTCGCGCACGCAGCCGTGCACGATGTCGCGCACGCTGGCGACGCCGTCGATGCGCCCCGCCACCTGACCCGCGAGCGCGATGGCCGCCTCCATGTCGCCGCCGAAGTAGACGTCGCGCACCCGTCCGAGCACGCCGAGGTCGACCGACTCGCGGCGCTCGAGCTCCTCGCTCATGCGCGTGCGCAATGCGCGCAGGCCCGGCCGGCCGAAGCGGTTGACGAACACCGTGTCGGTCTCGGCCGCGGTCGCGATCGCGTTCTTGTAGTTGTCGTGCACGGGCGACTCGGCGGCCGCCACCATGCGCGTCCCCATCTGCACGCCTTCGGCGCCGAGCGCGAAGGCCGCCGCCATCGTGCGGCCGTCGAGCATGCCGCCGGCCGCGATCACCGGGACGTCGACGCGCGAGCAGACGAGCGGGAGCAGCACCATCGAGGCCACGTCGCGCGGGTTCTTGAAGCCGCCGCCCTCCCCGCCCTCGACGACGAGGCCGTCGACGCCCGCGGCCACGGCCTTCAGTGCGGCGCGCAGCGTCGGGACCACGTGGAAGACGACGAGCCCGGCCTTCTTGAGCTTCTCGGTGTAGCGGGTCGGGTCGCCCGCCGACGTCGTCACGAAGCGCACGCCGTTGTCGACGACGAAATCGACGATGTCCGGATCGCGCACGAAGAGCTGCGCGATGTTGACGCCGAACGGCTTCTCGGTGAGCGCGCGCATCTTGCGGATCTCGTCGCGGACGGCGTCGAGCTCACCCGACGAGGTCTCGATGATGCCGAGCCCGCCCGCGTTCGAGACCGCCGAAGCGAGCCGGGCGCGCGCGATCCAGCCCATCGGCGCCTGCACGATCGGGTAGTCGACGCCGAGCAGCTCGCTCACGCGCGTTCGCAAGGGCGGGGGCGGCGGGAGCGCGCCGGACGCGGAAGGCGGCGGCGCGGGCTTCGGCATCGCGGGTGTGGTCACGCGCGCGACTCTACCGCGCGGGAGCGAGCTCGCGCGCGACGACCTCGCCGTTCGCGCGCCGCGCGACGACGCGCAGGCCGGCTCCGCTCCCGTCGCCGCCGCGCGTCGCCTCCGCGGCGCCCGTCGCGCCCGTCGCGCCCGTCGCCGGGTCGCGCGCGGCGAAGAAGTACGGGCTCCAGGCCTCGAGCGCGACGCGCTCCTCGCCGCGCCACAGCTCGACCGCGGCGAAGGGGCCGGCGCGGTCGGCCGCGACGACGACGATCGCAGCAGGGTCGGCAGCCGGCGGCCGCGTCGCGAAGGCCGCGCGATCGGGCGGCGACACGAAGGCGACGAGCGGCTCTCCGGTGCGTTTCCAGGCGGAGTAGAGCTCGCGGCCGCGCATCTGCACGAGGCGGTAGCCGCGCGGCGCCGCGTCGGCCGGGAACACCCAGCGCGCGCCCGAGAGCGCGCCCGTCGAGACGTGCTGCGTCGCGCGCACGGAGCCGTGCTCGTGCGCGTCGACGGACGAGCCGCTCGCGTGCAGGTGGCCGGTGAGCGTGTACGCGACACCCGCGCGCCCGATCCAGTCGGCGTCCTCCACGGTCGGAGCGAGGCGCAGTGCGAGCGGCCACGACGGATCGCTCGCGAAGGGCTCGTGGTTCAGGACGACGATCGCGCTCCCCGCGTGCGCGGCGAGGTCGGCCGACAGCCACGCGCGCACGCGCGGCTCCATCGCCGTGAAGCTCCAGTCGTCGCCGCTCGCGCTCCGCGCGCGATGCGTGTCGAGCGCGACGAAGTGGAGCTCGCCGCGATCGAAGGCGTAGGCCGTCGGGCCGAAGCGCGCGCGGAACGCCGCCTTGCCGAACCCGGGCGCGGCCGGGTCGACCGGGTCGAGGCCGATGCCCACGATCTCGTTGTTGCCGATCGTCTCGTGGAAGGCGAGCCCGGTCGCGCGCGTCTCGCGCAGGTAGAAGTCGAGCCAGCGCCCGGCCGTCTCGCCGTCGACCTCGTTGCTCTCGAGCACGAGGTCGCCCGTGCTCACCACGAAGTCGGGAGCGAGCCGCGCGATCTCGCGGAGCGAGGCGCGGAAGTCGCGCACGGGGTCGATGCCGGGCGGCGCGCCCTCGCCCTCGGCGTCGCCGCTCGCGCCGTCGCCGAGCGCGGCGAGCCGATGCACCCAGCTGCCGACGGTCGTCGCGGCCGACGCGCTCCGCCGCGCGCCGTCGCCGTACTCCGCGCGCACCAGGGCATCGGCGATGGCGCCGCTCGTGACGCCCGCGCCGTGCTGCCCGCGCAGGAGCAGCAGCATCGCCTGTCCCGCGAGCCAGCGCGGCATCGCGGCGATCGGCGCCGGCACCGCGAGCCGCGCGAGATCGCTCGCGCGGTCCGTGACGTGCGCGTCGGAGAGGTGCACGAACACGCCGCTCGCGCGCGCCGCGTCGCGCGCGACGAGCGCGAAGTCGCCGCCGCCCTCCCGGTACCAGCGCGCGCAGTCGAACCCCGACGGCCGCGTCACGAAGACGGGCCCGTCGTCGGCCGCGGCCGCGGGTAGCGCATAGCGCCCGTCGTCGTCGGTGAAGGCGAGCACCGCTCCGCGCTGGACGACGACGCGCGCCGCGCCCGGCTCGCCGTCGTCGCGCGCGCCGTCGCGATCGACGTCGACGAAGACGACGCCGCGCGCGGGCGGCAGAGGCCCGCCGAGGGCCGGGGCGGCGACCGCGAGCACCGCGACGGCGCACGACGCCGCGCGCGCCGCGCGCCGCGCGCTTCCCCCCCGCGTCACCCGCCTTCCCGCGACGCACGCCGCGCGATGCGCGCGGCGATCCACATCCCGAGCGTCCCGAGCACGGCGATGCCGAGGTAGTCGTACGCGAGATCCTCGAGCGAGAAGCTGCGCACCGGCACGAGCTTCTGCGTGAACTCCTCCGCCGTCACCACGAGCGCGACCAGCGCGCTCCCCTTCGGCACGACGAGCGGCGACGGCAGCGCGCCCAGCTTCCAGCGCGCGCCGCGCCACGCGAGATTGAGCAGCAGCGACATCGTCCCCATGAGCGCGAAGTGGACCGTCTTGTCGCGGCCCGGGATCTTCGCGGCGAGCGCGAGCAGCTGGCGCGTCGCGACTCCGCTGTTCGCGAGCGCGACGAGCCCGAGCAGGAACAGCGCGAACGCGATGGTGAGGAGGGTGATGGCGCGCGCACCGCGGCGCGCGTGCGGCACCGCGGAGCCCGGCGTCGGCTCCGCTCGCTCGGCCTCGCGCTCGACGCGTCGCTGCACCGGCCCTCCGACGCCCCCGGGCGCACCGCAGCGCCGGCGCGGGCGTCCCGCGAAGGCCTCGCGACGACGCCGCAGCACGGCCGTCGCGAGGCGAGCGAAGGGCGCGAGCATACCGCGGCACGGGCGTACAATCGCCCGATGCCGCGAGGCCTCGTGCTGCAGCCGACGTATCGCGTCCGGCGCGGCGTTCCCGTCGTGCAGCTCTACGGCCGCCTCGAGGACGGCCCTCCGTTCCTCGTGGAGGAGGACCGCTACCGCCCGGCGTTCTTCGTGCTCGACGATCATCGCGAGCTGCTCGACGACGAGCCCGACGCGACGTGCGAGCGCACCGCGCTCCGCGATCTGCGCGGACGTCGCGTGGCGCGCGTCACGCTGCCGATCCCGGCGCGCGTGCCCGTCGTGCGCGATCGGCTGCGTGCGCGCGGCGCGGCCACGTTCGAGGCCGACGTCCGCTTCCCGTACCGCTTCCTGACCGAGCTCGGCGTGCGCGCCGGCGTCGAGGTGCGCGGCGACGCGCAGGTCACGCCGGCCGGGCTGCGACTCTTCCGCAATCCCGAGCTGCGGGCCGCCGACGACGTGCGCGTCGAGCCGACCGCGCTCTCGATCGATCTCGAGACGACGCCCGACGCGAGCCGCGTGCTGTCCGCCGCGCTCGTGACCGATCGCGGCGACGCGCGCGCGCTCCTCGCTCGCGAGCCCGGCGCGCGCGACGCGCGCGACGTCGGCGCGCGCGTGTTCGCGAGCGAGCGCGCGCTCCTCGAGGCGCTCGTCGCGACGGTGCGCGAGCTCGACCCCGACGTCGTCGTCGGCTGGAACGTCGTCGGCTTCGACCTGCGCGTGCTCGCGGAGCGCTGCGAGGCGAACGGCGTCGCGTGCGAGCTCGGACGCGCGCCCGGCGCGATCGCGTTCCGGTCCGACGCGAGCTTCGGGCGCGACGCGCGCGCCGAGATCCCGGGGCGCATGGTCCTCGACGGCATCCCGCTCGTGCGCGACGCCATCGCGCTCGACGACTACCGCCTCGAGACGGTCGCGCGCCACGTCCTCGGGCGCGGCAAGCGCATCGCCCACGCCGGCGAGGGCCGCGTCGAGGAGATCCAGCGCCTCCACCGCGAGGACCCGGCCGCGCTCGTCGCCTACAACGTCGAGGACGCGCGCCTCGTGCTCGACATCCTCGCGGCCGAGGGCCTGCTCGCGCTCGCCGTCGAGCGCAGCCAGCTGTCGGGCATGCAGCTCGACCGGGTCGGCGCGTCGATCGCGTCGTTCGACCTGCTCTACCTGCCCGCGCTGCGCGCGGCGGGGCGCGTCGCGCCGACCGTCGAGCGCGATCGCGAGCCCGCGGACGTGCGCGGCGGCGCCGTGCTCGACGGCGTGCCCGGTCTGTTCCGGAACGTCGCGCTGCTCGACTTCAAGAGCCTGTACCCGAGCCTGATGCGCACGTTCCAGCTCGATCCGCTCGCGCACGCGCTGGCCGGCGAGGCGCGCGCGGGCCCCCGCGCGCGCGGCGACGACGCGATCGTCGCGCCGAACGGAGCGCGCTTCGCGCGGAGCGGAGCCATCCTGCCCGGGCTGCTCGCTTCGCTCGCCGAACGGCGCGAGCGCGCGAAGGCGCGCGGCGACCGCCACGCCGACCAGGCCATCAAGCTCATGATGAACTCGATGTTCGGCGTGCTCGGGTCGACGGGCTGCCGCTTCTTCGATCCCGACGTCGCGAACGCGATCACGGGCTTCGGCCAGCAGACGCTCGCGTGGACGCGCGAGGCGATCGAGGCGCGCGGGCTGCGCGTCCTCTACGGCGACACGGACTCCGTGTTCGTCGCGCTCGGCGACGCGGTCGGCGACGCCGCTTCTGCGCAGCGCGCGGCCGAGCGCCTGCGCGCCGACGTGTCGGCCGCGATCGACGCGCGCATCCGCGCGGACTACGGCGTCGACTCGGCGCTCGTGCTCGAGCTCGAGTGCGTCTACGCGCGCTTCCTGCTGCCGCACGTGCGCGGCGGCGCGGGCGGGAGCAAGAAGCGGTACGCGGGCTGGCTCGACGGCGAGCTCGACCTCGTCGGGCTCGAGTCCGTGCGGCGCGACTGGCCGCCCGTCGCGCGGCGCCTGCAGCGCGGGCTGCTCGAACGCGTGTTCCGCGACGAGGATCCGCTCCCGTTCGCGCGCGAGGTCGCGGAGGCGATGCAGGCGGGGCGGCTCGACGCGGAGCTCGTCTACGCGAAGCGCGTCCGCAAGGCGTCGCTCGACGCGTACACGGCGTCGGCGCCGCCGCACGTCCAGGCGGCCCGCAAGGCCGCGGAGCGCGGCGCGCGGCCGGGCGGCTCCATCCGGTACGTCGTCACGCGCGACGGGCCCGAGCCCGTCGACCCCGACGCGCCGCTCCCCGACGCGCTCCGCGCCGCGATCGACCGCGCGCACTATCTCGACAAGGTGCTGCGGCCGATCGCGGACGGCGTGCTGCGCGAGGTGGGGGCGTCGTTCGGCGACGCGCTCGGCGAGGCGAAGCAGCTCGACCTGCTGTGACCGCGCCGCGCGGGTGCCGCGCGCGTCAGCCGAGCAGCGCGGCCGCCGCGCGCGTGCGGTGCCACGCCGCGTCGCCGTACTGCCGCTCGAGCACGAGGACCCGCTTCATCCACATGTGCGCGTGGTACTCGTACGTGTAGGCGATCGCGCCGTGGCACTGCAGCGCCGTGCGGAAGCACAGGTGCGCGGCGTCGCCGGCGAGCGCCTTCGCGGTCGACGCCTGGAGCGGCGCGTCGTCCGCGCCCTCCTGCAGCGACCAGGCCGAGTAGTAGACGGGCGGACGCGCGAACTCGAGCTTCGTGTGCGCGTTCGCGAGATGGTGCTTCACGGCCTGGAAGGCGCCGATCGGCTGGTCGAACTGCACGCGACCCTTCGCGTACTCGACGGTGAGGTCGACGAGCTCGCGGCCGAGGCCGAGCAGCTCGGCCGCGCTCCCGACCGCGCCGCGGTCGAAGGCGCGCGCCGCGAGCGCGCGCCCCGCGGCGCCGCCCGCGATGCGCGTCGCGGCGGAGGGCTCCCACTCGACGCGGTAGGCACGGCGCGCGCCGTCGACGCTCGCCTGGAGCGCGAGCTTCGCGTCCTTCGGCGCGACGGCGTGCAGCTCGTCGCCGCGCTGCAGCAGGAGCAGGTCGGCCGCGGCGGCGTTGGCGACGAACGGGTTGCCCTCGAGCCCGACGGCGACGCGCGCGGCGCCCGCCGCGATGCGCGGGAGCCACTCGTCGGCGAGGGCGCCGCCGAGCTCCGCGAGCAGCGGCGCGGCGACGGCGACCGTGTCGGTCACCGGCTCGGGGCACGCGACGCGCCCGCACTCTTCGAGCAGCAGCACGAGGTCGACGAGCCCGAGGCCGAGCCCGCCGTGCGCCTCCGGCGTCGTGAGGCCGAGCACGCCGAGCTCGCCGAGCTTCTCCCACAGGCCCGCGACGCTTCCCGCTTCGGTGCTCCACGCCGCGGCGAGCGCTTCGTGGCCGCACTCGTTGGCGAGCAGGTCGCGCACGGTCTCCTGGAACAGTCGCTGATCTTCGCTGAACTCGAAGTACACGGCGCTACTTCCTCGGCAGGCCGAGGAGACGCTCGGCGACGATGTTGCGCTGGATCTCGCTCGTGCCGCCCCAGATCGGGTTCGCGAGACCGAACAGGTAGTCCTTCATCCAGCGGCCGCCGTCGACGCCCGCATCCGAGCCGCGCATGCACTCGCCCGCCGTGCCGAGCACGTCGAGCGCCGTCTCGTGGATGTCGATGTCGAGGTGCGACCAGTGGAGCTTCATCACGCTCGACTCGGCGCCCGGGTCGATGCCCATGCCGATGCGCGTCGCCGTCCACATGCCGTACTGACGATAGGCCTCGGCCTCCATCCAGCGCGCGGCGACGCGCTCGCGCAGCGCGGGGCCGACGGCGTCGCCGCCGCGCTTCGCGAGGTCGACGAGACGCGCGGCCTGCGCCATGAAGCGCCCCGGGCTGCGCAGCGTGAGCCCGCGCTCGGGGCCCGTCGTCGCCATCGCGACGTACCAGCCCTTGTCGACCTCGCCGAGGATGTCGCGGTCGGGAACGAACGCGCCGTCGAGGAAGATCTCCGCGAAGCCCTCGTCGCCGTCGAGCTTGTTGATCGGGCGCACGCTCACGCCCTCGGCGCGGAGGTCGACCAGGAAGTAGGTGAGACCCTTGTGGCGCGACGAGCCCGGGTCGGTGCGGAAGAGACCGAACGTCTTGTCGCTGAACGTGCCGCGCGTCGACCACGTCTTCGCGCCGTAGAGCTTGAAGCCGCCGTCGACGCGCTCGGCGCGCGACGTGAGTGCGGCGAGGTCGCTGCCGGCGCCCGGCTCCGACCAGCCCTGGCACCACAGCTCCTCGGCGCTCGCGATCTTCGGCAGCAGGCGCTGCTTCTGCTCGTCGGTCCCGAAGTGCAGGATGGCCGGGCCGAGCAGGAAGATCCCGTTCTGCGTCGCGCGCTGCGGGCCGCCGACGCGGTAGTACTCCTCCTCGAAGATCAGCCACTCGACGAGCGAGCAGTCGCGACCGCCGTACTCCTCCGGCCAGTCGACCACCGCCCATCGATGCGCGAAGAGCTTCTTCTCCCACTCGACGTGCAGCGGGAAGCCCTCCGGCGAGTCGAGCGGCGGGAGATCCTGCGGGCAGTGCTCTTCGAGGAACGCGCGCGCCTCGGCGCGGAACGCATCCTGCTCGGGGGTCGTGCGGGGGTCCACTCGGGTCGACTCCAGGGCTCGCGCGCGCGGGCGCCGACACCGCTGCTGGCGAGGTGTGCGAGCGCGCGCAGGTTCGGGTTCGGGCGGCGCCGCGCGGGCGCCGCGGCCGTCGCGGCGGCGGCGCATCATACCCGAGCCGTCGCGCGCGCGGTGGGGGCGCACCCCGATGCTGCGCCCCGTGTTCACCGGACGCCGGGAGCCGCCGCCGCGCGCCCGGACGTTGGCTCGCCGCGCGCGAGTCGGACTACCCTGCGCGCGTGCCGACGAGCGACGCGCCGCCGATCGCGGAGCTCCGCAGCCGGCGCGGCGCCGTGGCCGAGGGCGGCGGCCTCGCGCCGATCGTCCTCGTCCTCGCACTCGCGGGCGCCCGGCCGCTCGCCGATGGAGCGGACGCCCGCGCGCGGCGGGCCGCGCCGTTTCGTTAGGCCGCGCGCACGCGACGAGGAGGCACTCCCTTCCGATGACGACGCCGACGACGACCGAGATCCGCCTGCCCGAGCTCGGCTCGGACCTCACGGAGGCCGACCTCGTCGCGTGGCTCGTGAAGCCCGGCGACCGCATCGAGCCCGGCGACCTGATCGCCGAGATCGAGACCGACAAGTCGACGATCGAGTTCGAGTCGCCGGTCGCGGGCGTCGTGCGCGAGCTGCGCGTCGCGGCGCCGGCGAGCGGCGTGAAGGTCGGCGACGTGATCGCACTCGTGGAGGCCGACGCGCAGGCGGAGCCCGCGCGCGAGCCGGCACGCGCCCCGGAGCCGGCTCCCGCGCGCGCGCCACAGGCGGAGCCCGCGCCGTCCGCGGAGGCACGCGCGGGCGATGCCGTCGCCGGCGCGCGGCGCGGCGCCACCGCCCTCGCGCGGCGCATCGCCGAGCAGCGCGGCGTCGACCTGGAGGCGGTCGACGGAACGGGCGCCGGCGGCCGCATCACGAAGGCGGACGTCGAAGCCGCCGGGCGCGGGAGCGCGCCGGCAGACGCGGCCGCGGCCGCGCCGCACGCCGGCGCGGCCGCTCGCGAAGGCGCGGCCGCTCGCGAAGGCGCGGCCCCACGCGAATCCGCGGCATCGAGCGCGGCCGCGGCGCCGTCCGCGCGCCGCGCGGACTCGCGCGCCGACGGCGCGGCGGTCCCGCTCTCGCGCATGCGCCGCACGATCGCCGCGCGGCTCGGCGAGGCGAAGCGCGAGATCCCGCACTTCTACCTCGAGGCGACGTGCGACCCGAGCGCGCTGCTCGCGACCCGGCGCGAGCTGAACGACGGGCCCGACGCGCCCTCGCTCTCGGTCAACGACTTCTGCGTCGCGGCGGCGGCGCGCGCGCTGCGCGACGTGCCCGAGGCGAACGTCGCGTGGCGCGGCGACGCGATCGAGCACTTCGAGTCGGTGGACGTCGCCGTCGCCGTCGCGCTCCCCGACGGCCTGATCACGCCGGTCGTGCGCGGCGCGGATGCGCTCGGCCTCGTCGATCTCTCCGCGCGGCTGCGCGCGCTCGTCGCCCGCGCGCGCGAGGGGAAGCTCGAGCCGCGCGAGTACCAGGGCGGCCTCAATCTCTCGAATCTCGGGATGTACGGCATCACGGCGGTGTGGCCCATCGTGAACCCGCCGCACGCGTGCATCCTCGGCATCGGCGCGGTCGAGGACGTGCCCGTCGTGCGCGACGGCGCCGTCGTGCCGGGGCGGCGCATGACGGCGACGCTCGCGGCCGACCACCGCGCGGTCGACGGGGCCGTCGGCGCGCGGCTGCTCGCCGCGTTCCGCCGCTACGTCGAGCAGCCGCTCGACATGATGCTCTAGCGCGCCGCGGCCGGCCTAACGAGCGCCGTCGGGCGCCGCCGTGCGCAGCCCCGGACTCAGGCTGCGGAAGCCGACGCCGAGCTCCACGTAGCCCGTCGCCTCGCGCCACCCCGACGTCATCGCGATGCGCCCGTCCTCGTCCACGAGCAGCGCCTCGACGCCCTCGAGGCGCTCGGCGAGCGCGAGCCCCTCCTCGTAGTCGAGCACGAGCAGCGACGTGCTGAGCGCATCGGCCGTCGTGGCGTCGTCGCTCGCGACGGCGGCCAGCGTGCGGCGCGTGACGATCCAGCCCGAGCGCGGGTCGACGACGCCCGACGGCGCGCCGAGCGCATCCGCCTCCGCACCGCTCCCTCCGGCGGCGGCGTCGGAAGGCGGGAAGCTCGACGACACGGAGAGCGCGCGATCGCGCAGCGTGACGCGCGCGGCGAAGCCGTCGGCCGGCGAGCGGACCACGAGCGTCCAGCCGCGCGGGTCGTCCGGCGGCGCGCCGCGCGCGAGGATGCTGCTCTGCCCGAAGCTCAGCAGTGCGGGGCCCGCGCGCTCGGCGTCGAGCCGCTCCTGCACCCGGTCGAGCGCCCAGCCCTTCGCGATGCCGCCGAAGTCGAGCTTCACGCCCGCGCGAGCGAGCTCGACGCGCCCGTCGGCGAGCAGGCGCAGCCCGTCGATGCCCGCCGGCGCGCGCGCCGCCGCCACGTCCTCGTAGACGACCGACTCGGCGTCCTTCCCGCGCCACACGTCGACCAGCCGTCCGACGGTGACGTCGAAGGCGCCCGACGTCAGCGTCGCGAAGCGGAGCGATTCGCCGACGAGCTCCGCGACGCGCGGGTCGACCGCGCGCGGGCCGCCGCCCGACGCCGCGGAGAGTCGAGAGACCTCGCTCGCCGGGTCGTAGTGCGAGACGAGCGCATCGAGCTCGTGCACCTGTGCGAAGACGGCGTCGAGCTCGGCGCGCCCCGTGCTCGAGGCGGGCACCACGAGCTGCACGTCGAGCACCGTGCCCATCGCGAGCTGGCCGTCGCTCGCGATGTGACGCGCCGGCGACGAGGACGCGCAGCTCGCGGCCGCGATCGCGACGACCAGCACGACGGCGCGCGCGAGCCGCGCGCGGCCCGTCGTCACGACGCCGCTCCGCCGCGCGGATCGTCGTCCTCGTCCTCGTCTTCGTCGTCCTCGTCGTCGACGAATCCGGTGTAGTTCTCGGCCTGGCTGCGCGTGAAGACGCTCCACAGCGATGCGCCGATCAGCGCCGCGAGGCTCGTCTGGAGCAGCGCGAAGCCCGCCACCTTGACCACCGCGAAGTGCGGGCTGCCGAAGCGGACGAGCCAGCTCCCGCCCTCGTCCATCGCCGCGGCGACGAACGGGAGCGCGATCAGCCACGCCTTCACGGAGCTGCGGATCGGCACGAACAGCATCAGGTGCGTCAGCACCATGAGCAGCATGCCCATCGCGAAGAGGTGGAAGTGCGTGACCTCGAGCAGGCCCTGGTACGTCTTCGCCGGCTGGTACGTCGCCTCGTCGCCGAGGTAGTAGGCGACCACCGACGACGGTGCGAGGGTCATCTTCGAGAAGTAGAGCAGTGCGTTCGTCACCCACAGGCCGCCGACGTACGCGACGTACAGCACCACGATGACCTGCAGCAGGCGATTGCGCGACCACTCGCCCGTGACGACGAAGCGCATCGGTCAGTCGTCGCCCGCGCCGGGGCCTTCGGCCGCGTCGCTCGCGGGCGCGTCGGGCCGGTCGCCGCGCACGACGTAGCGGTGCAGCGCGAGCACGCGGCGCACGCTCTGCGTGACGGCGCGCGACGAGAGCGTCGCGCCGACGACGCCGTGCACGTCGCCGCCGAGGCGGAGCGGATCCTCGAGGCCCTTGCCGTCGAACTGCTCGTACCAGTGCTTCGTCGGCATGTAGTCGAGCGGCTCGTGGAAGGCGAGCACGCGCAGCGTGCGCACGCGGCCCTCGGGCGTCAGCACGACGAGGAAGGCCTCGGGCAGCGTGCGCACCGTGTGGACGTCGATGAACGCGTAGCCGAGGCGCTCGCCGTCCTTCCAGCCGACGTAGAACTTCGCGATCCGCGTCTCGAGCTTCGAGCGCGCCGCGGCCTCGACGGCGGCGACCTGCGCCTCGGAGAGCAGCGTCGTGTCCGACTCGATGCGGTCGGCGTCGGGGAAGGCGAGCGCCAGCGCCTCTTCCTGCGAGTGGAAGACCTTCGCCGAGACGGGAGCGGCGGCGAGGAGCGCGAGCGCTCCCGCCGCCGTCGTCGTCGCCGCGAGCCGCCGGGCCGCCGCGACGCGCGCGGCGGCCCGGCGCACGGATGCGTCAGAACACGAAGCCAATGCCCGCCTGGACCTCGTCCGCGGCGCCGCCGACCTCGGCGCTCACGCTTCGATAGTCGACCTTCAGGACGACCTGGGGATGCGGCTTGAACGAGACGCCGACGACGTGCAGCGCGCGATCGCGATTGCCGTCGCGCGTCGCCGCACCGGCCGCGGCGAGGGCGTTCGCCGTGACGTGGTGCTGCGTGTCGAGGCGCTCGTATCGGTAGAAGGGCTCGAGGGTCATCTCGGTCTCGCCGCGGAGGAACGGCATGACATCATACGCGACCTCGACGTAGCCGCCCTGCATCGTGCGCGCGATCGTCGTGCCCGTCGCGGCCGAGAGCGCCGCGGAATCGCCGAGGATCGTCTGCGTGAACAGGCCGCGCACCTGCGCGCGGCGGTGACGGACCTGGCCGTGCACCTCCCACAGCGTGAGCGGCGCGTCGGGCACGAGGAAGGTCGTCGGCACCATCGCGACGTCGCGCGTGATCGTGTCGTTCTGTCCGGACTTCCCGTGGTAGATCGAGCCGCCGACGTCGACGCCCGGTGCCAGCTCGGCGTCGACGCGCGCGACGATCGCGAAGTGGTCGGCGAGCGCCTCGCTGCCGTTCTGGCGCCCGCCGCGGATACCGGCCTCGCTGAAGCCCGCGGCCCGGAAGCCGTTCATCGCGTAGATGCGGTAGTCGATGCGCTCGGCGATCGTGCCGTAGATGCCGAGTCCGTTCTCGCGCCACGTGCTCGGGATGAGCCGCCGCTCGACCTCGGGTCGGTTGGCCCCGAAGAAGAACACCGGCTCGTGGATCTCGTTGGTGAACCCGACCGGCGCGAGCAGGAGGCCGGCGCGCGCGTTGAGCGCCTCGCACAGCAGGAAGTCGAGCGTGAGGAACTCGACGCCCACTTCCTCGCCGCCGTGCTCGAACTCGATCTCGCTGTTGAAGACGATCCAGTCGTTGAACTTGTAGCCGAGGTAGAGGACGCCGCGGAGCGCGTCGAGCTCGTTCTGCGAGCCGTCCTCGTCGCCGACCTGCGCCGCGAACACGACCTCGCCGTAGCCGCCGATCGAGAGGCCGCGGTCGCGCTGGAAGACCTTCGAGGCCGCCGGGCCGAGGCCCGAGTAGCTGACGAGCCCGCCCTCCTCCGGCACCGCGAAGATCTTGCGCAGTGAGTCGATCTCCTCGAGCACGACCTCGACGCGCTGCTCGAGGTCGTCGACGCGATCGTCGGTCGACTTCCCGCTCGCCTCCTCCCTCGCCCCGGCACTGGCATCGTCGTTCGCGGTCGCCGCGCCCGCCGCGAGCAGCGCGACGAGCGCCCCCGCGACCGCGGTCGCCGCGCCGATGCGCCCGCGACCGACACCCCGTCCGTTCCCCTGCATCCCGAGCTCCTCCATCCCGTCGTCCGGCGGACACTGCGCGCGCGCAGGCCGGGCCGACGGATTTATTTTGAAAACGACTTTCAATTTCACCGATCCGCGGCGGCGTTCTATCGAAATCGGATTTCAATTTCAACAGGGTGCTGCGAGCCCGTCGCCCGCCCGGGCCGCGGCCGTGCCCCGCCGCACGCGCCCGCCCCGCTCGGAAGTCGAAGCAGGGCCGATAGAATCCCGCGCCGGGGGGACATCGTATGGAGCGCGCCGCGCGCGCCGCCCTGCTCGCGCTCGCGCTCTCGACGCTCGCCGCCGCGAGTGCGCGCGCGGCCGCCGCCACCGACGACGTCGCCGCCGCGGAGGCGCTCGTCTCGCAGGTCTGGTTCGAGGGCCTGCCCGTCGACCGCGCCGAGACGCTCGGCGACGCCGCCGGCGACTTCCTCGCCGCCCTCCTGCTCGATCCGACCCGGAGCGACCGGCACGCGAACGCCGTGCTCGCGCTCGGCGCGTGCGCGTGCGGGCCCGCCTTCACCGCGCTCGCGGACTACGACGCCGCGGCGGCCGCGGCGACGGGCGAGCTCGAGACGGCGCGCTACCGCGCCTGGCAGCAGATCCCCGCGGCGATGGGGCTGCTCGCGCGCGGCGACGACCGCGCGCTCGCGTGGCTCGAGACGCGCGCGGGCCGCGTTGCCGCGCCGACACGCGCGCGCCACCGCCACCACGACGGCGCGCGCATCGCGCGACTCCGGCGCGAGGCGGCGGTGCGCGGCCTCGGCGCCTCGGGCCGCGCCCGCGCGGAGAGCGCACTCGCGCGGATCGAGGCGGAGGCCGACGCGGCCGGCGACGCGCGACTGCGCGACGAGGCGGCGACGGCGCGCGACGCGTGTCGGCACGCGGCCGCACGCGGAGGCGCGCGATGACGCGCCGGCGCGCAGTCGCGCCCGCGCGTGCGTTCGCCCGCGCACTGCTCGGGCTGCTCGGTCTGCTCGCTCCGCTCGTCGCCGCGCGCGACGCGCGCGCGCAGATGCCGTCGAAGGCACTCCACGAGCTCGCCTTCTACGTGCACCAGGAGCTCGTCGACGCCAACGGCCTCCCGTTCTACCAGGCCGCCATCGATCGCGCGCTCGAGGACGCGCGGCTGCTGCTGCAGAGCGAGAACGGCCCGGCCGACGCGCCGTGCTGCACCGAGATCACCGCGACGATCGCCGCGACGCCGTTCGGCACGACCGGCGACGGGCTCGACACGCTCGACTTCGACGCGAAGGCCGGCATGCTCGCGACGATCGCGGGCGGCCAGCCCGCCGTGTTCGTCGTCGACAGCATCTCGAAGTGCGGAGGCGGAGCGGGCGCGATCGGCTGCGCGACGACGCCGAGCTGCGCCGCGGCGACCGCGCTCGTCTCGGCGGTCGCGAGCGCGGCGATCGACTTCGACGTGCTCGCCCAGACGATCGCGCACGAGCGCGGCCACAACGCGTGTCTCGTGCACGTCGCGGGCTCGAGCTGTCGGCTGATGCAGGCGAGCGCGGGCGGCGCGTGCCTGACGACGAGCGAGTGCGCGTCGTACCGCGCCGGCGCAACGGGCGTGGGAGAGACGTGCGCGTGCCACGCGAGCACGACCGCGTCGCTGGCCGACGGCGAGGCGTGCAGCGACTCGCTCGCGACGGGGCTCTGCGCGGGCGGGCTGTGCGGCGAGGTCGGGAGCGGCGCGTCGACGCGGCTCGTCGCGGCCGCCGACGCGAGCGACTCGCTCTTCGGCGCGGCCGTGGCGTCGGCCGTCGCGAACGATCTGGTCGCGGCGGACGGGCTCGCCGCGAACTGGAGCACGGCCGCCGTCTTCGGCGCCGGAAACGTGCGGCCGACCGGGCTCGAGTACGCCCCCGAACGCGGCGTGCTCTACGCCGTCTGGCCGGCGAGCACGTCGAACGCCGAGCTGCTCGAGGTCGATCCCGCGACGGGCGCGGTGCTCTCGACGACCGTGCTCACCGGGCGCGCGGGGCTGATCTCGCTCGCGTGGAATCCGGGCGGGCCGGGCGCGAGCGACGACGTCCTCCTCGGGGTCGAGCGGCTGGTCGGCGGCGTCGAGCGCCTCGTCTCGATCGACCCCGACACGGGCGCCGTCACCGACGAATGCACGCTCGTCACGAACTCGGACCAGACGGACAACGGGTTCTTCCAGGGCCTCGCCTACGACGCGCAGCACGGGCAGCTGCTCGGTGCGGGCATCGGCGGCCTCATCGAGGTGACGCCGCAGAGCGGAGGCTTCTGCCCGATCTCCGTCCTGCCGCATCCGTCCGCGAGCAACACGTGGGCGCGCGACGCCGCGTCGCTCGCGTGGTCGAGCGCGAGCGGGCTCTTCTACATGGTCGGCAACCAGACGGCGTCGCGGACGCTGCTCGACGTCGTCGCGGGCGGCGCATCGCCGGCGCCGATCGGGGCCGCGATCGGCCTCGACGAGATGACGACGAGCGGCCTGGCGGCGCTGCCGGTGCCGGAGCCGCGCGCGGCGGCGAGCGGCCTCGCGGTGCTCGCCGCGCTCCGCGCCCTCGCCGCGATCCGCGCGGGAGCACGGGAGCGGCGCCGGCGCGCCGACGAGCACTAGCGCGAGCAGCGAATCGCGGGAGCGCCCGCGCGCGCGCGGACCGGGAGCCCGGCATCGCCCCCGCCCTCCGCGCGATGGTCAGACGACCTCGATCCTCCCGGCGCCGCCGACCTCCGGCGCGACGACGCGGCCGATCACCGCCGCCGCGAGCGCGCCGCGCGCGGCGAGCTCGCGGACGAGATCGCCCTCGCGCTCCGGAGCGATCGCGAGCAGCAGCCCCCCCGACGTCTGCGCGTCGCACAGCAGGAGGCGCGCGGCGTCGTCGACGCCTGCCGCGAAGCGCACGTGGGGCTCGACCCAGCGCGCGTTGCGCCGCGTTCCGCCGGGAACCGCGCCGGCCTCCGCGAGCCCGCGCGCGAAGGGGAAGAGCGGAACGGCGGCCGCCTCGATGCGCGCGGCCGCACCCGAACCGACGAGCAGGTTGTGCAGGTGGCCGAGCAGGCCGAAGCCCGTCACGTCCGTGGCCGCGCGCGCGCCGGCCGCGCGCGCGGCGAGCGCGGCGTCCTCGTTGAGCCGAAGCATGGCCGCGACCACGGTGTCGCGATCGGCCGGCGCCAGCCGATCCTGCTTGATCGCCTGCGCCGCGACGCCCGACCCGATCGGCTTCGTGAGCACGAGCGCGTCGCCCGGCCGCGCGCCCGTCTGCGCGAGAGGCGGCCCTTCGACGTCGCCGATCACGCACAGGCCGTACTTGAGCTCGGGGTCGAGGATCGTGTGGCCGCCGGCGATCGCACATCCGGCCTCGGCCGCCTTGTCGCGACCGCCTTCGAAGATGCGCGCGAGCACCGCGTTCGGGACGCGGTCGTCGGGAAAGCCGCAGACCGCGAGTGCGACGCGCGGGCGGCCGCCCATCGCGTACACGTCCGACATCGCGTTGGCCGCGGCGATCGCGCCGTACGTCCACGGGTCGTCGACGATGGGCGTGATGAAGTCGACCGTGAAGGCGAGCGGGGCGGCGGACGGCGGGCGCACGAGCGCCGCGTCCTCCATCGGCCCGACGCGCGGGTCGACCCACGGCGTCGGGAACGGAGCGACCGTCCTCAGGACCTGGACCAGGTCCTCGGCTCCCAGCTTGCGGGCTCAGCCGCCAGCCGGAACGAGCTGCGTCAGCCGCACGTCGTCCACGGTGCCCCCTTCGCCCTCCGGACGCTTCGTTATGCGAGCGCACTTCCCGAGTGCCCCGCCGAGGATAGACTCGCGCGGCGCGCGGCGCGCGGACCGGAGCAGGCGAGGAGGGCGAGCGATGGACAGCGGAGGCGGAGCGGGGCCGACGGTCGTCGACGTCGGCGACGACGCGTTCGAGCGGGTCGTCGTCGAGGGGTCCCGGGAGCGCCCGGTGGTCGTCGACTTCTGGGCGGAGTGGTGCGGCCCCTGCCGCGCGCTCGGGCCCGTGCTCGAGCGCGTCGCCGAGGAGCACGCCGGCGCGTTCCTGCTCGCGAAGGTCGACACCGATCGGGCGCCCGAGGCCGCGACGCGCTTCCGCGTCCGGAGCATTCCGTTCGTCGTGGCGTTCCGCGGCGGCGAGCCGGTCGCGAGCTTCACCGGCGCGCAGCCCGAGGCCGTCGTCCGGCGCTTCGTCGCGAGCGTCCTCCCGAGCGAGGCGGACGAGCTCGTCGCGGAGGCCGAGGAGTTCGCCGCCGCGGGGCACGACAACGCCGCCGAGGATCGGTTCGTCCGCGCGACGGAGCTCGACCGCCGCCACGCGCGGGCCTGGCTCGGCCTCGCGCGGCTCCGCGCGGCGCGCGGCGACGCGAGCGCGGCGCTGGACGCGCTCGAGACGATCGGCCCCGACCAGCCCGAGCACGCCGACGCGCAGCGGATGGCCGCGCAGCTTCGCGTCGCGGCCGATGCGCCGGGCGCGCCGGTCGCCGACGAGGTCGCGCGGCTCGAGGCCGTGCTCGTCGGGAACCCGGACGACCTCGACGCGCGCCTCGCGCTCGGGAATGCGCTCGCGAGCGCGGGCCGCCACGCCGCGGCACTCGACGTGCTGCTGCAGTGCGTCGCACGCGACGCGCAGCACGCGGGCGGCGCGGCCCGCCAGCGGATGCTCGACCTGTTCGAGGTGCTCGGTCCGGACCACGAGCTGACGACGTCGTTCCGGAAGCGACTGGCCGCGGCGCTCTTCCGCTGATCGGCGGAGCGCAGCGCGGGCCCGGCGCGCGCGAAGGAATCGCGAAGATCCCCGGAACGACGAAGCCCGCCGGAGGCGGCGGGCTTGGATGGCGGTGCGAATCGCGATGTGTCGGGCGAGAAACTAGCACAGATCCGATCCTGCGCAAGCCCTCCGCGCGGAAGTCCGGCGACGAGGGGCGAATCGCGGCCGATCGAGGCGTGAACCGGGCCGATCGGGCCCGGATCTGTCGCGGGAACGCTCGGTCCACGACGCGCGATCCCGGGCGTGCGATCGGAATCGGACCGCCGAGTCGACGAGGTGCCCTTCTCTCCATCATGCGAACTCGTTCGCCGGAACGGCGTTCTGAAATTGGGCCGCACAGCGCGCGCTAGCGTCCGCCGGCCGTGACCCCGCCCTTCCCGCCGCAGCCCACCCTCGCGCCCCGCACCCCGCCCGGACGCGGCGACGCGGCCGTCGCGCGCGCCGCACTCGCCCTCTCCATCGCGCTCGCGTTCGGCGCCGTGGTGCTGCCGTCGAGCGACGCGCGCGCGCACACGCGCAGCGTCTCCTACTCGAGCTGGAAGCTCGACGACGGCGGTGCGCGCGTGAAGGTGCGCATCCCGCGGCTCGAGCTGACGCGCATCGCGCTCGACGCGCCGCCCGACGACCCGACGCTCGCGGCGCGCGCCGCCGCCTACCTGGCCGAGCGGCTCGTCGCGCGCTCGGGCGGTGTCGACGGGCCGCTCTGCGAGGCGCAGGGCCCGCCCGAGCAGCGGAGCGCGGACGAGGGCTGGGCGGCGTTCGCGTGGCGCGTCGTCTGCCCGGGCGGCCCGCCCGCGGCGATCGAGACGAACGTGCTGCTCGACGTCGCGCCTTCCCATCTCCACTTCGCCCGCGTCGCGCGGACCGACGGGCGCGTGAGCGAACGCGTGCTGACCGAGGCGGAGCCCGCGTGGGCCCTGCCCGCGGCGGAGGCCGGACCACCGGGCGCGTCGCCCGCCCGCGCCGAAGAGCCCGCGCTCCGCTCGCTCGCACGTTATGTCGGGCTCGGCGTCGAGCACATCCTGTCGGGCTGGGACCACCTCGCGTTCGTGCTCGCGCTCGTCCTGCTCGCCCCGGCGCTCGGCGAGGTCGCACGCGTCGTCACCGGCTTCACGATCGCGCACAGCGTGACGCTCGCTCTGGCCGTGCTCGGCTACGTGCACCCGCAGGCCGCGGCGGTGGAAGCGATGATCGGGTTCTCGGTCGCGCTCGTCGCGGCGGAGAACACGTGGTCGCACGCGGGGCGCGGGCGCAGCGTGCCCGTCCTCGCGGTCGTCGCGCTCGCTCTGTGCGCGGCCGTCGCACTCGGCGGCCGGAGCGCCGTCGGCGCCGTTCCGCTCGTCGGGCTCGCCGTCTTCACCGCCTGCCACTTCGCCCTGCTCGCGCGCACGCGCCGCCCCGCGCGCGTGCGCGCGATGCTCGCGTTCGCGTTCGGGCTCGTGCACGGGTTCGGGTTCGCCGGCGTCCTCGCGGAGATGGCGCTCCCGGCGGAGCGCCTCGCGCCCGCGCTCTTCGGCTTCAACGTCGGCGTCGAGATCGGACAGATCGCGGTCGTCGCCGCCGCCTGGCCGCTGCTGCGGATGCTCCGGCGCATCGGCGACGGGAGCGCGCACCGGTGGGTGGTCGACGCCGCTTCCGCCGGCATCTGCGGGCTCGGCATCTTCTGGTTCGTCACGCGCGCCTTCGGCGGCGCCTAACGAACGAGCTTCGGCGCCTCTTCGACGAGCGTGACCACACTGAAGTAGCCGAAGAACGCGAACGCGCCGAGCAGCGCGACGACGCGCAGCGGGCCGGGGCGCAGCGGCGGCGAGAAGCTCGTCCAGTTGACCCAGAGCAGGAGCCCCGAGTACAGGAACATCACCACCGCGTTGAGCGCCGCCGACAGCACGAGGAGCTGGAGCGGGCGCTGCATCCCGAGCGCGATCACGAGCACGCCGAACGCGACGAACATCCACAGCACGGCGAAGTACACGCGCGTCATCGTCCAGTCCTCGCGATCGCGGAGCGCGACGACCTTGACGAGGTCGGCCACGACGCGCGTCACGGCGTCGAGCACGGCGAGCTCGGTCGAGAACAGCACCGCGAAGCCGGCCGCGAAGAAGGCGTGCTCCGCCCACGCGCCGAAGCGCGCGGCGAGCGCGTCGCCCTGCGCCGCGATGAAGTCGAAGTCGCCGCCGCCGATGCGGCCCGACCCGATCAGCGCGTGCGTGAGCAGGCAGAAGAGCGCGAGCGAGAGGACGCACAGCACGTAGAACGAGAAGAAGTGCTCGACGTTGGCGCGCCGCCACCACGTCGCCCAGCGCGCGCGCGCGGAAGCGTCGTCCTCGAACGCGTAGCCGACCGTGCTCTCGGCCTCCTCGCGTCCCGTCAGCGGGCTCGTGATGCGGCCGATGTAGCAGCCCATCCCGTAGCCCTTGTCCTTGATGTAGTTCGACTGCGCGAGGTTGACGGTGCCGCCGGCTCCCGCGAACGCGAGCGCGCCGAGGAGCGCGGGCAGGTGGATGCCGTCGGGCACCCAGCCGAAGCGCAACGCGCCGTCGAAGAGCGCCGCGAGCGAATCGCCGCGCACGACGAGCGCGGCGAGCAGCAGCACGAGCGCGAAGATCGTCACGACCAGGACGGTCTGCACGACCTCGACGAAGCGGTAGACGACCGGCGAGAGCGTGAGCGCGACGCCGCAGCCGACGAGCCCGACCACCGCGTACAGCACCGGCGGGCCGCCGATCTCCCAGGAGAGGAGCACGCCCGCGCCCGTCGCCCACCCCGGCCAGATCCAGGGCACGATGCCGCACGCGAGGAAGACGGGGCCCCAGGCGCGCGACGCGCGCACGAACCCGACGACGGCGCTCTCGCCCGTCGCGAGCGTGTAGCGCTCGACCTCCATGTCGATGAAGAACTGCATCGTGGCGCCGAGCCAGCACGCCCAGAAGAGGCCGAAGCCCCATTCTGCCGTGAGCTTCGGCCAAAGGACGAACTCGCCGCTCCCGATGGAGAGCCCGAGCAGGATGATGCTCGGGCCCAGCATCCGACGCAGCGGCGGCGCCTCGGGAAGCGACGCGCGGCGCGGTGCCGGCAGCACCCGCTCGGACAGATGGATCACCGACGACGCCCCATGCTAGGCACTCTAGCAGCGGGGCCGTGGGCATCGGCGCGCGAGAGGCGTCCGGCCGTCGGGCGTGCGGTACCGTCCGCGCCGTCGCGCCGACGACGGGAGGAACGCGCATGAGCGTACGACGCTTCGTGCTCTGGGTCGTGATCGCGGTCGCGCTCGTGCTGGCGGGCCTGCCCACCGCGCTCGACCTCCTCGGCCTCGGCCCCGATCCGTCCGCGATGCCGCCGCGCGGGCGCACCCAGCCTCTCGCGAACGGCCGCGCCATCCACTTCCGGGAGTTCGGCGCCGACGCGCTCCGCCCGCCCGTCGTGCTCGTGCACGGGTTGCCCTCCTTCGCGAGCGACTGGTACGAGACGCCCGACGCGCTCGCGCGGCGCGGCCGCCGCGCCATCGCCTACGACCGCGTCGGCTACGGGTTCTCGAGCCGCGCGAATCCCGCGGAAGCCGGCACGTACACGCTGGCCTCGAACGCGGACGACCTCGCCGCGCTGCTCGACGTGCTCGGGATCGAGCGCGCCTCGCTCGTCGGCTGGTCGTACGGCGGCGGCGTGGTGCAGACGTTCGCGCTCGCGCACCCCGAGCGCGTGCACCGGCTCGTGCTCGTCGGCTCGATCGGCCCGGCGACCCCGAGCGAGCGCGACAACCCCCTCGGCGTCGCCGGCGCGCTGCTCGGGAGCCCGCTCGGCGAGCCGCTCCTGCACTGGATCGCGCGCGTTCCGCCGCTCGGGCGCGCGGTCGCGAACGGCGGGCTCGCCGTCGCGTTCTCGCGCGCCGAGGCGATTCCGCGCGGCTGGGCCGACTACACGATCGCGATGCTCGCGCGCCCCGGAACGCTCGCCGCCTACCGCGCCGAGATGACGCGCATGGACACGAGCGGCCTCGACGTCGAGCGCATCGAGGTCCCGACGCTCGTGCTGCACGGCAACGACGATCGCCTCGTCCCGTACTCGGTGGCCGAGGACCTCGCCGCGCGCATTCCGTCGGCGAAGCTCGTCCCCGTCTTCGAAGGCAGCCACATGCTGCCGGTGACGCACCCCGAGCAGCTCGCCGACGAGATCGACCGCTTCCTCGGCATCTGAGCGCGCGCGGCGCGCACCGCGATCACGCGCCGAGATCCGCCTCGATCGCGGCCGCGAGGCGCGGCTGCCGCGGCGACGACGGAGCGCCGCCGGTCGCGTCGAGCATCGCGCGCAGCGCGTGCAGCGCGGCCGGGACGTCGTTGCGCGCCCACCGCTCGGGATCCACCGGGTTCCACAGCCAGAACGGGTTCGCGAAGCGCGCCGGGTGCAGCAGCGCGAGGCCCGGCCGCCCGACCTCGACGGTCGCGCTCGGGATCCCGAACGCGCCGACGAGGTACGCGTCGAGCTGGCCGGCGATCGCGGCCGGGCGCTCGGGCACGTAGCGATAGCGCCGCTCGCGCTGTCGCGACTGGAAGGCGCCTTCGAAGACGGCCAGCCCGCGCGCGATGCCGTCGCCGCGCGCGCCCGCGAAGCCGTCGACCAGCGCGGGCGCGTAGACGACCGCGCCGAAGCTGTGGAAGTGGAGCGCGGCGCAGAACCGCTCGCGCGCGCAGAGCGCGACGAGCGCGCGGCACTCGACCTCGGAGAGCGGCCCCGGCCCGCGGTAGTAGACGGTTCCCGGCCGGCTGCGCGCCGAGTTCCACGCGCGCTCGCGCCGGTGCGCGGGCCCGTCGCGCCGCCCGCCCTCGCGCCAGCCTTCGAACGGGAAGTTGCGGTTCGGATCGACGCCGCCCTGCGTGTGCCGCATCCCCGACAGGCGCGTCCACCCGCCGCGCTCCCACACGCGCACGGCGCCGTCGGGGTTGAGGAGCGGCGCCACGAGCACCTGCGCGCGCGCGCGGAGCGCGCGCGCATCGTCGTCGTCGCCCTCGGCGATGGCGCGCGCGACCGCGCGCGCGACGTGCCCGCCGACGAACTCGCCGGCGTGGATGTGGCCGGTGACGAGCAGACGAGCGGGCGCCTCGCGCGCACCGACGCGCACGAGGCGCAGCGCGCGACCGCCCTGCGAGCGCCCGTACGCCTCGACGCGCGCGAGCGTCGGGTGGCGCTCCGCGAGCGCGTCGAGCTCGGCATCCGCCGCGTCGGGCGCGCGATAGGCCGAGCGCGCGAGCCCGCGCGCCGGCAGCGCGCGCGCGGCGACGCCGGCGCGGAGGACCGCACCGGCGTAGAGCGCGCTGGCGACGAGGGCGAGCTCGGCGATCACGAAGGTCATCCCGGAGGTGGGCGCGCGCGCGGAGGACGGTTCGCCGATCGCGCGGCGACGCACGACGAACGCCGCGGAGCGGGCGGGCAAGGTAGCGACGCGACGCGGCGCCAGTAGCCTTGCGCGGCGCGTGCGGCCGCCGCACCCGCAACGAAGGCTCCGGGGGCGCGAACCGTGTCCGAGCTCCGCGACCTCGAGATCGTCTGGGACGCCGCGGGCCGGCCGCGCAGCGCGCGGATCCCGGCGCGCCTGCTGCGCGTGCGCCACGCGCGCGCGAGCGGGCCCGGCGGGCAGAACGTGAACAAGGTCGCCACGAAGGTCGACCTCCGGCTCGACCTCGACGGCGCGCGCGAAGTCCTCGGCGCCGCCGCGATCGCGCGCGTGCGCGCGCGTCTCGCCGCCCGGCTCGACGCGAGCGGCGCGCTGTGCGCGACGAGCGGCGAGCACCGCACGCAGCGGCGCAATCTCGAAGCCGCGACCCGCCGCCTGGAGGAATGGCTCGGCGAGGCGCTCTCGACGGCGCGCCCCCGACGCGCGACGAAGCCGACGAAGGGCAGCACCGAGCGCCGCGTCGCGGCCAAGCGCGGGCGCTCCGCCGTCAAGAGGCTCCGCGGGCGCCCGCGCGGCGACGACTGACGCGCGCGCCCCGCACCGTGCGGCGGCGCGTCAGGCCCAGTCGAACGCGATGTCGAGCTCGACGTCGGGGTGCAGGCTGCGGTGGACGGGGCACGTGTTCGCCGTGCGCACCAGCACCGCGCGCGCCTCCTCGGGGATGCCGGCGGGCATCGCGATGCGCGCGACGATGCGCCCGATGCGGCGCACCGGGTCGGTCGTCATGTGCTTCTCGACGTCGACGCGCGCGCCCTCGATGCGCCATTCGCGGCGTCGCGCGACGATGCCCATCGTCGTGAGGATGCAGCTCGCGAGCGCCGCGCAGACGAGATCGGTCGGCGAGAAGCGCTCGGCGAGCCCCTCGTTGTCGGCGGGCGCGTCCGTCTCGATGCGCGACCCGGACGGCTCGTGCACGGCCTCGCTGCGCAGCTTCCCCTGGTAGTCGACGTGCATGCGGACCATGTGGACCTCCCGCCCTGCACCCTAGCTCCGTCGCGGCGGGGGCGCGGAATCGTGCAGACACGCTGCGACGAGCGCGCGGAGCGCATCCGCGCCCATCGCGCGCATGCGCGCGACGTTGCGCGCCGGGATCGCGGCCGGGTCGGGATGCGAGGCGACGGCGCGCGCGACGCTCTCCTCGCGCAGCAGGTGCAGCATGGGATGCGGCGAGCGGTTCGTAAAGCTCGCGGGGTCGTCGGGCGCCTCGCCGGCGAAGCGGTACTCCGGATGGAAGCTCGCGATCTGCACGACGCCCTCGCAGCCGCGCCGGCGCACGAGCTCCTCGGCGACGTCGAGGAACGCGTTGAACGCGTCGAAGTCGCGCAGCGCGTTCGCGAGCACGAGCAGCGTCGTCTCGAGCTCCCGGACCTCCGTGCGCAGCAGACGCGCGAGCTCGGCGTCGAGGGCGGCGAGCACGCCCTCGGGCGACGCCGCGTCGCACACCGCGATGCGGAGCCGATCGCCGCGCAGCACGTCGCCGGCGAACGGACAGAGGTCGAGGCCCACGACCACGCGCTCGACCCACCGCCGCGCGGCGGTGCGCGCATCCGCGATCGCGGCCGCATCCCCGGCCGCGCCCGGCGCACGCGCGCCCGGCCCGCTCCCCGCTCGCGCGCGCCGCTGCTCCATCCCCTCCCCGCCTCACCTGCCGCGCCCGTCGCGGCGCCGCGCCCCGCGCGCCACCCGCCCGCCGAGCGTAGGCCAGCGCGATCGGCCGCCAGGCCGCGCCCCTGCGCCGACGCGGCCGCTGCTAGGCTGCGCGCCCGCACGGAGGACCCGCGATGAGCATCGCCGACTACGAGGATCGCGACGCACTCGGCCTGGCCGAGCTGGTGCGCACGGGCGCAGCGAAGCCCGAGGAGCTCCTCGACTGCGCGCTCGCGCGCCTCGCCGAGCGCGATCCGAAGATCAACGCCGTGCCGATCCGGATGATCGACGAGGCGCGCGCCGCGATCGCGCGCGGCCTGCCCGACGGCCCGCTGCGCGGCGTGCCCTTCCTCCTGAAGGATCTCCATCTCCTGTGGAAGGGCGTGCGCACGACCAACGGCTGCCGGCTGTTCGCCGACCACGTCCCCGACCACGACAGCGAGATGGTGCGGCGGTACAAGGCGGCCGGGCTCGTCGTGTTCGGCAAGAGCGCCTCGCCGGAGTTCGGGCTGACGACGACGACCGAATCGAAGCTCTTCGGCGTCACGAAGAACCCGTGGAAGGACGGCGCGACGGCGGGCGGCTCGTCGGGCGGTGCGGCCGCGGCGGTCGCCGCCGGCATCCTGCCCGCGGCGAACGCGAGCGACGGAGGCGGCTCGATCCGCGTCCCGGCGAGCTGCTGCGGCCTGTTCGGGCTCAAGCCCTCGCGCGGGCGCGTGCCGTTCGGGCCGGACGCGGGCGAGGGCTGGAACGGCATGAGCACGATCCACGCCGTGACGCGCTCCGTGCGCGACAGCGCGGCGCTGCTCGATGCGGTCTGCGCGCCGGAGCGCGGCGCGCCCTACGCCGCACCGCCGCAGGCGAGGCCCTACCTCGACGAGGTCGGCGCCGCGCCGGGACGGCTCCGCATCGCGCTCCAGACGGACGCGTTCAACGGCGCGCCCGTGCACGCCGACTGCGTCGACGCCGCGCGCGCGACCGCGAAGCTCCTCGGCGAGCTCGGACACGACGTGCGCGAGGCGAAGCTCGACCTCGACTTCGCGCCGCTCGGCGACGCGACGCGCATCGTGATCGCCGCGCACCTTCGCGCGACGCTCGAGGCGCGCGGAGAAGCGCTCGGTCGCGCGGTCGTGCAGGACGACGTCGAGAACCTGTCGTGGTTCATGTTCCAGACGGTCGGGAGCGTCGGCGCGGCCGAGTACGCGAAGGCCGTGAAGCTCATCCACCAGAGCACGCGCGCCGTCGAGGGCTTCCTGGCCGACTTCGACCTGCTCGTGACGCCGACGATGGCCGGCCCGCCCTCGCCGCTCGGCCGCCTCTCGCTCAGCAACCCCGACGTGCCCGCGTTCCTGGCCGGGCTGCAGGAGTCGACCGCGTTCTCGCAGCTCCTGAACGCGTCGGGCAACCCGGCCGTCTCGGTGCCGCTCGCGTGGAACGCCGACGGCCTGCCCATCGGCAGCCAGCTCGTCGCGCGCTTCGGCGACGAGGCGACGCTGTTCCGCGTCGGCGCGCAGCTCGAGGACGCGCGCCCGTGGTTCGATCGGCGAGCGCCGCTGTGGTAGGCGCTCGCGCCGGCCGCCGCGCGCGCGCGATCCCCGCGCACGCCTCGCTCGCGATCGCGCTCGTCGCGGCCGCGGCCTGCAACGCGCCCGTCACGGATCCGCGCCGCCCGCCGCTCTGCGACGCGACGCCGCCGCCCGCGCGTCTCGTCCGCTACCTGTCCGCACAGGTCGACGACGCGCTCTCGCCCTCGTACGGCCTCGTGCTCGAGGACGTCGACGGCGTGCCGACGCGCGTCCTCAACGTGACGGCGTGGCTGCGCGACGCGGGCAACGCCGTCGCGACGCCCGCCGAGCCGCGGCGCGCGGCCTTCGCGCGCGAGCTCGAGGCCGCGCGCGCGCGCTGGGACGCGTGGCGCGTGCAGGCCGCGACGCGCGCACCGGGCGGCTTGGACCCGCGCTTCGCGCGCTACGTCGACGAGATCCTCCGCGAGGACGCGGACGAGCGCATCTGCGCGCCCATCGCGACCTCGCAGGCCGCGATCGAGAGCGGCGACGCGATCTCGATCGGCATCGGCCTCAACTACGCCGAGCACGCGCGCGAGGCCGGCGCCGAGGACGACTTCTTCGCGTTCGCGAAGGCCGTCGCGCCGACCGGCCCGTACCGCGACGTGCCGCGCGCCGACGGCGTCGCGCTGCTCGACTACGAGGTCGAGCTCGCGTTCGTCGTGCTCGAGGACCTCGATCTCGAGCAGCTACCGCCGCGCGGCGAGCTCGACGCGCACCTCGCCTATCTCCAGGTCGACGACGTGACGGACCGCGAGCCGATCGTGCTCGGCTCGCGCGCGCACTTCACGGAGGCGAAGTCGCGCCCCGGCTTCCTGCCGGCGGGGCCATGGCTCGTGCACGGCGCCGACCTGCGCCCCTTCCCGGGCGACTGCGCGCGACCGCTCGCGCTGACGCTCGAGGTCGAGGAGGCGAACGGTCCGCGCTCGCTGCGGCAGCGCTCGGACACGTCGCTCATGCGGCGCGACCCGCACGCGCTGCTCGAGTGGCTGGGCGCGCTCGCGCGCGAGCGCCTCGCGAGCGAGGACGCGCCCGTGATCGACGGCGTGCTGCGCGGCGAGCGGTGGCGGTTCCCGATCGCGAAGCGCGTCGGCGACCGCCTCGTGCTGCCGGCCGGGAGCCTGGTCGCGACGGGCACGCCGGCGGGCATCGCGATGCAGGCGCCGTCGCCGCTCGGCGCGGTCGCGCGCGGCCTCGCGCGCGCGCGCGGGCCGTTCGCGAACTTCGCCGCCGAGCAGCGCGCCCGGCTCGACGCCGAGGGCTATCTCGAGGACGGCGACGAGGTGGTCGCGCGGGTCGACGCGCTCGGCGCGCAGCGCTTCCGCATCGCGCCCGCGCGGCCGGCCGCGGAAGGCGCGCCCGCTCCCTTCGACCCCTGCGCGGCCCGCTAGCCCGGCCGCGGCGCGCGGCGCGGCGAGCCCGGTGCGCCCGGCGCCGCGCGCACGTTCGGACTCCGAGTCCCGCGCGAGCCGGGTATGCTCCGACCCCCGCCGCATCTCGGCCTCGCCGCTCGCGAGGTGGGGAGCGCCCATCTCGCGTCGCCGCGCGGGCGACGACGCCACCGGAGGAATCGCATGGCTCGCGAAGCCGTGATCGTCGACTGCAAGCGCACGGGGCTCACGAAGGCCCACCGCGGATCGTTCAACATCACGTCGCCCGTCGACTACGTCGCGCACTGCATGCGCGAGGTCGCCGCGTCGGCCCCGAACCTCGACCCGGAGGAGATCGAGGACGTCGTGCTCGGCTGCGGCTTCCCGGAAGGCGTGCAGGGCATGAACATGGGGCGCATCGCGGCGATGGCCGCCGGGCTTCCCGTGTCCGTCGCCGCCACCACCGTGAACCGCTTCTGCTCGTCGGGCTCGCAGGCCGTCGCGATGGCCGCGCACATGATCGTGAACGAGGGCGTCGAGGCGGCGATCGGCGCCGGCGTCGAGACGATCACGATGATGCAGGACGGCACGCAGAACACGACGCGCATGGTCAACGAGACGGCGCGCAAGCGCTTCCCGGGCCTCTACTTCCCGATGGGGCTCACCGCCGAGATCGTCGCCGAGCGGTACAAGGTCTCGCGCGAGGACCAGGACGCGTACGCGCTGCGGAGCCAGCAGCGCACCGCCCACTTCCAGGACAAGGGCTGGATGGCGGAGGAGATCGCGCCCATGACGGTCACGATGAAGAACATCGTGAAGGACGGCGACGACTACGAATCCGAGGTCGTCGTCGACCGCGACGAGTGCAACCGCGCGAGCACGACGCTCGAGGGGCTGACCAAGCTGCAGCCCGTGTTCAAGAAGGCGGAGGAAGGCGGCACGGTCACGGCCGGCAACGCCTCGCAGCTCTCGGACGGCGCGGCCGCGTGCCTGCTGCTCTCGTCCGACCGCGCGAAGCAGCTCGGCGTCGAGCCGCTCGGTATCTACCGCGGCTCCGCGATCGCCGGCTGCCAGCCCGACGAGATGGGCATCGGGCCGATCTACGCGGTGCCGAAGCTGCTCAAGCGCCACGGCCTCACGATGGCGGACATCGACCTCGTCGAGCTGAACGAGGCGTTCGCGTCGCAGGTGCTGCAGGTGCAGCGCGTGCTCGACATCCCGACGGAGAAGCTCAACGTGAACGGCGGCTCGATCTCGATCGGCCACCCGTTCGGCATGACGGGCGCGCGCCTGACGGGCACGCTCCTGCGCGAGCTCAAGCGCCGCAAGAAGCGCTACGGCATCGTGACGATGTGCGTGGGCGGCGGCCAGGGCTTCGCGTCGCTGTTCGAGTCCGCCTAGCATCGAGGCGGCGGCGGTTCGCGCGGGGGCGGTGGCCGGAGGCCACCGCCCCCTTCGCGTTCGGGCGGACGCGTGCGCGGCCGGCCCCCGCGCGCGGCGCGCGCCTCAGTGGATGGCGCGCCGCTCGCGCAGCTCGAAGCGCGCGATCGCGACGTCGAACTCGCGATCGTCCGCGGTCGTCATGCGGTAGCTGCCCTGCATCGCGCCGAACGGCGTCGCGAGCGGGCAACCCGACGTGTACTGGTAGCGGTCGCCCGGCTCGAGCACGGGCTGCTCGCCGACGACGCCCGGCCCGCGCACCTCCTGATGCCGCCCGGTCGCGTCGACGATCATCCAGTGACGCGACAGGAGCTGCACGGTGCGATCGCTCTCGTTCTCGATCGTCACCGTGTACAGGAAGAACCACTCGCTCTGCTCGGGCGCCGAGTGTGCGGGCGAGTACTCCGCCTCGACCGACACACGGATGCCGTCGGTGATCGCCGTGGACGTCGACAAGCGCCCTCCTCGCGCGAGGCCTCGACGCGCGGACGCTAGCAGCGCGCGCGCGCGCGCACGTCAGCCGGCCGGCGCGGGAGCGGGCGCGCACAGCATGTGCGAGCCCCCCGTCGCGAGCAGCCGGCCGTCGTCCGCGTAGACGGCACCCTGCGCACCCATGAGGCCGCCCCTCGCGAGCGGCGCCCGCACGTGCGCGAGCAGCCACTCCGCCCGCGGCGCCGCGTCGTGGAACCAGACGGTGACGTCGAGGCTCGGCGCGATGAACGCGCCGTCGGGGTGCGGGCCGCACGCGGCGGGCCACCCGAGCGTGTCGAGCAGCAGCAGCGAGCGCCCCGCGTCGACCCACGGGTCGTCGAACGTCGCGCGCGGTCGGAAGCGATACCACTCGATCCACTCGGGCTCGCGCGCCGTCCGCTCGGCCGCGACGCGCTCCGGGTCGGGGAACCGCTGCTCGAGGTTCTGCCAGAACGCGTGGCGCGGGGTGTCCGCCGGCAGCAGCGCGTCGACGCTCGGCAACGCACTCCAGTGCGGCGCGGGCGGCATCGTCGGCCGCACGTGCTCGAGCCCCGGCCCCTCGCGCGCCGTGCGCAGCAGCGCCTCGACGAGCACGCGTTCGCCCTGGACGATGCGCGCGCGCAGCAGCTCCGAACGGCGGCCCGCGCGCACGACCTCGACCTCCGCGACGGCCTCGTCGAACGCACCGACCGCGAGGAAGTGGCACGTGAAGCTCGACGGCCGGAGACGGGCCTCCGCACCGGCCGCGCGCAGCGCGATGGCGGCCACGTAGCCGCCGTTCGGGCCCCAGATCTCCCAGTCCGGGTCGAGGTGCGCGCGGTAGCGGCCGCCGCCGAGCGGCGCGACGCGGGTGTCGACCTCGAAGTCTCCCACCTGGCGGGCCTCCCGGCGCGCCGCTCCTACAGGAGCGACTCGATCTTCTCGACGAGCTCCTTCGCCTGCGGCTCGGTGCGCGGCTCGAAGCGCGCGACGGGCGCGCCGTCGCGTCCGATCAGGAACTTGCCGAAGTTCCACTTCACGTCGCCGCGGCCCTCGGGCGCGACGTCGAGCGACGTGAGCCACTGGTACAGCGGGTGCGCGCCCGGCCCGTTGACCTCGACCTTCGCGAACATCGGGAAGGTGACGCCGTACGTGGTCCGACAGAACGAGGCGATCTCGCTCTCGCTCCCCGGCTCCTGGCCGGCGAACTGGTTGCACGGCACACCGAGCACCGCGAGGCCGCGCTTGCCATGGGCTTCGTAGAGGCGCTCGAGCCCGTCGTACTGCGGCGTGAGCCCGCACTTCGAGGCGACGTTGACGAGCAGGACGACCTTGCCCTCGAAGTCGCGAAGGGAGCGGTCCTCCCCGTCGATGGTCGTGAGTCGGAAGTCGTGGAGCGTCGGCATGGATCCCTCTCTGCGCGATCGGCGATCGGCGGGCGGCGGGCGGCGCGCCGGGCGTCGGCGCGTTCGCACCCGTGCGCGCGCGGCATCCTACCTAGATCGCCCGCGATCGACGCGCAAGCGCCGCGCGCGGCGCAGGCGGCCCGCGCCGCGCACCGCTGCGCGCGCGGCGCGCTCGAGCCCGTCGAAGAAGCGCAGCCGATCGAGCGGCCCGTTCAGCCAGCCCGTGGTCACGCAGTAGCCGCGCCGGTGCGCGCCCGCGTGGTGCTCGGCGTGTCGCGCGGGCGCGAGCACGAGCCCGATGCGCTGCAGCGCGGCGACCGTCCGCGGCGCGCGCTCGGCGTGCGCCCAGCGGTGGAACAGGTTCGTGAGCGCGATGGCGAGCGTGAACAGGAGCGCGCCGACGATCGCCGCGCGCGCGGGCGGCGACGACGGCGCGAACGCGAACGCGGGCGCGATCAGCAGCACGCACGCGAAGCAGTTCTGGCCGCTCACCTCGACGAGGCCGCGGCGCGCGATCGCGCCCGGGTCGCGGTGGTGGTCGCGGAAGGCGCGGATCAACGTGGGGCCGAGCAGCGGCGTCGCGCGGTCGAAGAACGTGTCGGCGAACCAGTGCAGGAGGCCGGCGGCGAAGTCGGCGGCGACGAGCGCCGGGAGGACGAGGACCGCCGCCGTGGTCGCGAGCTCGGCCGGCGACGCCGCGCGCGCGCAGCGGAGCGCGAGCCACGACCAGGCGAGCGCGAACGCGATCACGCAGCCGCCGTCGAACGCGCGCTCGAGCGCGCTGCGCGCATGCACACGGACGCCGCCGCGCGCGTCGAGCCGCGCGCATGCACCCGCCGCAGCGCCGCGCGCCGCCGGCGGGACGACTTCGATGGGAGCCCGCTCGCGCATCTTCGCCCCACCCCGACGGCGCGCAGCGTACCATGCGCGAAGTGCCCGTCTTCGGTCGCGCTCGCATCGCCCGCCGCCTCGCCTCGGTGTCGCTCCTCGCGATCGCGCAGGCGGCGTGCGCGCCGGCCGATCCGCCACACGAGGAAGGCGGCGACGCGGCGCTCGGCGCGCTCGTCGTCAGCATCGACGCGCTCGGCGCGCGCCACGTCGGCGCCTACGACGCCGCGCACGCGACGACGCCGCGCTTCGACCGGCTCGCCGCGCGCGGCGCGCTCTTCGAGCGCGTCTACGCGCAGCAGACGTGGACGCTCACGTCCCACGTCTCGATGCTCTCCGGGCTCTACGTCGCGACGCACGGCGCCTCCTCGCACACGCCCGCGCGCGCGGGAACGCCGATGCTCGCGTCGATCCTGCGCGAGGAGGGCTTCGCGACCGCCGCGTTCGTGAGCGCAGGCGGCTACATGAAGCCCGACTTCGGGCTCGGGCGCGGCTTCGACGCCTACGTCGTGAACGACGACGGCGCAGCGACGCTCGATGCCGCGCGCGCCTGGCTCGCCCTGCAGGCCGCCGCGCGCGCGCGCGACCCCGAGCACCGGTTCCTCGCGTTCGTCCATTTCTACGACGTGCACTCCGACGTCGGCACGGAGTGGCCGTACCGCGCGCCCGACGACTTCGTCGCGCGCGTCTTCCCGGACGGCGTCGACTGGGACCGGCGCGGGGACACGCAGCTGCTCGTCGAGATGCGCCGCCGCGGCGACGCGACGCCGCGCGACCTCGAGGTGCTGCACGGCCTCTACGACGCCGAGGTGCTGCACGCCGACGAGCGACGGCTCGGGGCGCTGCTCGACGCGCTGCGCGAGCTCGCGCTCGACGCGAGCACGCTCGTCGTCGCGACCTCCGACCACGGCGAGGAGCTCTTCGAGCACGGACGCGGCTCGCACCAGAGCGCCTACGACGAGGTCGCGCGCGTCCCGCTCGCGATCGCCGGGCCGGGCGTCCCGCGCGGCGCGCGCGCCGCGGCGTGGAGCGAGCTCGTCGACGTCGCACCGACGGTGCTCGACGCGCTCGGGCTCGACGTCCCGGCCTCGATGCAGGGCGAATCCCTGCTCCCGCTGCTCGACGGACGCGCGGCGCAGTCGGCCGTCGCGCACGTCGACGGTCGCATGCCCGGGCTCTACGGCGACTACTCGAGCGCGATCGCGCGCGACGTCGAGGGCGTCCCGTGGACGCTCGTCGGCTTCGTCGATCTCGACCTAACGAGGACGACCGAGGACGAGCGCGCCTTCGCGCTGCGCGGACCGGGCGAGCTGTACCGCCTCGACGACGACCCGCTGCAGCGGCACGACCTGGCCGCGGCCGAGCCCGCCCTCGCGCGCCGGCTCGCCCGCGAGCTGCTCGCGTGGTACGACGCGAACGAGCGCGCCGCGGCGGCATTCGCCGCCCCGCCCGACGGCGGCGCCGACGCCGTGGCCCCCGGGCGCGCGCTGCTCTCGGACGCCGAGCGCGAGCGGCTGCGCGCGATCGGATACGCCGAGTGAGCCCCGACGCGCGCTGACTTCGAGTCCGCTCCGGCGCCCGTCCTTCGACGCCGCTCGCGACGCGCGCCGTCGCGCGCGAAGTGCGCCGCGGCGGTCCCGCGCGCGCGTCCGCGCGGTTATGCTGCGGCCTTCCCGCACTCGACATCGCGCCCCACCGCGGCGCTTCGCCGCGCGCGCGCGGAACCCTGGAGACCGCTTCGATGGACATGGACCTCTCCCCCGAGCACGTGCAGTTCCGCGAGGAGGTGCGCGCGTTCCTGGCGACCGAGATGCCGCCCGAGATGCGGCGCAAGGCGAAGGACGGCCACTACTTCTCGCACGAGGAGCAGATGGAGTGGCATCGCATCCTGTACCGGAAGGGATGGATCGCGCCGAACTGGCCGGCCGAGCACGGCGGCACGGGCTGGGACGTGACGCGCCGCTTCGTCTTCTCCGAGGAGCTCGCGCGCGCGAACGCGCCCGAGCTCTCGCCGTTCGGGCTCGTGATGGTCGGGCCGCTGATCATCGAGTTCGGGACGCCCGAGCAGAAGGCGCGCTTCCTGCCGAAGATCCTCTCGGGCGAGGAGGTGTGGTGCCAGGGCTATTCGGAGCCGAACGCGGGCTCCGACCTCGCGAGCCTGCAGCTGCGCGCGGAGAAGGACGGCGACGACTACGTCCTGAACGGCCAGAAGACGTGGACGACGAACGCGCAGTACGCCGACTGGATCTTCGTGCTCGCGCGCACGAGCCAGGCGGGCAAGCCGCAGGAGGGCATCTCCTTCCTGCTCGCCGACATCCACGCGACGCCGGGCATCGAGGTGAAGCCCTTCCTCACGACCGGCGGCACGATGGCCTTCTCGGAGACGTGGTTCAAGGACGCGCGCGTGCCGCAGACGAACCGCGTCGGCCCGGAGAACGGCGGCTGGTCGATGGCGAAGGCGCTGCTCGGCCACGAGCGCACCGCGATCGGCGGCGTGTCCGAGTCGCAGGGCTGGCTCGTGCACGTGAAGCGCATCGCGGCGAAGACGCCGCTCGGCAAGGGCACGCTGCTCGACGACCCGGCCTTCCGCCGCCGCATCGCGGCGCTCGAGATGCGCCTGCGCGCCGTCACGATGACGCAGAACCGCACGCTCGCCGCCGCGCAGCTCGGCCGCGCGCCCGGGCCCGAGAGCTCGATCCTGAAGCTCGTGGGCACGGAGACGTACCAGGAGGTCACGGAGCTCGCGATGGACGCGATGGGGCACGACGCGATGGGCTGGAAGGACGCGCCCGCCGAGGTGCTGCCCGAGTTCGAGAAGTGGATCGCGTCGCGCTTCAACTACCTGCGCGCGTGCACCATCTACGGCGGCAGCAACGAGATCCAGCGCAACGTCGTCGCGAAGCAGATCCTGCGGCTCCCGAGCTAGGCGAGGAGGACCCCGTGAACTTCGATCTCTCCGACGAGCAGCAGATGCTCGTCGACACCGTGGCCAAGTTCGTCGAGAACGACTCGCCGGTCGCGCGCTTCCGCAAGCTGCGCACGACGGAGCGGACGTGGGAGCCCGCCGTCTGGCGGAGCATGGGCGAGTTCGGCTGGCTCGGCATCGAGCTGCCCGAGGACCAGGGCGGCTTCGGCGGCGGCTTCGTCGACGTCGCGCTCGTGCTCGAGCAGCTCGGCCGCGGCCTCGTGCCCGAGCCGTTCCTCCCGTCGGTCGTGCTCGCGGGCGGGCTCCTCTCGCGCCTCGGCACCGACGCGCAGCGCGAGCGCTTCCTCGCGCCGATGGTCGAGGGCGAGGCGTCGCTCGCGCTCGCCTACGCGGAGCGCCAGAGCCGCTACGCGACGACCGACTGCCTGACCACGGCGAAGCCGAGCGGCGCGGGCTACCGCATCGACGGCGCGAAGACGTGGGTGCTGAACGGCCACGCGGCCGACCACGTCGTCGTCGCCGCGCGCACGTCCGGCGACCAGCTCGACGCCGACGGCATCACGCTCTTCGTCGTCGACGGCGACGCGAAGGGGCTCACGCGCACGAACGCGAAGGGCATGGACGGGCACACGACGGCGCTCCTGCGCTTCGACGGCGTCGAGGTCGACGCCGATCGCGTGCTCGGGCCGGTCGGCGGCGCGGCTCCGCACCTCGAGTGGACGATGGACCGCGGCGCCGCCGCCGCGTGCGCGGAGGGGCTCGGCTGCGTGACGGAGCTGTTCGAGCGCACCGTCGCCTACCTCAAGCAGCGCGTGCAGTTCGGCGTGCCGATCGGGAGCTTCCAGGCGCTGCAGCACCGCGCGGTCGACATGTTCGCCGAGGCGGAGCTCTGCAAGTCCGCGATGATCCTGGCCGCGATCCAGGTCGATGCCGACGACGCCGAGGAGCGCATGGCCGAGGTCTCCGCGGCGAAGTGGCAGCTCACGCGCGGCGGCTGGTACGTGCAGGAGAACGCCATCCAGCTGTTCGGCGGCATCGGCGTCACCGACGAGCAGGACGAAGGCCTCTACTTCAAGCGGCTGCGCGTGCTGCAGGGCCTGTTCGGCGACGCCGACCACCACACCGCGCGCTTCCAGTCGCTCGCGCGCTTCGACGCGGCCCTCCGCGCCGAGGCCTGAACGCCGGCGCGTCGCGCCGCGAGGAGGATCGAGGAATGGGGACCCACGCCGAGAACGCGCTCGCCGTGTTCCAGAAGTCCGCGGGCATCGAGGTCGGGCCGGGCGAGTGGCTCGAGATCGACCAGTCGCAGGTCGACGCGTTCGCCGACTGCACGCACGACCACCAGTTCATCCACGTCGACCCCGAGCGCGCCGCGAAGACGCCCTTCGGCGGCACGATCGCCCACGGCTTCCTGACGCTGTCGCTGCTGCCGAAGCTGCAGGCCGGCCTGCCGACCGAGGCCGGCGCCTATCAAGGCCTCGCGATGGCCGTGAACTACGGGCTCGACAAGGTGCGCTTCCCGAGCCCCGTGCGCGTCGGCAAGCGCGTGCGCGCGCGGCGCGAGCTCGTCTCGGCGGAGCTCGTCGCGGGCGGCAGCGCCGTGCAGGTGAAGCAGAAGGTGACGATCGAGATCGAGGGCGAGGACAAGCCCGCCTGCGTGGCCGAGGCGCTGACGCGCTTCGTCTACGCCTAGCCGGACGCGCGACGCGCGCGGGGGACGGAAGCCGATGGAGCGCGTGACGACGGAGCTGCGCGACGACGTCGCGCTGCTCGTGTGGGACGACGGCAAGGCCAACACCTTCTCGCGCGCATCGATCGCCGAGGCGAATGCCGCGCTCGACCGCGCCGCCGACGCCGGCGCGAAGGCGATCGTGCTGACGGGGCGGCCCGGCACCTTCTCCGCCGGCTTCGACCTGAAGGAGCTCGGGCGCGGCGGCCCCGAGGCGAACGATCTGCTGCGAGCGGGAGCGGGCCTGCTCCTCCGCGTCTACGGCTCGCCGATTCCCGTCGTCGCGGCCTGCACCGGCCACGCGCTCGGCATGGGCGCGCTGCTGCTCCTGTCGTCGGACGTGCGCATCGGCGCGGACACGCCGTGCAAGATCGCGCTCAACGAGAGCCGCATCTCGATGCACCTGCCGACGTTCGCCGTCGAGCTCGCCGAGGCGCGCCTCTCGAAGCGCCACCTCACGCGCTCCGCGATCCTCGCGCAGATCCACGCCCCGGCGAGCGCCGCCGAGGCCGGCTTCCTCGACCGCACCGCGCCCGCCGAGCGCCTGCTCGACGACGCCCTCGCCGAGGCCCGCGACATCGCCTCGTTCGCGGGCAAGCACGTCGCGCGCACGAAGCAGGCGTTCCGCCGCGCGCTGATCGAGCGCGTCGCGGCGTCGATCGAGGCGGAGTTCCCGGTTCGCTAGGCGGCCGGCCCGCCCCGCCTCACTTCTTGGCCACCACGCCGTCGTAGTAGGCGTACGGTGCCTTCGCGAGTCCGAACGGCTCGAGCTTGCGGCCGAAGTGCGCCTTGAAGTGTTCGCGCACGCCGGCGACGTCCCAGCCGTCCTCGCGCAGGAGCGTGTCGCCGTAGGCGGGCTGCTTCATGACGCCGAGGCGTTGCATGCCGGTCGCGATCACCTGGCCGGTGACCCAGCTGCCTTCGTCGCTGATCAGATAGGCGACGGCCGGACCGTTGAGCGCCGGGTCCCAGTAGGGCATCTCGATGTCGTTGCCGTCGGCGTCCTTCGCGGTCTGCGTCATGCGCGTCGAGCCGCTCGGCGCGATGCAGTTCACGCGGATGCCGTAGCGCGCGAGCTCGCCCGCCCACGTGTACGTCATCGAGGCGATCGCGCCCTTCGCCGCCGCGTAGTTCGTCTGGCCGAAGTTGCCCATGTGCGCGCCCGACGTCGTGTTGACGATCGAGCCGCCGGTGCCCTGCTCGCGCATGCGGTTGGCCGCGGCCTGGCTGCACCAGAACGTGCTCTTCGCGTGGATGCGGAAGACGTCGTCGAACTCGGCGTCGGTCATCTTGAGGAAGGAGCGGTCGCGCACGATGCCGGCGTTGTTCACGGCGCCGTCGATGCGCCCGAACGCCGCAACGCACTGCGCGACGAGCGCCTCGCAGCCGGCGCGCGTGCCGATGTCGTCGCCGTTCGCGACGGCGCGCCCGCCCGCCTTCTCGATCTCGGCGACCGCGGCTTCGGCCTCTGCGAGGTCGACGTCGTTCACGACGACGTTCGCGCCCTCGGCGGCGAGCACGGTGGCGTGGCCCTTCCCGATGCCGCGGCCCGCGCCCGTGATGACGACGCACTTCCCTTCGACGATGCCCATGACGCTCTCGCTCCTCCGCGTTCGACGTGCCGGATGGCCGCGACGGCGCCGCGGCGGCCGCCCATTGGACCACGACGACGCGCGCGGCGCCACGGGCGCGCGGAGGCGTACGCTGCCGGCGCGCGTCCACGCGCGCGCGTGCGGCGGAAGGCGGGCGCTAGACCGCGCGCTCGGCCGAAGGCGCCGCTTCGACCGGCGCGGCCGATGCGGCGGCCCGACCGGAGAGCGCGACGAGCGCGGCGGAGGCGGCGAGCGCCGCCGCGCACACGACGAGCATCCACGCGTAGTCGCCCGTCCGGTCGTGGATCGCGCCGCCTAGCACCGGCATCGCGATGCCGAACGGCAGGAGGCACAGGTTCGAGAGACCGAGCACGGTGCCCACCGCCGTCGCGCCGAAGCGCTGGGTGAGCAGCAGCGAGTAGACGGGCATCGCGCCGCCCGAGGTCGCGCCGAACGCGATGGCGACCGCGACGGCCACGCCGACGCCCGGCAGCGCGAGGTAGGCCGCGAGGCACGCGGCGAGCGCGCCGAGCACCGCGACGAGCACGGCGCCCGGCCCGCGTCGCTCCGCGAGCGTGCCCCCCGCGATCGCGCCGCCGATCGCGAGGAGCTGCGCCACCCCGACG